>CAJONO010000100.1 GCA_905235905.1 uncultured Prevotella sp.
ACGGGTGGTGCTGATAACCGTGAACACGCTATTAGAGAACATCAGGAAGATTGCATCCGGCTATGAGCCGACGCTCATCATGATGGCCAATCCATGGAACGGCATCGACTACAAGACGATCTGGAGGCGATGGCCAGAGGCCAGGGTGCTCGGACTGAGTAATGATTTCAGCAAGAACTGTAGCACCCAGTGCCAGAAGGCGTTTGACGTGGCGTTCATGTCGTGGGTCACGGCAGACGGACGCAGCATGATAGCGGCAAAAGCCGGGCACCATTGAACAGCCCCTCGTCGGGGAATTGCTGCTTGGGAGGCGAGGCACAGGATGACATAAACAGAAGGAAGAACAGAAGGGCGAGAGCCGGGATTGCACAGAGATGCGGTCTCGGCTCTCGCTCGTTTTCGTAGTGTTGCTATTCCGACTTCAGTTAGCACTCTTTGAAGTACACCTTGTTTCCAAACGGCATCCATGCACACTTCTATGCAGGGTCGGAGGTTGTACTTTGCGAAACTTTTCGTATCTTTGCGCCAAAAAAAATGCGAGGAGGAGCAAAATAAATGGGTTCTTCCGTAGAAAAAAGGCTCTCTGAATTGTCTCTATAGTAGAGCGGTCTCGAAAAGAGAACGACGAAAAGACATGAGGACGACCGACATTTAGTGACTCCCTAACAGGGGGGAAGCGTACCAGAGATAAGATTATGACAAAAAAAGAATTGGAAGCAATCTTCTGCCAGCACTACAGCGAGATGATTCGTTTGGCTAAGACTTTGCTGTATGCCAACGAAGAGGCCGAAGACACGGTGCAGGACGTATTTGTGCGACTGATGGAAAGAGACATCCTACCTGCCGAGGACAAGGTGAGAGCCTATCTGATGGCGGCCGTGCGCAACGGTTGCGTGAACCGCATCAGACAGAAGAGCATGGCCCAGCGGGTGAAAAGCCTCTATTCCGTAGAAGCCGAAACAGACTTGCAGTTCTTCGAGGAGAGGATGGATGCGGTAGATGCCGTCTGCGACTATGCCGACAGCCAATTAGCAGAGCCTCACCGCACCCTGTTCCGCCTGCGCTTCGAAGAGGGGCTAACGCTGAAGGAGATTGCCCAACAACAGCACATGAACCTCAAGACTGTCTTCAAGTATCTCAGCCAGTCTGTCCAAGTTATCAGAGAGTATTATAGGCATTAAAAAAACAGCAGCTATGGAAACAAATACAAACATTACCCGACTATTAGAAATGCTCGACAACCCCGATGCATATTCCGAGCAGGAAATCTACGACATCGTCAACAGCGACGAGAATACTCGCGAGGCCTACCGGCTGATGGTAGCAGCCAAGCAGGGCTACGCCCACAAGCAGGCGAAGCAGTCTGCAGACGCACGAGCTGCATGGCAGCGGTTTGAAGAGAAGCACTATCCCAAGCCTTTGAACCGCCAATGGATGAAAATGGCAGCCTCCTTCATCGGCATTCTCCTTATATCTGGCATCGCCTTTGCCACGATTCATATTGTGCGAAATATTGGGAACGATCTGCAGTATTCCGCTCAGGACACACAAATACCTAATTCGCACAAGGCTGCCCTTCCTGCCGATACGCTCACGACTGATACAGCTACCGTTCTGCCCATTATCTACGACAACATTGCTCTTGAAAAGATGCTGCAAGAGATAGCCGCACATTACGGCGTTGAACTCAGATTCCTAAACGACGAGGCCCGCCAACTGCGCTTCCATTTCGTTTGGAACCCACGGCAAGAGATAGAGAAGGTGGTCAGCGACCTAAACCACTTTGAGCGTCTGCACGTCACCGTAAGGGATAACCAAATCACCGTAGAATAATCAGCCACCATGAACAGACATATAGCACTGGCCTTCCTTGCCTTGCTGCTGACTGTCAGCACACAGGCACAGCAAATAGTAAACCGAAAATACGTAAATTGCAAATACCACGACGTGTCGCTCTCCGATGCCCTCCGCGAGCTGAGCCAGCTACCGGGCGACTACACGCTCTATTTTCTCTATGACGAGTTAGAGGACTTCCGCATCACCACGACCATCGAGCGCAAGTCGCTGCCCGACGCCATCCAGCAGATGATTGGCTTCTACCCCATCCGCATGACCGTTGACAAGAGCAACCCGAAAGAAAAGAAAATCTTCGTGGAGTGTATCCACAAGACCAACCGCCACCTGACGGGTACCATCATCGACGAGCAGGAACGGCCAGTGGCCTACGCCAATATTGCCCTGCTCAATCCAGCCGACTCCACCCTGCTTAGTGGCGGCGTATCGAACGAGAGCGGCTACTTTGCCGTCCCATACGAGCAGGAAAGCGTCCTTGCCCGCATATCCTATATAGGCTACAAGACCCTCTACAAGCTCTGCGACAAGGAATACGCAGGCACGATATGCCTACAGCCAGAGATTTATACCATCAACGGCGTACAAGTGAAAGGCGAGCGTATGATAGTCAAGGCAGAGAACGGACGCCTGACCTACAATATTCCGCAGCTACTGGAAGTCATCCCTGCCGACAATGCCTATGAAGCTTTGACGCGCATTCCCGGTGTGACCGAGAGCGAAGGCGGCCTGTCGTTTGCAGGCAACACCGTAACGCTTATCATCAACGGCAAGCCAACGACTCTCAGTGCAGAACGAATCATTGAACGGCTGAAGCAGATGCCTGCTGCCATGCTGGCCAAAGCCGAAGTGATGCCTTCTGCTCCTGCGAAATACCATGTGCGCGGCATGGCCATCAACATTGTGACGAAAGACTTCACCGGAACGAACCAGCTCTCGGGACAAATGATGTGGGGATGGCGGCAGAACAAATATAGAACGGGATACTGGGGACCCAGTGTCATCTACAACCACGGCAAACTAAGCATAGACCTGACTTACACTTACACCAACGGCACAGGCTATGGTCAGGTGGAACATGAAGCCAACCATCCCCTTAACGGCCAGCGCATGCCCTACAGCGACAAGACCCGCAACCGCAGCGAGGGCATCGACCATGAATACCACGTCGGCATCGACTACGCCTTTGCCGACAACCACCGTCTGACCGCGGCTTATACGGGCCAATGGAACTCTACACGTTCCACCAATACTACTACAGGAACGGCACAGTCTACACAGAACTCCCATCAGCATGAATACCTGCACAACGTGGATGCAAACTATTCGACGCCGTTTGGCCTACAGCTCGGCATTTCCTATACCAACTATCAGGAACCCCGAACGCAAAACCTTGACGGCCAACTCAATGAGACGAGCCGCAACCTCTATGTAGACAGTCGCCAGAAGGTGAGCAAATGGCTCTTCACTGCCGATCAGACCCACTCGCTGCCAAAAGGCTGGGAACTGAGCTATGGCGGCAAGGCTCAGTTTGCCAACAACAACAGCTATCAGACCACGCTCGACGAGAACCGCCATTCTCTTCCCGACGCCACATCGCATGTTGACTACGACGAGCGCATCGTGAACGGCTATGCAGGGCTGAGCAAGCAGGTGGGCAAGTCGCTTCATCTTGATGCCTCGGTGACTGCCGAGCAATACCATGCCAACAAGTGGAACGAATGGCGCATCTACCCACAGTTCAACGCCATGTGGAACGTCGATGCCAAGAACATGCTCAACCTCTCGTTCAGCAGCGAGGCCGTCTACCCTACCTATTGGAGCACCATGAGCAGCATCTACTATGCTTCGGCCTACAGCGAGATTTGGGGCAATCCCGACCTGAAGCCCATGTCGAAGTACGAGGTGAACCTGATGTGGCAGCTGAACCGGAAATACACATTTACAGCTTTTGCGGAGTTGGAGCCCGACTATTTCGTGCAAATGGCCTACCAGCCCTCCGACCGCATGGCCGTCGTGATGAAAGAAACCAACTTCGACTACTCCAACTACTACGGCCTGCAGGCCTCGGCGCAGTTCAGTGCAGGCAGCTGGCTCAACGGCAATCTGACGGCCACAGCCCTCTACCGCCACGACAAGAGCAACCATTTCTTCGACCTGCCCATCGACCGCACCTGCCTTTCGGGCATCCTTGGCGCCACTGCCGTTGCCAAGCTGTCTCAGCGGCACAATATTCAGCTCATCCTCAATCCCTTCTTCCAGACGAAGGCCATACAGGGTGTCTACGACATAGACCCGCTGTTCTATCTGAACGCCTCGCTCCGCTGGACATCCGACAATGGCAAGTGGAGCGTCATCGCCAACGGCACGAACATCTTCAACGGCTATGCCAACACCCGCTCAACGCTTGGCTGCCAGGACTACGCCATGCGCGTCTGGATGAACTACGCCAGCGTATCACTCACCGCCGTCTACCGCATCGGCAACTTCAAGGAGAAGAAGAAGAAGGGGGTTGACACCTCGCGAATGGGCTATTAAGGAGCAATTAGCCATGAATAATTATTCACTTTAACGGAATCTCTAAACGGCTGATTTACAATGTGTTATAATTCAGCATGAATTACGCTTCAATTCATGCTGAATTACCCGACAATTCATGCTGAATTGCGTCGTAATTCATGCTGAATTGCGAGCGTGTCTACGTAAAGCCTCAAAGTGCATGATTATGCAAACGAAAAAGGGGGAAATATTCATTTTTCCATTTCCGCCGGCAGGTCGGAGAAGCGCTTGCGCCCTTTCACGTAGTACTGCCAGAGCAGGGAGAAGGGACTGCGGTCTGGCGTGGCGGCGGCGACGCGCTGCGACTGGATGGCCTGGCGGTCGGCCTCGAACTCCTTGCGCCATCGCTTGAAGTCCCTGCGCCCACGGCAGACGGCCAGGAAGTCGGCCCAGCTGTGCTTCAGCACGAGCATCTGGCAGGCTGCCAGATAGTCGAGCAGCCAGCGTATGCGCATCACGCGGCGCAGCTCGGCATCGGGCAGGCACTTGTAGAGCATGGTGAGGTTGTTGCGGAAGTTCAGGTAGGTCTTCATGGGGTTGCTCTTCGGCAGGGTGCCGCCTCCGAGATGGTACACGTGGGAATCGGGTACGCAGACCACCCTGTAGCCACGTAGGCGCATGCGCCAGCAGAGGTCTATCTCCTCGTTGTGGGCAAAGAAGCGACCATCGAGGCCGCCCACCTCTTTATATATACGGGCGCGCACGAGGAGGGCAGCTCCTGTGGCCCAGTGAACGTCGGCTTGATAGTCATACTGTCCGTTGTCGGCTTCTACCGTCTCGAAGAGGCGACCACGGCAGAAAGGATAGCCGTAGCGGTCGATGTAGCCGCCGGAGGCTCCGGCATACTCGAAGCGGTCGCGATGGGTGGCAGAGAGCAGCTTCGGCTGGCAGGCAGCAATTTCGGGGTGGGCATCCATCAGCTCGACCATAGGCGTCAGCCAGTGGTGGGTAGCCTCTACATCGCTGTTGAGCAGCAGGTAGTAGCTGGCGTCTATCTGGCTCAAGGCTTTGTTGTAGCCCTCGGCAAAACCCCAGTTCTTCTCTAAGAGGATGATGTGGCATTCGGGGAAGTACACGCGGAGCACCTGCAGACTGTCGTCGGTCGAGGCGTTGTCGGCCACGTAGACGGTAGCCTCGTCACGCGAATACTGAAGCACGCTGGGAAGATACTGCCGGAGCATGCGCGCTCCGTTCCAGTTAAGAATGACTATTGCGACCTTATTCATAGTTCATAATTCATAGTTCGACGTTCATCGCGGTGCCGTCGTGGTTGAGGGTGCCCAGCCTGACGGTGACGAGCTGGTTGTCGTACTCAGGACGTGCTTGGGCTGCCGACAGCTCGACGCGAACGTAGTTGCGGGTGAAGCCGTGCATGGCCCGGCCACGCGTGGCCTTCTCGAAGAGCACCTCAGCCGTCTGGCCCGCATGGCTCTGATAGAAGTCGCGGGTCTTCTGGTCTGAGAGTTCCAGCAGCCGTTTGCTGCGCTGCTTCTTGTCTTTCTCCGTGACCACATAGGGTATTCTGAGTGCGGCGGTGCCGGGGCGTTCGGAATAGGGGAACACGTGGAGCTGGGTGATGGGGAGCGACTGGAGCAGGCTGTAGGTCTCTTCAAAGCACTGGGGCGTTTCGCCGCGACAGCCCACCATCACGTCGACGCCGATGAAGGCGTGGGGCATGGCCTCTTTCACGGCGAGAATCTTGTCGGCAAAGAGCTGGCGGTCATAATGGCGGTGCATGAGTCGCAGCACTGTGTCGCTGCCGCTCTGCAGGGGTATGTGGAAATGGGGCATGAACGCCCGGCTGCCGGCACAATAGTCTATCAGCTCGGCGGAGAGCAGGTCGGGCTCTAAGCTGCTGATGCGGTAGCGGCTGATGCCCTCGACGGCATCGAGGGCCTTTACCAGGTCTGTGAAGCTTTCGCCCGTGGTCTTGCCAAAATCACCGATGTTGACTCCCGTCAGCACGATCTCCTTGCCACCCTCGGCGGCCGCCTGCCGGGCCTGTGCCACCAACGACGCTATCGACGGATTGCGGCTGCGACCACGGGCGAAGGGGATGGTGCAGTAGGTGCAGTAGTAGTCGCAGCCATCCTGAACCTTCAGGAAATAACGGGTGCGATTGCCACGCGAACAGCTTGGAGCGAAGTTCTTGATGTCCTTGGTCTTCACCGTGATTGCCTTCCGGCTCTCCCTACCCGACCACGCGTCGGAGAGGTACTGCACGAGGCTGGCCTTCTCGTTGGAACCCAGCACCAGGCTGACGCCCTCGATTGCTGCAACGGTCTCGGCCGATAGCTGGGCATAGCAGCCCGTCACCACCACAAAGGCATCGGGATTCTGGCGCACAAGCCTATGTATGAGCTGACGGCACTTGTGGTCGGCCACATCGGTCACAGAGCAGGTATTGACCAATATCAGGTCGGCCTGCTCGTCCTTGCCTGCCGCAGTCACGCCCAGCTGCTGAAGCATCTTTCCGAAAGTCGATGTCTCAGAAAAGTTCAGCTTGCAGCCAAGCGTCGCATATAATGCTTTCTTGCCTTGAAAGGCCGAGGTGTCTATCATACTATATTATAAATAAAAAGACATGCGTATTTGTTTGCGAGCACAAAGGTACACATTTTTATTGAAAAAAAAGCGTTTTTTTGCTAAAATCGCTTTCGTGTATTTTTGATACCAATTTTTAACATTTCACAAATCATTGATATTCAGCATGTTATAAAAAAGTTACAAAAACAGCCAAAAAAAATATGCAAAAAAATTATCGTCATATCAAAAAAAATGTATACCTTTGCAGCGTTTTAATTAACAAATGATTGTTTTACAGATTTTAAAAAGCAAAGAAATGAAAAAGATTGCATTTATGTTCGTAGCAGCTGCCTTGGTTGCAGCTTGTGGTGAGAAGAAGGCCCCCGCTCAGGAGGTTGCTGAAGTTGAGGCTCCTGTAGAGGTCGTTGCTACCGCTGAGGACTCTGCTGCCGCTATGGCTCTCGTTGAGGCCATCGAGGACGAGGCTGTGAAGGATTCTACCTTCAAGGCTGCTCTCGATTCTATCGTTGCTGCCAAGGCTGCCGTTGAAGAGGCTGTCGAGGCTCCCGCTGAAGCTCCCGCAAAGTAATCATTACGGACTAAAGTAAGAAAAAACGGTTGCCACCGGACGTGAGTCTGGTGGCAATTTTCTTGTTGCATCACAGTCGGCAGAAGTCATCCCACCGGCAGTATGCCCTGACGCAGCGAAGCGTCGGGGCATTTTTTTAACTTTAATTAATGGTGCATTTTTCGTCATTTTTCGTTATATAGACAAAGACTCAGAAATGATGATGGACACAGAACGACCTACATACCAGAAAGAAGTGAGCGACTTTGAGCAGGCTGTCAGCAATTTGCGTGGCCGACTGCTACAGGTGGCCTGCAGCTATCTGAACGACGAGGCCGCGGCAGAGGATGCCGTGCAGGATGCGCTGATGCGCTGCTGGATAGCCCGACAGCGCATAGGCAACATGAACGCACTGCCCAACGTAGCCATGCGGACGCTCAAGAACCTGTGCATAGACTACCTGCGCAATAAAAAAGACCTGGCCGACTGCGCCATAGAAGACAAGGCCGCGGCAGCCGACGTCCAACTGATAGGGCAGGAACAGCAGGCGTGGATGCTGGAATGCCTCAGAAGCCTTCCCCACAGCTTCCGCGCCGTGCTGCAAATGAAAGGCATCGACGCACTCTCCTATCAGGAGATAGCCACCATCCTTGGAACTACGGAAGCTACCGTAAGGGCAAAGGTGGCAAAAGCAAGGCAACAACTCTGGCAACTCTATAACAAAAAACGATGACGCTATGAACAAACTTTTACACGACCACATCGACCGCCTGCTATGTCTCTACGACCAGGCACAGACCACCGACGAGCAGGAAGCCTGGCTCGCTGACTTCTTCCGCGATGCCACCGACATTCCCGAGGCTTGGCAACGCTACGCCATCCTCTTCCGGTCACTCGACATGCTAAGTGAAGAGCTAAAAGCGAAGAATGAAGAAGATTTGCTTCCCCACCCTTCACCCTTCACTCTTCACCCTTCACCCTTCACGCTTCACTCTTCACTCAGAAAGATTGCAGCCGTCTTCATCGGTGTGTTGCTTCTTTCGGGCATCGCCTTTGCCGCCTTCCATTTTGCACGGCAGTCGCAGCCGACAGCAGAAGGAAGCGTAACGGAAGTAAAACCTCAACTCTCAACCCTCAACTCTCAACTTCCCTCTTCCCTCCGCTTCGACGACGTGCGTCTCGACAGCATCCTCACCGTTGTGGCCGCCCACTACAACAAGGCAGTCAGCTTCCGCGACGAGGAGCCGCGCTCAATGAAGTTCATCACGACATGGAATCCTGACAAGCCGCTACAGACGTTCATCGACCATCTGAACATGTTCGACTATCTGCGCCTGACACTGCAGCACGACACCATCTTCGTGGAACAAACCAGCGGGGAGGACGGCAAATGAAGCGACTTCTACACCTTATTATATATATAGCGGCAACCTGTCCACTGCTCGCACAGGAAAACGGCACTCCCCTACTCTCTGCCCTGCACACCATCGAGCAAAGGCAGTCGGACTATGCCATCGACATTGTGAGCGACGGACTGGAAAGCCTGTGCTCGACGCTTTCCCCGTCGAGGCTCCATTCCATGCTCAGCACCGACGGCCTCGACGCGGCAAAGGCGGTGAAGCGGGTGTGCAAAGGCCTGCCCGTGAAGGTAAAGGTACGCGGTCGGCGTATCTATGTGCAGGCCAAGCGGAAACCACGTGTGGAAACGGTGAACCTCGTGGGGCAGATAGAGGACGGCTTCCTGAAAATACCGCTCATAGAAGCAAAGGTGTCTATCTTCACGGCCGATAGCGCGGTGGTGAAGGACTCGGTAGGCAAGATGCGCTTCTTAGACAGTAAAGGCCGGCTCGTAATGGCCTACTTCTCCCATCCCGTGAGTCCTGGTCGGGAATACTTGGTGCGAGCCACCTTGAAAGGCTATGACGACGTGTGGAAACGGGTTGCTGTCAGCGCCACGGCCGACGACGACGTGGAGGTGCCGAAGCTACAGATGCACAAGATGCGCAACATACAACTGAACGAAGTGGTGGTGACCGCCACACGGGTAAAATTCTTCTGGCGCGGCGACACGCTCATCTACGATGCCACAGCCTTCAACCTGCCAGAGGGATCGATGCTCGACGACCTCATCCGCCAAATGCCTGGCGTGACGCTGAACCAACAAGGCGAAATATTCGTGAATGGCCGAAAGGTCGACGAGCTGCTTTTAGGCTCACGCTCGTTCCTCGGCGGCAACAAGCGAGTACTCATGGAGAACCTGCCCTACTACACCGTGAAGGACATCAAGGTCTACGAGAAGCAGACCGACAAGAGCGAGGCACTGGGCTACGACGTAGACCCACGCCGCTACGTGATGGACGTCAACCTGAAGAACGAATACAGCCGCGGATGGATAGCCAACATTGAGGGAGCCATAGGGACGGAAGACCGCTGGCTGGGCCGTGCCTTCGCCCTCGGCTATACCGATCGGACGCGCTTCACCCTGCTGGGCAATGCCAATAATGTGAACGAAAGCCGCCACATAGGCGAGTCGGATCACTGGACACCCGCCTCGATGCCGCGCTCGATGGTGACCACCCGAAGCGCTGCGGCAGAGATAGACTACCAGTCGAAGGGCAGCAAGGTGAAGGAAACGCTGCGCGCCGACTACACCTCGACTACCGACGAGCAGGAGATGAGACAGCGCCATGAGCAGTTCCTCGCAGGACTCACCCCGACGGCGCTCACCAATTCGTTCAGCCATCAGGGCAGCAAGACGTTCAGAATGCACAACAATCTGTCGCTGAAAAAGCCCTTCTGGCTAAGCACCGAAATAGACTTCAGCTATGCCAAGCGCGACGGCTCGTTCAACTCCGCCTTCGACCAGTGGGGCGACACGCTGACAGCCTCCTTGCGCAGTGTCGGCATGAGCAAGGGAACGGCGTGGAGCGGATACGTAGAGGCACAAGGGGCCTTCAACATCGGGAAGCAGAAGCGCCACATGGACTTCTACCTCAAGGTGCAACACGACGACGACCAGTCGGAGGCATCTAACCGCTACAGCACCAATGCCGCCATTCAGCATAACGCCAACGACATCAGCAACCGCATGACGTGGATGGCGGCATCGACCAGCTTCGGCATCAAGCTACAGAAGGATGTCAGCTTGGGCTTCAGTGAAATGGTGTATATCTTCAACCAGCGCAGGCACGACTACCTCTACCATCCCGACACGCTGCTGCTTGCCTCGCAACTCGATGCGCTGACGGCTATCACCGACCCGCAGAACTCCTACGACAGCCATCATCACGGGGTGGAGAGCAGGACCAGTATTTCGCTGTCGAAGAGCGCGACATACAACCACTCCGACTTCCACGTGAAGGTGGGCTATCAGCCGTGGCGCATCAGTCTGAGCCTGCCCGTGCACCATGAGACGCTCAGCTACCAGCGCGGCAGCATCGACACGCTGGCCAGCCAAAACGCCGTCTTCCTCAATGCCACGGGTTCCTTCCGTCAGGTGTGGAAGGGCAGCAAGCGCGACCTGCGCATCAACGCTTCCCACGACCGACAGGTAGCCAGCCTGCAGGACCGCATAGACTATCGCGACGATAGCCGCCCATTAGTGGTAAAGCTGGGCAACCCCCACTTGAAAGGCACCGTCGTAAGCAAGCTTTCTGCCGAGTACATGGACTTCTATCCGCACCGCGCTTTCTATCTTGATGCCTCGTTCAGCTATCATCACCGCGACGTGGCGCAGTCGGCCACCTACGATGCCACTACCGGTGCCTACACCTACCGCCCCATGAACGTGAGTGGTGCCTATACCGCAGCTGCCACCATCAGCTACAGCAGCTCCATCGACAAGAAACACCGATGGTCGTGGCGCAACAGGCTCACGCCGCGCCTGCACCACAGCGTCGACCATGCCATGCTGGCCGGCGACACAGAGAGTAGCGAGAATACCGTGAACACCCTCACGCTGGACGACAATGCCTATATACAGTTTGAAAAAGGAGCACTGAAGGTCAGCATCGACGGCGACATCAGCTGGCGACACAGCGAGGGGCGAATGCGCGACTTCGAAAGCCTCAACGCCCTCAACTATAGCTACGGACTTAGCGCCCGCTACACCCTGCCACTGCTGAACACTACCATTACCGCCGACGGAACGATGTACAGCCGGCGCGGCTACGGCAGCAACAACCTGAACACCGACGACTTCCTGCTGAACGCCTCGCTTAGCCAGCCCTTCTTCAAGGGCAAGCTCATAGCCCGACTCGAAGCCTTCGACCTGCTACAACAGCTCTCAGCCACACAGTACGAGGTCAACGCCCAAGGCCGCACAGAAACATGGCATCGCTCCCTGCCCCGCTATGTCATGTTGCACTTGGTGTATCATTGGAGCAAACAACCCAAGAAGAAATAGTAATCCACAAGAAATATGAAGAGACTCATCATACTGGCCATCGCCTCGTTTCTGATGCTGCCTACCATCACTGCACAAGAGGCTACTCCCCTACTCTCTGCGCTGTGCGCCATTGAGCAAAGGCAGTCGGACTATGCCATCGACATCGTGAGCGACGGCCTCGACAGCCTATGCTCGACGCTTTCCCCGTCGAGGCTCCATTCCATGCTCAGCACCGACGGCCTCAACGCGGCAAAGGCGGTGAAGCGGGTATGCCGCGGTCTGCCCGTAAAAGTAAAGGTACGCGGAAAGAGAATCTACGTGCAGCACGAACGGGGAAAGGTCGTGCGTAAGATTTCGCTCCAAGGTAGCGTGCAGGATATTCGCGCCCATAAGGACCTGATCGGCGCCACCGTCGAACTGCTCGATGCCGACAGCACGGTGCTGCAGCAGAAGGTGGCCAAGCAGCATTGGTATGCGGAAGGTTTCGACTGGGAGACCAGCGAGTTCTCGTTCACCGTGCCCGCCGTGCCGTCGAAGTACATCTTCCGCGTCAGCTTCGTGGGCCATCGCACGGCCTACGTCGACTATAAACTGGAGCACGTAGGTCGCCGCGAACACGAGCGGACGCTACCGCCGTTCTACCTCGCGCCGCAATCGACAATGCTGCAGGAGGTGGTGGTGACGGCCTCGAAGGTGAAGTTCTACTACAAGGGCGACACCCTTATCTATAATGCCGACGCCTTCATCCTGGCCGAAGGGTCGATGCTCGATGCGCTCATCGGGCAGCTGCCGGGCGTGGAACTGAAGCGCGACGGCCGCATCTATCACAACGGCAAGTTTGTCGACGACCTGCTGCTCAACGGCAAGCAGTTCTTCAGCCACGACCGCAAGCTGATGCTCGAGAACCTGCCCGCCTACACCGTGAAGGACATTGCCATCTACAACAAGCAGACCGCCGACAACGAGTGGCTCGGCATCAAGGACGAGCGTACGCAGCGCTACGTCATCGACGTCAGGCTGAAGAAGGAGTATATGATTGGCTGGATAGCGAACGTGGAAGCGGGGGGCGGCACCCCCGACCGCTACCTCGCCCGCCTCTTTGCCATGCGCCACACCGACTTCTCCCATCTGGCCATCATCGCCAATGCCAACAACCTGGACGACGACAGCCGACCCGGCGAGAGCGATAACTGGCAGCGCGGAAAGACCAACGACCTACGGCGCACGGAGCGGGCCGACCTCAGCTTCGGCGTCAGCGACCGCAACAAGCGGTGGGAGTATCACGGCAATGCCTCCGTCAACCACCAGCGGACGGAGGGCGAAACCCGCACTGTGCGCCAGAACTACCTGCCCACGGGCGACACCTACGACTACAGCTTTAGCAGCCGTCGCAACGAAGACCTGCATTTCTCCACCTATCAGGATTTCTACCGCAACCACAAGAACGTGCGCTGGCACATCAGCCCGAACCTGAAGTACCACCACTTCGACCACAGCTCCGACCTCGCCTCGGCCACCTTCAACGCGCCTGTGGCCAACGTCAGTCGCCAGTTGCTCGACGACCTCTACAGCCTCACGTCCTCACGCATCAACCTGCGCGACACGCTGGTCAACCGCATCCTGCGGCAGGGTGTCGGCAGCGGCCATTCGTGGGAAGGCACCTTCGGCGGAGGCGCCACCATCAAGATTCCTCATTCCAACGAGAATCTGCGCCTCGGTGCCTACATCACCTACAGCGACCGTAACGAGCACCTCTTCGACCGCCAGTCAGTCACCTATGCAGCAACATCGTTGCAGTCCCCCACCAGCTTTCACCACTTTACCGACAACCACCCCGACCGCAATGGGAACGCCAGCCTCACCGTAGGCTACAACATTCCCTTGGGCGAGGGCTGGCGTTCGCTGTTCACCACCTATGAGTTCACCCACAGCTGGCGCCACCGCCAATCGTCGCTCTACCTGCTTGACCGACTCCCCTCCCATCAAGGGGAGGGGCTGGGGGTGGGGTCTCTCTCTGCCATCGACGACCTGCCCTCCGTCAGCGAATACCAACAGGTGATGGATCGCAGCAACAGCTTCGACAGCCGCTCCACCGAGAACATCCACAAGCTTGACATCAACCTCGGCTACAAGTGGGACAAGAAGAGCTACGGCCAGTTCTGGACACTCCTTAACGGCGACATCTCCCTGCGCTCACAAAGCCTCGACTATCAGCGCGGCAGCATCGACACCACCCTCTGCCGCACCGCCTTTACCATCAAGATGGGCAGCTGGACCTATCTCGACCTTGAGCACGGACAAATCGGGCTGACGCTGGGCGTACAGACCGACCTGCCCAGTCTGGAGCAACGCATCAACCTGCGCGACGACACCGACCCGATGAACATCCGCTTGGGCAACACCGGCCTGCGCACCGCCGTCAAACCCGAAGTCGGACTGCGCGGCACCTTCCGACAGAAGAAAGGCTTTCACACACTGCAGTGGGAATACCAGCGCACCTACAACGCCATCGCCATGGGCTACGTCTACGACCCGCTGACCGGCGTGCGCACCTACCGCCCTGAGAACGTCAACGGCAACTGGAACACCACTGGCGGCTACACCTTCCACCGCGACTTCGGCAAGGCCAGGAAGCTGAACCTCGACCTCCCCTTCACCGCCACCTACAGCCAGAGCGTGGATCTGGTAGGGGGGGCTACTTCCACCGTCCACCGCCTCGCCCTTTCCCTTTCTCCCACCTTCAAGGCCGACGTTGGCAAGCACCACTTCGACCTCACCTGCCAGCCCGTGTGGGACCGTTACACCGGCGACCGCCCCGACTTCGAGAACTTCAGCGCCTTCACCTGCCGCACCAGCCTCGCCGCCATCCTGAAGCTGCCGTGGAAGCTCGACCTCTCGACCGACCTCACCCTCTACAGCCGCACGGGCTATGCCGACGACGCGCTGAACACCAACGACCTCGTCTGGAACGCCCGCCTCTCGCGACCCTTCTTCAAGGGCAATTTCCTCGTCATCTTCGACGGTTTCGACATCCTCGGCCAACTCTCGAACATCACCCGCACCCTCAACGCACAGGGCCGCACCGAGACCTACACCAACGTGATGCCCCGCTACGCCCTGCTCCACGTGGTGTATAGGCTGAACAAACAACCCAAGAAAAAGTAAAGTTAATAAATAATACCCGGGACCACAGTGGGACGCAGTGATGCGTCCTGCTGTTTTTTCGGCAAGAAACCCACCGTCTGTCTGCCAACAAGGTTGAATTACCTCGCAATTCAGCGTGAATTACAGCATAATTCAGCATCAATTGCAGCGTAATTCAGCATCAATTGCAGCGTAATTCAGCATCAATTGCAGCATAATTCAGCATGAACTACGACCTAATTTAAACGGGTCAGTCGAATTTTTCGGCTGACCCGTAGAAAAAATACAAGCTACTTACTACTTCTTGCACTCGACGGCGCTCTGCTCCAAAGGCAGACAACGCTTGTAGTTCTCGATGTAGCGGTTGAAGCCTTCCACATCCTCGGCGGTGGGAGCAATCGATACGCCCGTATTGCCAGCGAAAACCACCTGCTCCAAATAGTCGGCCAGCGAGAGCTTCTGTGGGTTGTTCACCACATAGCCAGCCAACAGGGCAATGCCCCAGGCGCCACCCTCGCCAGCGGTCTCCATGACCGAGATGGGCGAGTTGAGGGCTGCAGCCAGCATGCGCTGACCCACACCCTTGGTCTTGAAGTAGCCGCCGTGGCCCGTGATGCGATCCACCTTGACATTCTCCTCCTTCAGCAGGATGTCGTTGCCTAACTTCAGTACGCCGATGGCACCATAGAGGTGGGCGCGCATGAAGTTGGCCAGGTTGAACTTGTCGTTGGCCGAGCGCACAAAGAGGGGTCGACCGTCGGTAAGACCCGTGACAGGCTCGCCCGAAACATAGTTGAAGGCCATGAGACCGCCACAGTCGGTGTCGCCCTCGAGAGCCTTGTTAAACAGCTTGCCATAAAGCTCGTTCATGTCGACGGGCACTCCGAGCAGCTGCTGGTACTCCTTGAACAGCGATACCCAGGCGTTGATGTCGCTGGTGCAGTTGTTACAGTGGACCATAGCCACGAGGCTTCCGTCGGGCGTGGTCACCATGTCGATCATCTCGTAGGGCTTCGACAGTTCCTTCTCGAGCACAATCATCGAGAACGACGACGTACCGGCCGAGACGTTACCCGTGCGCTGCTTCACGGCATTGGTGGCCACCATGCCAGTGCCTGCGTCGCCTTCGGGAGGACAAACGGGGATGCCAGCCTTCAGATGACCGCTCACGTCGAGCTTCATGGCACCTTCGGGAGTCAGGAAACCTGCGTTCTCGCCAGCATTGAGGCTCTTGGGCAGAATGTCGAGCAACTTCCAAGAGAAGCCCTTCGGCGCAATGAGCTTGTTGAACTTCTCGACCATCGTGGCGTCGTAGGTCTTCGTGTTCGGGTCGACGGGAATCATGCCAGAGGCATCGCCCACACCGAGCACGAACTGACCCGTGACCTGCCAGTGAACATAGCCGGCCAGCGTGGTGAGATACTTGATGTCAGCCACATGCTCCTCGTTGTCGAGAATGGCCTCATAGAGGTGGCTGATGCTCCAGCGCAGGGGGATGTTGTAGTTGAAGAGCTTCGAGAGTTCGGCGGCAGCCTTGCCGGTGTTCGTGTTACGCCAAGTGCGGAAGGGCACCATAATCTCCTGTTTCTCATTAAAAGCCATGTAGCCGTGCATCATGGCCGAGAAGCCAATGGCGGCGAGGCTCTCAATCTCGCAGTCGTACTGCTTCTGCACGTCCTTGCGCAGCTCGGCATAGCAGTCCTGCAAGCCATACCAGATGGCCTCGGTGCTGTAGGTCCAGAGTCCGTCTACGAGCTGGTTCTCCCACTCGTGCGAGCCCTGTGCAATAGGTTTGTTGTCCTGGTCGATGAGCACGGCCTTGATACGGGTGGAACCGAACTCGATTCCGAGGATGGCCTTTCCGGCCTCAATAGTTTGTTTTGCGGTCATAATAAATAATAATTATCAATTAAATAATTCAGTTTGCAAAGATACAAAAATAAACTATAACAGCAAAATAAAACAGGGCACATTTTTTAATAAATATCTAACAATTGCCTCTACTCTATATTGCAACTTTGCCTGACAGGAAATCAAAGACATTGAGAATCAGTATCCCGTCGTCATTCCGATAGGTGGGCTGTATGCCCCCTACAATCAACACCTTCTGGAAACTGTCGTTGATGCGCTTCAGCGAGTTGAATTCCTGCTGCTGTTTCTCGATGGTAGGCAGGGCAAAGGCAGCCTGAATGTACAGGCGCTCATAGCCCTTATTGCATACAAAATCCACCTCTAATTGCCTCCGCTCGCTTTTCCCGTCGGCATCTTTACCGAAGAACGTCAGCTGGCCTACATCTACAGAATATCCCCTGATTCGAAGCTCATTGAAGATGAGGTTTTCCATCAGATGGGTCTCTTCCGTCTGGCGGAAATTCAATCTCGCGTTACGCAGCCCCAAATCCTCAAAATAGTATTTTGCCGGGGTATCAATGTATCGCCGCCCCTTGATGTCGTATCTCACCGTCTTGTTGATGATGAATGCGTCTTGCATATAGTCCAGATAATTCTTGATGGTATCCTGCGTGATGTTGCTTTGCTTCACCGACCGGAACGTGTTTTGTATCTTGTGCGGATTGGTAAGCGTCCCTATGCCGCTTGCAATGACGTCAATCAATTCTTCCAGATCATGGTCCAATTGTATGGAATACCTTTCCTTAATGTCGCGCAGATACGTCTGTACAAACAAACTCTGAAGGTATTCTTTTTTCGCGTTCTCATCATCGGTGGTAACCACCTTGGGCAGTCCTCCATACTGCATGTATTCCAAGAGCAGATTCATGTCATAACTGCCAGGATGATGTTGTGCAGACATAAACTCTGCATAGTTCAGCGGGTGAACCATGATACTCTGGCCACGCCCCCTGAATTCCGTGATAACATCTTTTGACAGGAATTTTGCATTAGAACCTGTAACAAAGACATCCACATTCTCGACATGCAGATAACTGTTAAGCACGTCCTCAAACTCTTTGACCATCTGTATCTCGTCGAGCAAGATGTAATACATATCCTTATCGGTCAGTCGTGCATCGATATAGGCGAGCAGGTTGTCCGGGTCGCGCAGCAGGCTGTTTCTCCTGTCCTCCAAATTGACAGGCACGATATGGTCGGCAGGCACCCCCTCCTTGGCCAGTGCATCAGCAAACAGACGGAACAGCAGATATGACTTGCCGCTTCGCCGCATGCCGGTAATGACCTTTATCATACCGTTGTTTCGGCTATTCAAGAGCTTTTGCAGATACAAATCACGTTTAATTTCCATAACGCATTCGATTTATTTGAGTATATACACACATTTGTCGAGTGCAAAGGTAAGGCTTTTTTTCGTAACAGCAAAATGCTTGGTCGATATTTTTGTGTCGCCACACATTTTTCACGAGCGGGATGGTGACGAGAATCAACGTCATCAGGTCGGGCGGGGTAATAATTGCGGCCACCGACATAATGACGATGAGTGAATGTTTGCGATAGCGCGACAGCATATTGGGAGTTACAAAGCCCAACTTGCCAAGGAAAAATGCGATGACGGGCAACTGAAATACCACGCCCATGACTAATGTCAACGAGACGAATGTGGAGATATACGAATCGAGCGTGATGTTGCTCACCACCTTTGCCGACACGCTATAAGTACCGAGGAAACGGAACGAGATAGGGAACAGCACAAAGCAAGACATCAACACACCAAGCAGGAACAGTACATAGACAATGCCAGCCACCTGAACAGAATACCTTCGCTCATTCTCATAAAGAGCTGGTGAAATGAAGCGGAATAGCTCATATAATATATAAGGTGAGGCTCCAAGCAGTCCCAGATAAATTGCCGTTGTGATGTGCGTCATGAACTGACTCGACAAGTCGGTGGCTATCATTTCCACATGGAACTCGTTGAAATGAAAGTCGAAGCCGGCAGATTGCATTACCGATTCTATCCATTGATAAGTGCAGAAATCCCATTCACTTGGAGCCATCAATATGCCCCAAGTGATGTCCTTGAAACAGAAAACGACCACGGAGATAATCCCAGCAACCCCAAGAATACGAAACAGCATTCGACGGAACACTTCAAGGTGTCCGCCAAATGTCAACAGATTGCCATTGCTTTCTGAAACATTATTATTTTGAAGATGCTTTTTCTGCTCCAGTTCCTGCTCCTTGGGTTTCTGCTTCTGGTGTTTCTTCTTGTTCTTCTTCGCCATTCTCTTCAGGCTCTTCGGCCAGTGGTTCGTTCATGCCTTTCTTGAAACTCTGTACACCTTGCCCCAGCCCTTTCATCATTTCTGGGAGTTTCTTTCCTCCGAAGAGCAGCAGAGCCAGTCCACCAATTAATAGCAACTCGGTTGTTCCGATAAACAATAGTTGTGATGTCATCATGCCGTTACTAAAAAGATTTCGCAAGTATCGAAGTTAATCTCCCAGTTGCCACCCTCTGCGGATTCCCACTGATACTTCTGAGCCATTCTGTCCCACCAATTCTGGAACTTAGTGCCAGTTTCGCCTAAGTCTTTCACCAGTTTCTCATATAGTTCTGCATTATCTACGGTGAGAATCTTAGCCAGTTCATTTAATCCATTGCGACGTTCGAAGAGCGTCTGAATTTCATTACGTTCTTCAGGAGTCACATGTCCTACAAGTTTCTTTGTTACCATTCTTCTCTTTTATCAAAGGGATCCAAATAATCTATTTCTTTTATCTCTTCCTGCTCTGGCAGGAAAGTGCCATGCTTGCGAATGTTTTGCAGCAACTCACGGCTTGCATTTCGTTCCAAATGTGCCAATACGCATTGCTCATGCGAAGGCGTATTCACTTCGAGCGTGGTCTTTCGGTTCAGCCATATACACCGTTTACATTGATAGGCGTCACAATGGCTGCATATAGGAGCATGGTCAAGACGATAAAGTTGCTTATTCTTAATATCAAGTCCATTTGCTAAATCTCCAACAGAATCCATTTCGTTTTCATAGTAGAAACCTGGACAAATATAGAATTTGCCGTTGGGAGCCAACGTTATGTTCGTGTCACCTGCACCACAGTTGTTCATCGATGATAAGGTTATTCGGTCACTGACGATGTTCACCTGAGGTGTATTCCCTTGAATGTAACACTGTTTCAATGTTTCGCAAATTGCTTTAAGAGCATTGTTGTAAGTGTTTCCTGCATCCGAGAATGATTCTACATCAGTAAAAACGATATTTATCTTTTTTAGTTGTGGAATGATTTGTTGAAGAGTTTCAGTATTCTCTACAAAAGTTTTCCATCTTGTACGCAAGACAATCGGAACATCTGCATTTGCATCTGAAAAATCCCAATTGTCAACTACGCAGACATCTGCATCTTCGCCATTTCTTTTAATGTTAAAGTGGTCTATACTTTCGATGACATTATTGTATTCTTTAGGCAAAGGATTGTCTGGATAAACAAACTGAATCATCAAATTTTCCATCATGGCAAAACGGATTCCATCCTTTAGCGTATCTATGCTAATAAGTCGTTGTTCCTTATTTGCCGCATAATGGCAAAAAGAAACAGCACCATCATCCAATAATATGTTCAGATATTGCAACATCTTTTAGCAAATAATGGGTTTCACTTTGCGTCTGTTCTTTTCAAGCTCATCACGTTTTCCTTCAAGTTCAAGTTTACGATACAACTTGTTCCAATAATAATTATTAGCACGGACACGAGCTTTGTGCAGTTTGCAGATTGCGGTGGAACGTTGATATATCGTGTCGGTATCTGCGGCATCATAATTTTCTCCCTGACACCAAGCACAACCACTTGCCACATCACATTCAATGCACTTTTGCGGAGACTGCGCTGTGCGATTAAGTGTAAGGAATGGACGGAGTTTGTTTTTATCAATTCCGTCACGGATATTACCTATTACCCACGCATTTTTCTCTCGAAGGGAATACTGGGCAAATCGAGTACAAGGATAAAAATCGCCTGCGGCATCAACGGACAACATCATTCCTGCTCCACACCAATTCTGGTTGTCATGAGTGGGACTCATAGGTTTTCCTATATGTTCTGAGAAAAAAGAACAGAAGTATTCTTCATATAGTTCTCTATCTATGATGTCATCTGCAAGTGCTATTAGCTGATCTTGAAAAAGTATGTCATCATTCTCTTTCCACACATTTTCAAAAACGCAATTGATGTTGACCGTTTTAATTCCTAAGTTGAATAAGTGTAATACACTTTCTCGGATATAAGGAATATCAGCACTGCTTATAGTTACTTTCGTACTTTCATCGGGGAACTGGCTTAACCACAAAGGAATATTTCTAACCACGTCCTTATAAGACCCTTTCCCACTAACTTTATATACTCGATTGAGGTCATGCTTTATCTCAGTTCCATCAATTGTAATGCCGACACTAAGATGTGATAAATTTTTCAAAATATAATGCTGTACCTTTTCTTCGTGATAGTTTATACCATTTGTCGAGAAACTAAAACGATATGAGTCGAACCAGTGATGATTCAACATGTATAATTGTTGCTTAATATAATCGCACAATTGGTCAACGAGGTCTATCTCCAAGAAAGGTTCTCCACCAATAAAATCCCAGATGACACTTCTTTCAGGAAAGTCATCTTCATGTCGCAAGATATAATCCACAGTCTGTTTGGCTGTCTCTAACGACATTCGCTCCTTAGTGTTTTTTCCAACTAAGTAGCAGTATTTGCAGGCCAGTTGGCAGTCTTTGGTGACGATAAACGTAATGTTCTTGGCCATGTCTTCTCCCCATGGCCGTAATTCTTCCTTTATCTTTGCCATAAAAGACTATTTCCTATATGCGCCGCTTGAACATTGAATCCGACAGTTGGATACACAACTTGTATTACAACCTGTGTAGCACTTGCCCTTGCAAGTCGACGTGCAATCGCTGGCACAACTACTGCAACCAGTACTACCGCCGCCACCACCACTGCCAGGAGATTTGGCTGTAGAGTAACATGAAGTTGTGCAGTTTGAATAGCATGCACCTTTGCAAGAACCACTACATGAGGCTGGTGACCAAACAGCATTGGCTTTACACTCATTACCACAAGTTATTTTGCACGTATTGGAGCATGCGTTACAGCCGCCTCCACTACTACCTCCTCCTTCACCCCAGTCATCATAGTTGTTCTCCTTATCACAACTCGACAAAAATGAAGGTCCGAATGCTACAACACCCAAAATTGGCAGAACGCCTTTTGCTGCCTTTTTAAAGAACTCTCTTCGCGACTGGAGTTCCTCGTTCTTCTTGTTATTATGCATAATAATTTGATGTTGTGCCTATAGACTTCCCGAGATTCAGCATTTTACACTACAGGATGTAGGAGTCTTTTCAAAAACATCCATATAGAAAGTCAACTGTTTATACTCAACTTTCGCAAGTTGAATAAAGTTGAGTTGTAAGAAAGCAAAGGAGATTAGTAGGGTATTTATGTCGTCAATGTCACCCAGTTGCTCATGGGAAAACCAACGTAAAGTCTAACCAACATCTCCTCTACTCTTTTACTCTTCGTAGTTCTTCACAAAGCGGCGAAGCCAAGCAGAGCGAATGTGAATGAATTATTGCCCCCAGAATCCTTTTATTTTTTGTTTAGAACAATTGGTTCGCTCCAGTATTCTTTCGTTTTATAGTCATTTGGTGTTAATGTTAGGTTTTTCCCATCAATCTCCCACTTAAAGACCCATACATAATTGTAGTTATAGTCCACATCTCTTCTGACCAAATTCATAGTGACAAGATCGTCCTCTATAATGTATGGCCCATCGTAGGTTTCTACATCATCTTCATAACCAGGTTCTGTCCATTTTTCGATATAGGTTACACTGCCATTTTTTAATATAAACGTCTGTGTTCCTTGACTATCCCCATCAGTTGTATAGGCTTCCCATTTTCCACTAAGAGAATCTGACGATTCGTCATCGTTACTACATGCACACATTAAACTCATTGATAATGTGGCCATTAACAAGAAAGTTAGATACTTTACATTCATCATAATAATAGTAATAATTTTTATGCCTCCTAACTCCCGAATTCAGCGGTTCATATTTGATTAGTTAGTGGAAACAAAAAAGGCATGGGAGTTTCTACTTCTCGCCCATCCCTACTATCAGGCCTTCGCATTGCCCCGTGTTAAGGATAAGCAACGCAGCCAGCCCACGCCAAGTGATTATATATACAACTCATCACTATACATTATTAATATATAGCAATAGCTGGGATATAATCTACCCACGCAAGCGTTCCCGTTGCATTATCTTCTGTAACACGATTCAAAGTTGCGAAGTTTGATAGTACAGAATGATAACGTCCGTAAACGCCTTTTCCCTTCGGCTGTCCTTACAAACGGTGTTCTCAGCCTCCGGATTCCATCGATGTTTGTTTTGACCCGCCCTGCCCTCACAGTCATCAGCCATTGCTGACCTCCGACAGCCAGGACTGGCTTAGTCG
>CAJONO010000101.1 GCA_905235905.1 uncultured Prevotella sp.
ATATCCCTGTACCCAGGGCGTTGCCCTGGGCTATGAGGTATTGGCCTTTCAGGCCATTGGTGGTACGATTGCGGATAATCATAAAAAAACATAATTCATAATTCATAATTCATAATTATTTTATACCTTTGTAGCCCGAAACAAGTTTTAACAGTAAAGCAACTATGCAACGAATCATGAAATATCTCTTGTTGTCGCTGGCCTTTCTGGCAGCAGGCATGACGATGGCTGCCCAAACCACCAAGTGGCGCGACCTGCACAAGGTGAAGAAGAAGGAAACCATCTACAGCATCAGTCGTGACTATGGCATTACGGTCGACGAGCTGATGGAGGCAAACCCTGAAATGAAGTCGGCTGACTACAAGCTGAAGAAAGGCACCACCGTCTTTATACCCTTTCCGTCGAGCCATGTAGTGCAGGCTGTGACGCAGCCTGTTCAGCAGCCTGCAGAGAACGGGAAGGCAGTGGCCGAGACCGATGTGCGCAACAGGGCCATACGGTTGGGGGTGATGCTGCCCCTGCACGACATTAATGGCGACGGCAAGCGCATGGTGGAATACTATCGTGGCGTGCTCATGGCATGCGACAGCCTGAAGTCGCAGGGCATCTCGGTCGATGTCTATGCCTGGAACGTGCCCGAGGACGGAAACGTGAAGCAGACGCTGGCCGACCCCAATGCCGCCCGTTGCGACATGATCATAGGGCCGCTCTATTCCAAGTTCGTTGCCGACATGTCGGCCTTCGTCGAAACCCATCATATCATGATGGTAATACCCTTCTCTATCAATGCGCCCGAACTCTATTCCAACCGTCACATCTTCCAAGTGTATCAGCACCCGCAAGAGCAGAACACCACGACGGCGCGCCGTTTTGCCGACTGGTTTGCCGACTGTCACCCCGTCATCGTCGACTGCAACGATGCCAATAGCACCAAGGGACCCTTCACCGCCGCCCTGCGCGCACAGTTAGACAGCAAGACCATAGCCTACAGCCTGACGAGCCTCGCCTCGGCCGACGAGAATTTCAAGAAAGCTTTCGATGCAGCAAAGAAGAACGTCGTGGTGCTTAACAGCGCCCGCGTGGCCGACATGAACGCGCTGTTCGGCAAGCTGAGCGCAGTCACGCTGGCCAATCCCGACCTGCAGATTTCCGTTTTCGGCTATACCGACTGGATGTCGATGGCCGACAGGCAGCTGGAGAACTTCTATCGCTACAACGTCTACATACCCTCACACTTCTACACGAATCTGGCCACGCCGGCCGCCGCGACGCTCAGCGCGAAGTACCGGCAGAACTTCAATCAGCCCATGATGCCCACCTGTCCCCGCTTTGCCATCACGGGCTTCGACCATGCCTACTTCTTCCTGAAAGGACTCCACAAGTATGGCAAGGAGTTCGACGGGGCCGCAGGCCGTTTTGGCTATCCCCCCGTTCAGACACCGCTGAAGTTTGAGCGCATTGGCAATGGCGGCCTGCAGAACAGGGCCTACCTGTTCGTGCACTATAAGCCCGAACACCAGATAGAACTTCTTAATTATTGACCACGAATTACACGAATTACACGAATTCTCCCATGCCGTATGTGTTTATTATTGACCACGAATTACACGAATTACACGAATTCTCCCATGCCGTATGTGTTTATTATTGGTTCTTATGAGCTTCAGAAAGTTGAGTTATTGATACGAACCAATATGAAGCGGTTGGCCTTTCTACTCCTGTCACCCTGCCTGCTGCCCGTTCATGCCGCTGCCCAGATAGGTCAGTACAGGAGCGAGCTGGCAGTGGGCGGCAGCGGAGGCTATGTGGCGGGCAGGGTGGGCTTCATGCCCGACGTGCCGCAGAACATGCATCACGGCCTCACGGCAGGACTCACCCTGCGCTACACAAGCGAGAAATACTTCAGCAGCATCTGCGCCATTGTGGGCGAGGTGAACCTCGTGCGTACAGGATGGCAGGAAAAGATTCAGAAGCCCGACGACACGCCCGTCGTCAATGCCGTGACAGGACAGGCCGAGGAGTATCAGCGCGACCTCACCTACCTGCAGGTGCCCGTTTTTGCCCGCCTGGGGTGGGGCCGCGAGCGTCGCGGCTTCCAGTTCTTCTTCCAGGCAGGGCCGCAAGCGGGATTCCTGCTCAAGGAGAAAACGAAGACGAACTTCCCGTGGGAAAGCCGCACACCCGCCTATGAGGACGGTTCGGGGCGCACATCGCCGGTCGTGGCACAGGACACGATGGCCGTAGAACGAAAGGTAGACTACGGAATAGCTGCCGGAATAGGACTGGAGTTCTCGCACCCCAAGGCGGGCCACTTCCTGCTGGAAGGACGTTATTACTATGGTCTGGGCGACATCTTCGGCAATTCGAAGCTCGACTATTTCGGACGCTCAAACATCAGCAACATCGTGGTCAAGCTCACCTATCTCTTCGACCTGACGAAGACCAGCAATACTGACGTCAAGTAATTTTTTTGACACAGCAACCACCCTTCGCTATGCGATAGCCCTCGTCGGCAAAAGCCAGTAGTTCGTCGTCACCGCGACTGTTACCGTAAGCATAGAGCCAGTAGGTTTCCCGGCGAGGAAAGACCTCCAACAGTCGTGCCACCTTCTGTCTGCCATAACAGTTGGCCGAGAGAAAGCGGCCTGTCAATATGCCGTCCTGCGACACTTCGATGCGTGTGGCCAACAGAATACCAACCCCCAACCGCTCACAGACAGGACGCACCCACTCGTCGATGCTGGCCGTTACGACGCACACCGTGTGCCCCTCGGCCTGATGCCGGCGCAGCAAGAGGACAGTCTGGCAGTTAAGCATCGTTTCGGCCACACGTGCAAAGCTGTGGCCCCACTGCACGAATTGCTCGTAGGTCGTTCCTTTATAATAATAGGAGAACAGTTTCTCCTTCACTTTCCAGTTGGCACAGAGTCCCATTTTCATGAGCAGTAGCCAGTGGGCATGGCGCAGAAAGCCCCAGAACAGCCGAAGTGGCCTGTGGGTGAAGCGTAAAAAGGCTATCAGCGTGTCGGTCGTAGTCAGTGTGCCATCGAAGTCGAAGGCAGCTACAACGGTGCATAGAGAATAACGGCAAACGTGGTGATCCATCCTATGATGCAGATTTGAATAAAGGGGTCGTGCAGCAGTATCTTCGTAGGACTGCCACTCTGCTGGTCGACGATGGTGAGCTGCATATAGCGCAAGATGCCAGCCAGGACAAAGACCGATGTGGCATAGACGTAGTGACTGCCCATGCGCTCGACCACATCGGTCGACACCGTATAGAGAATATAGCACATAATGGTGATGCTACCCAGAATGCTGATAGATGATTTGAGGAAATCCATGCTGTAGCGCTCAACGTTCTTTCGTGCCTTCAGCCCCGACATTTCGAAGAGTGCCGCGTCATCGCGACGTTTGGCCATTGCCAAGAAGAGTGCCAGCAAGAAGGTGGTGAGCACAATCCAGTGCGACAGAATGATGCCAGTGGCCTGTCCGCCTGCCACTACACGCAGCACGAAGCCCGCAGCAATGATGAAGACATCGAGAATGGCTATTTGCTTTAGCTTCAGACTGTAAGCCACATTCATCGTAATGTAGAGCAGCAGGGTGACGGCCAATACTTTCTGGTTGTCGGCGCGTAAAAGGCGAGTCAAGGCAATCAGGGCGAAAGCTACGGCCCACGCCATTGCCATGGTGGCATAGGCCGCTCGTTTGCTCACCACACCGCTTGCCACTGGCCGCATGCACTTCATAGGGTGCCGTCTGTCAGCTTCGCAGTCGTGAACGTCGTTGAAGCAATAGATGCCGCTGGCTGCCATGCAAAAGGCTAAGCAGGTTGCTATGCAGGGCCACACGTAGCACCAGTCGGTAGCATGGCGGTCGAAGAACAAGGGCGTGAAGACAAAAGCGTTCTTCAGCCACTGGTGTGGACGAATGAGCTTGATGATGTGTCTGTTCATATATCGGTTGTTTTCTGCTTTGTTTTGGAAATGACTTGGTAGAGTATGAGTGACGGATGCTCACAGTGGTCTATTATCTTGAGCACTATGGTAGTATCGGCCTTTAGCTTGTTCACGTAGTCGGTAATTGGTTGGTCGAAATTGTTGCCGTCGGGTGCCTCAATGATGTAGTCTACATGACCTATAAACTCTATGGGAAAGATGCCGACGAAATAGCAGGTGTCGCAAACGGGCTTCAGTTCGTAGAATAGGGAAAAAGGACAGACCACAGCATCGCAAGGCTTGAAGTGTTGCCGCCCTGCAAACGAGTGCCGGTTCTTGTAGTGCCTGCTCAGTAAGCAGAAACGATTGTCAGGGCAGGCATGCTCGTCGGGCAGTAGCGACCTGATGCCAAAGGCGGTCGTGAATAAGGCCACAACTCCCAAGACAGCCCCCCACCATCGGTGTCTGACAGCAACCGACGTAGCGGCAAGCAGTAAAGGGAGAAAGGCCATCCAGCGATAGTACGCGGCAAAACGTCCCATCAGCGTCATAAAGATGGGCACGTAGAGCGAAAACAGCAACACAAGGAACCCCTTGTCGCGAAGTAGTTTGTTAAGATTGCGTCTGAAAATGGCTACGTAGGCCACAAATGAAACGACAAACAGAAACAGGAAGCTGCGACAGGCCATAAAAGAGACGAGTCGTTCGCCGAAACCTGATGCCGGTGCCAAGTCAAGTAATTTCTGTGTGTAGGACTCTGTAGCGAAGCCCAACACTTGGCCTGCCTTGGGAAGAACAGCCAAGACAATGGCCGACAGCGTGGCTGAATACTGCAGGATGCTACAGGCAAAGGCCAACAGCCTGTCATGAGCCAGCATGAAGAGTGCCACCAAAAGCAGGCCTAACGAGATGCCTGCTATCAGGAGAGCGAGCAGGCGCAAACAGTCCTTCCGTCGTCCCTTCATCACAATAAAGAGAAAGAGCCAGAGACCGCACAGACAGGCTGCCACCTGAATGCCTGAACATAAAAGCAAGGCCGAGGCAGCAACGACAGACATACGCGATGATGCCGACTTGAACCTCAGATGCTTGTCGATGGCCAGTACGCAAATCACGAAGAGCAGGGCACACAGCATGTCGGGACGTCCGTTGCGATACATCCACGCCATTTCACTCACCCCCCACAGCAACAAGGTGAACAGTGTGGTAGGCCAGGCCGTGAGCAGCTGGCCGTGGCGTTTCATGAGTTGTAGACAGGCAAAGCCCAGCACAAACGTGACGAGCAGGTTCAGACTTCTGACTGCTACCAGACTGCCACCAAAGAGCCATATCCATACGGTGACCACCATTTGGTAGAGGGGAGGGTAGGTAGGGAAAGGATATTTGCCGGCTACGCGATACCAGGCCGTAGTTTCCCATGAGCCATGAACAGCCGCATTGTAGGACGTGTCAAGAAACATCACCTCGTCGATCCAGGGAGCCAGATTGTAAAGCGTAATGAGGTTGACAATGATAAATGCCAACGACAAGAGAATGTAAGTATGGTTTAGTCTGCACATATATATTCATTTCATGCCTTACTATTATAGATACACTCGAGAAGCCAAAGACTGCATCCCCGCCCGCAGTTTTTTCAAGTTTTATGATAAGTGATGGTAAAAAAATCATCACTAAGCACAATAATCCTAAAATCTTAATACAAAAAAGAGGGTGTGTCAAAATAGGCACATCCTCTTTTTATTTCTGTTTTCAGCAGTCAAGAACCCGGTATAATGCTTGAGAGCTGTTTTTCTTTTTCTGCCATTATTCCCGCCAGATGAGCCGTGATGGGCTCTAATTGCTCCGTATATGGCCATAAGTGAGCTGGGAACTGCAGACTTTACTTTCTTTTAGTCCATTCTTGTAGTGCACTACTTTGATGTAAATGCCGTTCTGCGGTTTCAGGGTCCTAATTCCGCTGATGGTGTAATAGTTGACGCTCTCAATTTCTGAAAGTTGGCTCGGAGAGATGACGGGATCTTGGATTATATTTACTGCACTGTCGTAGGTTGTTGCCATGTTGTGGGTTCCTATAGTAGGATGGTAGAACGTCCAACTGTTGCTTCCTCCATCAGGATATCTGCCTACTGCTTCTTTCGACGAATGTGAGTGGTAGCGTATAGAATCTTTCCACTTCCCGTCTGCAGATTGCAGAGTTAAGGCGCTGCTATCGGTGTTTTTTAGTTTGAAAGGCAAGTGAAGTTGTGTTAATGACGGCTTTCCGTCACACCATATAACCAGATGCTCGTTTGGTTGTATG
>CAJONO010000102.1 GCA_905235905.1 uncultured Prevotella sp.
CTCGATTTCTGTTATATTTTGCAATCTATTTCATACTCGATTCTTCATTTTTTAGCACCGCCTCAAAGGGTGGGAAACTTCAGTTAATAAATATAAAGTTTATTTGAGCACTTTCCTCACTGTGCCATCGGCCTTTCGCTCCATGTAGAGACCGTGTTTGCGCGGCTCCTTGCAGGGGAGTCCGTTCAGGTCGAAGCAGGTCGTTGTCTGCTGGTCGCTATGCTGGCGAATGGCTGTAACAGGCGTTACCGTGCCACCCATGAAGTCGAAGGACACGAGGCCGTCGGCCGACATGCGGATATTGGTTATCGGCTTTGATAGCAACTCCTCGCCGTCGCTGTTATTGTTGTACATCTTGGTGCTGGGCACCGAGTTGTTGGTCAGGCTGTCATTCTGCACCCCTAACGAATCGACCACGTAGGGATAGGGCGACGAGCTGAGATACCAGCTGTTCATGAACGAGGCGTTCTGGTAGTTGGATTTCTTTCCCCATTGATAAAGCAGACTGGTCCAGGCATCGTAGTCGAGCCCGTCGGCATGGACAAGCGCGAAATTGGGTTGGTTTAGCGTATTGTTGACGGTATTGGCACTCCATTTGCCGGCTTTGTAGTTCACATGATAGACAACCAGTCCCTGCCCCGGAGTGCCCTTGTCCCAGTCGCGCTGCTGGCGGTTCTCCAAGAGCAGATATTCGTTGTCGGTATGCTTCACGACGTATGCCTTGCCCCCTTCCGACAAGGGTTTCATGTCTTCGATGGTTGTCGGCTCGGTCAGTTCGTTATAGTCGAGCCATCCCAACAGATGCTTCTCCAAGGCCGTGTAGTTGGGCGGGCACGAGCCGTAGTTCGTGAAGTTGCCGCCATCCATCAGGTCCCACTCGTCGCAGACCGAGAAGGGCAGGCTGCTGCTACTACCTGTGGGATAGATGTCGGGCAGTCCGAGGCTGTGCGTGTACTCATGGCAGATGGTGCCTATGCCACAAGAGGTGCTGTTCGACCACAGCTCGGCACTGGCCGTATAGTTGGAGATGAGCTTGCCATCGGGTGTTGTGACCGACGAGAAACTGCTCGTGTTTGGCCAGATGTGGCCATAGCATAACGGAGAGCTTTGGTTGCCAGTGACGCCGGCATAGATGTAAATCACCTGATTCACGTAGCCGTCGTTGTTCCAGTCGTATTGCGAGAAGTCTGTCTGTGGTTCCTCGGCCAGAAACATCTTCGTGGCCTCTATCATAGACTCGCGACCGTAGTTTTTGGAATTCTCCGAAGGGTTGTCGAATGGCTGCGACTTTCCGCTAACCTGATAAGGTCCAAAGATGTCGAACTGCACATTGAACAGGCCGTTAGACTGCACTCGGAAATAATCGGCCATGCAGCCTACGCCTTTCCGATGGACGAAGCCGGTTGTGTTGAGCAGCGACTCGTATTGCGCTTTCGGGTCTTCCTCTTTGAAATAGGTGGAGTCGCCCTTGAACTCAAAGAGAATCACCAGCTGGTGATAGATGCGATTGGCATCCCAGCCCTTACTAACGGCCGGCAGCCTATGGTATTGGCGTTGAGCGTTTGGCGCCTCGGCCACCGCGACGTCATCGGGAGGCGGCGTACAGTTGCCACGCACCACCCTGTCGACCTGTGCCATCACCGACAGCGACATTAGGGCAAGCAAGCAAATAGAAAATAACTTTTTCAATTTCTTATTTTTTATTTTTTTAATTTTTTTATTTTTTTATTTTTCAATTCTTGCAGGGTGTCCAGGGCTTGAGTTGCTTGAAGAAATCGTTGCCCTTATCGTCGACGAGGATGAAGGCGGGGAAGTCCTCGACCTCGATCTTCCAGATGGCTTCCATACCCAGCTCAGGATATTCCACACACTCTATCGACTTGATGCTCGACTGCGACAGCACGGCAGCCACGCCGCCGATGGTGCCCAGATAGAAGCCGCCATGCTTCTGGCAGGCCTGTGTCACGGCATCGCTGCGGTTGCCCTTGGCAATCATCACAAGCGAGGCACCGTTGTCCTGGAACTCGTCGACGTATGGATCCATGCGGTTGGCCGTGGTCGGCCCCATCGAGCCGCAGGGATAGCCTTCGGGGGTCTTGGCCGGTCCGGCATAGAGCACGGGGTATTTCTTGAAGTAGTCGGGCATGCCCTCGCCGGCATCGAGGCGAGCCTTCAGCTTGGCATGGGCAATGTCGCGGGCCACGATAATCGTGCCACGCAGGTTTACCCTTGTGGAAACAGGATACTTCGACAGTTCCTTGCGAACGGCGTCGATGCCCTCGTTCAGGTCTATCTCAATGCCCTTGCTGCCTTCGCCCGGCTTCGCATATTCGGCGGGAATCAGCTCGCAGGGGTTCGAGTCCATCTTCTCCAACCAGATACCGTCCTTGTTGATCTTGGCCTTGATGTTACGATCGGCCGAGCAGCTGACACCCATACCGATGGGGCACGAAGCACCATGACGAGGCAGACGCACCACGCGGATGTCGTGGGCCAGGGCCTTGCCGCCAAACTGTGCGCCGAGACCGATCTTGTGGGCCTCCTCCAAGAGCTTGTTCTCCAAGTCGATGTCGCGGAAGGCACGACCCGTCTCGTCGCCCGTGGTGGGCAGCGAGTCGTAGTATTTGATAGAGGCGAGCTTCACCGTGAGCAGGTTCTTCTCAGCCGATGTGCCACCGATGACGAAGGCAATATGGTAAGGCGGACAGGCAGCCGTACCTAATGACTTCATCTTCTCCACGAGGAAGGGCAGCAGGGTGCCCTCGTTCTGAATCGTGGCCTTGGTCATGGGATAGAAATAGGTCTTATTGGCCGAACCGCCGCCCTTGGCCACCATCACGAATCGATACTCGGCACCCTCAGTGGCCTCAATGTCGATCTGTGCGGGCAGGTTGCAACGGGTGTTCACCTCGTCGTACATGTTCAGCGGAGCGTTCTGCGAGTAGCGCAGGTTGTCTTGCGTAAAGGTGTTGTAAACGCCACGGCTCAGGGCCTCTTCATCCTCAAAGCCCGTCCACACCTGCTGACCTTTCTCACCGTGGATGATAGCCGTGCCCGTGTCCTGACAGAAAGGCAGGATGCCCTTGGCAGCCACGTCGGCATTGCGCAGGAACTGAAGGGCCACATACTTGTCGTTCTCCGATGCCTCGGGATCGCTGAGGATGGCGGCCACCTGCAGATTATGCTCACGACGCAGCATGAACTCCACATCGTGGAAAGCCTGCTGGGCCAGCAATGTGAGTGCCTCTTTCGACACTTTTACGATTTCCTTGCCTTCAAACTGGCCAACGCTGACGCCTTCTTTTGAAAGCAGTCTGTACTCGGTCTTGTCCTCGCCCAACTGGAACATCGGGGCATACTTGAATTCTACTGGTGTTGCCATAGTCTATAATTTTTATTGTTTCAATTTCGAAAAAACGAACCTGCGTAATACTTCCGTTTGCAAAATTACTGTTTTTATATTTTCTTTGTAAGTTTTTGCGCAGAAAACTTTCTACTATTAACATTTCTTTGTAACTCAGGAAGAGTTTTGCAGGATTTCTTAAAACAACAAGGGCAGGTATGACCGAGTGTGCGACTCAGTCATGCCTGCCCTCGTTCCCGAATGCCAAGGGTTCGCGGAGAATCCCAACCAGTGATTATTGGCCTTTTCTACATATACACTATCTTTGACAGGGTGGCTGTGGCCTTGAAATCGGAGGCTTTCTCTGGTATCTCGGTATTTACTTCGTCGGAGCCGACGAAGTAAGTGTAGCCGTCCTTGCTGGCAAACACCTCTCCCATGTAGTAGGTTCCCCATTCCATCTTTTTATCTTGGAACAGCTTACGGGCATCGTAGCCTATGTAGTAGCCGTCGGCTGTCTTGACGTATGTGGCATTCTTAAGCAGTGTGACCGACGTAATCTTCTTGCCGTCAACACTGGTGGTGAACACCTCCTTGCCATCCTTGTAGAACACAACGTACTCCTCAGTCCACTCGCCGTCCATGTCATCCTCATGGGTCTCGCTCTTGTACTTGAAGCTGTCGTAAAGTCCTTCGACCGACCGCGGCAGCTCGGTGTATGCCTTGCCAATGGCGATGGGACCCAGTTCGCCTTTGTCGAGCACGAACGATGGGCTGTCGGCGGCATCAACAGAGAGTTCGTCGACTTCCTCCACTAACAAGGTGTCCTCCTCCACCAATTCGATATCTTCGTCAATGGCTGACGAGCCAGAACCGCATGCTTTCGGGACGAGCATCATCAGTAGAAGAACAAGCACCACCACACCAATACCTATGCCCACCTGTTTTTTGTGAGTCATCAACCATGAAGGCCGACGCTTTTTCTTCTCGTTGGCGACAGACTCCTGTACGGGTGCTTCCGCTTGTTCCCCTGTCGGCGTAAAAGCCACCAACACCATGCCAACAGCGATAATCAGTGCCGATAGCGAGGCGGGGCCTCTCACAGCTTCGCCAGTAGAAGCGAAGCCAATGCTCAAGATCAGTGCCAGTACTGCCAGTATCACCATCACAATGGCAGATACCTTTACAGGCAACAAATACTTGCGGAAAACTTCCATAATCTTGGTGTCGCGGAATGCCGACACGGCAATATACAGGCAGAACAGGACAAATATCCACCCGAAGCCCATCATCATACCATTGATGGTCAGCAGTCCCGATTCATTAAAATCGAAAATAGAGTGTTTGTCCCTGCTGAACAGCACCGTCTGGCTGTTTGCCACTATTATCAGCGACATCAAAGCAACAGCAATGGCACAGTCCTTCTGTACGGTTTTTGACAGGGAAGCATTGCCGTAGGATATACCCATCCATGCCGACACTACGGCAGCAGCCAAGTAGAAGTAATAGGCCCAGCTGACTCTCATCGCTGCCGTAAAGAACGCCATATTCCTCATGACTTCCATTTCATATTCTTCCTCTCCGCTAACCATGAAACTTCCGTCAAGATAGAAACCGAGGATGGCTGTCAGCACAAGTGGGGCAAGAGCCGTCAGACCGATAGGCAGCGGGAAGGCAGCCTTGGATATTGGCAACCGGTCCTGATACGCCTGTAGCAACAGATAGACGGGGGCAAACAGCATCAGCAACAGACAGAGCTTGCAGCCCATACTGCCTTTCAACAACACACCTATCATTGTCGTAGGCATTACATCCGACACGATACTTAACATTCCCAATTCCCTTTCGCTCCCTGCGGGAGAGAATAGTGGCAGCAGAAAGAATGCTACCAACATCACGATAGCGGCAACTACAGTGCCGAGATTGTTTTTGTTGTTCATTTGTACATTCGTATTTTATTGGTTATTAAAAAAATATTTTTCCTTGAAGCGTTCAGTGACGTTTGAAGAGCTGGTTGTTGAACGTATATTCTTTAGAGGTGCTCTTCAAAAAGTCCCAATGTTTGGTGAGAGTCATCGTCATTTCCTTTCCTTCTTCCTGTGGCACAAGATAGACGGTTATGGCATTGGTTCCAGCAGAAATGATTTTTGTGATGAGATAATACTTATAATTCTGGCCTGTCTTGCTTGTTGCCACATATCCATATCCAATGTTATTGCCCACAGCATCCAGATGACGACGCTCGTTGGAAATGTCTATAATCACCTTGTCGTAATTAGAACCGGCCTCCCATTGGCCAATCATGTAAGATGGAATGTTCACTTTCCGTTTGTCGATAGCTTCTGTTTGCTGTGGAAGATTATCTTTTACGTCATTATAGGTCAAGGCAAGGCGGATTCCTGCCTGCCCACTGCTCTCAAGCTCCTTAGTACGGAATGTCACCTCTGCTAAGCGTGGCATACGCACTTTTCCTGGAGCACGCACAACTCGGTAAAGAGTCCCACCGGCACGAAGTCCTTCATCAGGTCCACTGTAGTTCCTTATAGGACCTTTGGGAAACCTCTCTTGAACAAGGTCACTGCACCACTCTCCTATGGAGTTTGACATCCCATAGACACCCAAATAATTCGGTTTGTTAAGTCCTCCTGGCTCTGATGCTTTAACCGATTCACCTAAATTCCATACATCGCTCAGTTCATTGCTGCCGCTAAACCGCTTGTCGCCATTGCCATAGCGAGCGGCATACTCCCATTCGGCTTCTGTGATAATGCGGAAGTTATAGCCGGTGATGATGTTCAGGCGCTTTACAAACTCAGTAGCTCTTATCCATGTTGTTTCCATTGGTCTGTCAGGAACACGCATAGTGGTTGTCTCTCCCATAACGGCTCTCCACAAAGCCTGTGTTACTTCTGTTTCCGATACCCAATAGTCATTGGTAAGTTCTACCTTTAGCGTATTATCCCTCTCGCCCATGACAAATTTGCCATGAGGAACGAAGCGCAACGAGAACTCCACCCCCTTAGCCTTCACTTTCTTCTCTCTTGTCTGGGCTATCTCTGTCAGCACTGGTCCGCTATCCGAAGATGGTTCGGTTACACTAATCTCTTCTTCAGTTATTAAAGGTATGGTGTCAACATTTTGCGCTGTGCTGCTCTGCTGAACGTTTTTGGCTGATTTCTTCGCATTGTCCCAGGTTTCCTTGGCCGCGTCGCCAATGGCCTTGCCGAGTTTCTTCAAAAATTGAGCTTCAGCCTGTTGTGGAGCAGCCAGTAGCATCACCGATGCGATAGCTGCAAACATTGTTGATTTCTTCATATAAATTCTCGTTCTTGTTTTGTAATATATTCAAGTTTTTTATCTGTATGTCATGTTAGTCACTCCGTTTGACTGGCTGTTCTTGGTAGCATTCTTTGCCTTGTACCAAGTTTTTTAAGAGGTCATTTCTTGAAAGACTTTACGATACGCCCGTCAGCAGTCCGGATGATGTTCAGTCCATTCTTTGGCTGCTGCAACTGCCGTCCGTTGAGGTCGTAGTAGCGAGTACCATGTTCCCTGTCCTTTGAGACAGCTTGGATGCCTGTTACTTCGCTGATAATATTCTGATCTACAAGCATCCTTTCGTTGCTGACCATGGCCCACTGCTGAGAGGAGTCATTGTCGAGGACGATACCGTCGGTTCCGTCTTCCATACTAATGGGAGCGATATTATCAGATAGGACAAGGCTGGAGTTCTCAACTGATGTAGTTACAAATTTCTTGGCTCCGATATTATAGAGATACTTCTGTCCGTCTTTTTCTATTACCTGCCAACAGTGGTTGGGGTTGTTCTCGTCAATGCCGCTGACGGCGTTGATGGTACCTATGCAGTCATTCACGGAATCATAAACTGAGTAGCAGAACTTGTTGGTATCCATCAGTGTGTAGGCTTGCTGCATGGTCAATTGGGCTTCCGTCGTGGCCGTCTCGCGGATGTTGATAAAGCGATACCAGCTGTCGTCGTAGGCGTAGTCGTCCCAACTGCCGGTGGGTATGTAGAGCGTAGTATGGTAGAACGTCTGTGCGGAGAAGGACGACCCGGAGGCTGTCGGCGGCGTGGCGTTCTTCACAAGCACATTGCGCAGCTTGCAGCCGTAGAATGCCTCCTGACCTATCTGCTGTATCCCGCTGCCCAGCGTGACAGAGGTCAGCCCGTCGCAGTTCAGGAAAGCATAGTCGGCAATGGCCGTCACGTCGGAGGGGACGAACGAGTTCTTGCAGCCTTTCAGCAGTGTGTTGCTCTCCGTCTCAACGATGGCATTACACTCATTGCGAGAGTCGTACGCCTCGTTGCCTTCCTCCACCACAATGTGCTCAATGTCCTTGCAGTTGTAGAATGCCAGAGGATTCACTTTCGTCGCCTCCTTGGGAATCAGAAGGTTCGTCACCTTCTCGTCGTTCAGATACAGGTTGAAGCCGGCATCACTGCTGTAGCCATTCCAGTTCTCTTCAAAAGCAATGCCGCACCATGCCGCCATGTCAGTGATATGTACAGCTTCCAACGCTCCACTGTCCTCGAAAGCCCATCTGCCGATAGAGGTCACGCTGTTCGGTATAGCAATTGCATGCAGGGATGTTGTACCTGCGAAAGCAGATTCACCGATGGTCGCCAGACTATTGGGCAGGGTAATGGATGGCAGGCTGGAACAGCCATAGAAAGCATATTCGCCGATTGAAGTCACGCCTTCGCCCAGCGTCAGGGAGGTTAGCTTCTCCCTATTCTCGAAAGCTCTTTCTCCTATCGTTCCGCCTGCTATGCTGATGGTGGCGATATTGTCACACCCACTGAACCAGTTAGAGTTGATGGTCAAGGATGTTGTCTGAATATCTAACGTAGAAAGGTTGGAACAGTTATAAAACGCATAATTTCCTATAGAGGTCACGCTATTCGGTATGACAATGGTCTGCAGGGACGATGCGTTATAGAAGGCAGATTCTCCGATGGTTGTCAGACTATTGGGCAGGGTAATGGATGGCAGGTTGGAGCAACCAGAGAAAGCATATCTGCCGATTGAGGTTACTCCCTCGCCCAGCGTCAGGGAGATCAGTTTCTTCTTATTCTGAAACGCATATTCTCCTATCGTTCCACCAGCAATGCTAACGGTGGCAATGTTGTCACACCCAATGAACCAGTCAGAGTTGATGATCAAAGAGGTAGCCTGAATTTCTAACGTGGAAAGATTGGAACAGTCTTCGAAAGCACAATCGCCAATGGCTGTCACGCTATTCGGTATGGCAATGGTCTGCAAGGACGTTGCGTTGTAGAATGCATTTTCGCCGATGGTTGTCAAGCTATTGGGCAGGGTAATGGAAGGCAGGCTGGAGCAACCTTCGAAGGCAGATTCTCCGATTGAGGTCACGCCCTCTCCCAAGGTCAATGTAGTGAGAGAGGAACAATTAGAAAAAGCAGCATAAGGGATGTGTGTAACTTTCTCACCAATTGTTAAAGAGCATAAAGTACTGCTCTCCCTTATTATTCCTCCTAATCCGGATGATTGTTCAAGAACATTCCTGCCTAAATATACTTGCTCTAAAGGTCCCATTCCACTTAAATAGCAATCAAGAGTCTCGTCACCGTCCTCTATTGTCAGTTCTTTAATGCTTCCAAACGCACCGCCCGCAATGCGAACTACGTTATTGGGAATGAATATGCTTGATATCGGACAGCCGCTAAAAGCACCTATACTAATATTTGTAACATTATTACCTAACGTAAGTGAACTTAAGGATGTACAACTAAAAAAGGCATTTTCACCAATCGACCCACTTCCAATGGAGGCAGTAGTCAGCCCATCGCATCCATAGAATGCATAGGAACCAATGGATAACACATTGTCTGGGATGTTCAATGTTGTTAAACTTGTACAACCATAAAAGTCCTGACCTCCTATTTTCGTTAAGCTGCTGCCTATGGTTAGTGATTCCAAGCTGCTACAACCATAGCAGAAGCCCCAGCTACCATCAGGAATCTCAGTCACTGCATTACCAATTGTAAGCGTTTTCAAACTTGTCATCCCATGAAACCACTCTCTACTTGAACGATTAGAGTCAATATTTCTACCTATATACACATTCTCTAAAGGAAGTATCTCGGCATAATCACCATCTCCTGGCATATCAATCCAGCTGTAAAAAGGTTTTTGTGTATCCTTGAACATTAATGTGGTATAGCCATCTTCAATAACAAAGTTGGTCAAAGGACACAGTGAAAAGGCATAAGCGCCGATGCTTTCAACGCTATTCGGAATACTTATTGAGGTCAA
>CAJONO010000103.1 GCA_905235905.1 uncultured Prevotella sp.
ACCGAAGCCGAGGAAGAAGAACAACAACGAGCCGAACATGAAGTCGACAAAGTTCTTCATCAGGATGTTCGCCGTGTTCTTACTACGTGTAAAACCAGCCTCACACAGCGCAAATCCGGGCTGCATAAAGAAAACCAACATGGCTGCCAATAGCATCCATACAGTATCGAGTGATAATCCAATTTCGTTCATAATCCTGAAAATATTTAATTCATAATTGTTAATTGCCGAAGGCAACAACTCTTAACTCTTCATTCTAAACTCTTAATTATTTCTTGTCTTTCAGTACCGTATCGCCGTTTTCGCCTGTACGGATTGACCATGTGTCTATCACGTCACTCACGAAGATGCGACCGTCGCCTACCTCACCTGTGTGGGCTACCTTCAGAATCACCTTTACCGTCGGGTCGAGGAACATGTCGCGGCACACGATGGTGATGGCAACTCGCTCAATGACATCCGTTGAATATTGCACGCCACGATATATACGCTCCTGACGGCTCTGACCGATACCGTGCACATCGTGGTACTCAAACCAGTCGATGTCGGATGATAGCAAAGCAGCTTTCACCTCTTCGAACTTCGTCTTGCGGATAATTGCTTCAATCTTTTTCATACCTTAATACCTTATTAAATTAATACTACGCCCTCTCTTTGGGCTAAACCTTGTTATTTCACGGTGCAAAATTACGACACTTTGCGAACTATAACAACAAAATATTATCATATTGATTGTTAAAAACTCACACAAATGACATTATGTAAAGTTTATATCACTTTTGTTTGCATTTTGCTAACACTCTGTATCAAAAACGTATCATTTCATTACAATCTGTTATCGCACACAATAATATCAAAAAAAGCACCCGTTATTGCTCGGATGCTCTCAATATAATAAGAATTAAGGCTTGGAGTTATTTGCTCCAAGCCTTGATGCGTTGTAATGCTTCTTCTGTTTTCTCGTGACTGCCGAAGGCAGTGAAGCGGACGTAGCCCTCGCCACTGGGACCGAAACCGACGCCAGGGGTGCAGACGACGTTAGGACCATAGAGCAGGGCCTCGAAGAACTGCCAGGAACTCATGCCGTCGGGAGTGCGCATCCAAACGTAGGGAGCATTCTCGCCTCCGTAGCACTCGTAGCCGAGAGCACGCAGGGTAGAAAGCATCTTCTTGGCGTTCTGCATGTAGTAGTCGATGGTGGCCTTGACCTGGGCCTTGCCCTCGGGTGAGTAGATAGCCTCGGCAGCACGCTGGGAGATATAGCTACAGCCATTAAACTTCGTACACTGGCGACGCAGCCACAGTTGGTTGAGGGAAATGCGCTCGCCCTCGAAGGTACTAACAGTGACCTCCTTCGGCACGATGGTGTAGCCACAGCGAACACCCGTAAAGCCTGCCGTCTTGGAATACGAGCGGAACTCGACGGCGCACTTACGCGCACCGCGAATCTCGAAGATTGAGTGTGGTATCTTCGGGTCCTGAATGTAGGCCTGATAGGCGGCATCGTAAAGGATCAAGGCATCGTTCTTCAGTGCGTAGTTCACCCACTTGCGCAGCTCCTGTTTGGTGATGACAGTACCCGTAGGGTTGTTGGGGTAGCAGAGGTAGATAACATCGACGGGACGACCCTTGGGCAGTTCCGGCACAAAACCATTCTCTGCCTTGGTGGGCATATAGCGCACGTTGGTCCAGCGCCCTTCCTTATAGACTCCGCAGCGACCTATCATCACGTTGGAGTCGATATAGACAGGATAGATAGGGTCGGTGACACCGATGAAGTTGTCCCAATGAAGTAGCTCCTGGAAGTTGCCCGTGTCAGACTTGGCACCGTCATTGATGAAAACCTCGTCGATGTCGAGGTGGATGCCACGCGGCAGAAAGTCGTTCTTCAATATCGCCTCACGCAGAAAGTCGTAGCCCTGCTCAGGACCGTAGCCGTGGAAGCCTTCAGCGGTAGCCATCTCATCGACAGCCTTGTGCATTGCATCCGTGACGGCAGGACAAAGGGGCTGGGTGACGTCGCCGATGCCAAGACTGATAACGTCGGCACTCGGATGCATCACCTTGAAAGCGTTGACTTTCTTAGCGATGTCGGCGAACAGATAGTTCTGCTGTAGGTTCAGGAAGTGGATGTTTACTAATGCCATGAATATTTACGATTTGACGATTTACAATTTACTATTTATTTGACTATTGGTTTATTTCGATTTCGCCGTCAAAGACAAATTCGGCGGGACCAGTCATATAGACGTGATTGTCAGCCTCGCGCCATTCAATGCTGAGTATGCCGCCGTCCATGACAATCTGTGATGTGCGACAAGCTCGGCTTGTTAAGGCCGCAGCCACGGCTGTGGCGCAAGCACCAGTACCGCAAGCCTGAGTGATACCGCTGCCACGTTCCCAGACACGAACTCGGAAAGAAACCCCTTCCAAACCTCCCCGAGGGGAGACTTTCGTGTCCCCCTCGGGGGACGATAGGGGGGTTACAAATTCGATGTTGCATCGTTGTGGGAAGGCTGGATGATGCTCTAATACGCGTCCCGTTTCGCCCACCTGGTCCACGTTATCCGTGAAAATGACATAATGAGGATTGCCCATCGATACGAAAACACCTTTTTTAATATCACGCGATGAGATGAACTGCTCTTCATTCTCGAATTGAGGTTCGCCCATATCGACGGTGACGCTCTCCACCACGCCATCGCGGACGTGGAGGTTGAGCGTCTTAATGCCAGAATTTGTAAGCAATCTTATTTGTGTTTGTGTTGTCAGGGCTCTCTCATAGAGATATTTTCCGATACACCGCGACGCATTGCCACACATCATCGCCTCGCTACCATCGGCATTGAAGATGCGCATAGAGAAGTCAGCCTCAGGAACAGGCGATTTGTCTATCAACACCAATCCATCGGAGCCAATGCCTTTATGGCGATCGCTCCAAAGGATAGATGCTTTAGCAGGGTCGGCGATAGAGTACTGCATGGCATTGACGTAGATATAGTCATTGCCACAGCCGTGCATCTTGGTGAATCTGATCTTGTTCATTTTGAAAGGAATTGATTAACTTTCGCTGCTGTCTGCTTGCCGCTGGCCATCGCGCGAACAACGAGAGAGGCGCCATTGGCAGAGTCGCCACAGACGAAGACGTTCTTGGGGTATTTAGGGTGCTCTGGCTTGAGGAAGCCCATAGCCAGCAGAGCCAGCTCGGCCTTGATGATTTCGGGCTTGCCCTTCTCTACCATGATGGGGCGACCGCCCTCTGGGTTTGGCTTCCAGTCAATCTCCTGAACTTTTACGCCTGTCAGCTTGCCATTCTCGCCCAAGAACTCAAGGGTATTGATGTTCCAACGGCGTGTGCAACCTTCCTCATGACTAGATGTTGTCTTGAGTGTGCGAGGCCAATTTGGCCATGGGTTCTGAGGATCCTCTGGACCCTCAACAGGCTTAGGCATAATCTCAATCTGGGTAACACTCTTACATCC
>CAJONO010000104.1 GCA_905235905.1 uncultured Prevotella sp.
ACTCGCCGGCTCTGGCGGCTTGGGCGAGGGTGCCACACTGGGCAACGCTTATAACGGTAGCGACGTGACCTATTCGCGCCGCGGCTCCATCTGGGCCGACGACGAAGAGGAGGAGGAGTAACGACAACGAATCACGCGAACAAACAAAACGTGACTGAAGGAAAAAGGCAGCGGAGTGCCGCTGTCGGTAATAGTTTTAACTAATGATTTTATGAGGGCCTGCCGTCCGTGAGGATAGCAGGCCATTTTTGTCTGCCTGGCATGAGCATCGGCAGTTGGGTAATGTTTGGTGGCTGATGGCCGAAGACAACAGGAAGCACACCCTTGGGGAAGCCGTGCCTTGGGCTTTTACTTTGGTTGCTCGGCATCGAGCCGCTCCACGGCACCGCTAATCGTGTTGAGCCATAGGTGGGTGGTGAAGTGCTTGTTGAAAAGCTCGCCACTGAGCAGCTCGACGTTGCCGAACTGTCCTGCCGGATACTCGGCCACCGACTGTGGCTCGTTTTCGTAGAGCACGGTGACGCGCATCTTTCCTGGCACATTCACGTAGACACCGCTCTCGGCAGCCGCCTTCATCACCTTCTTCTTCTTGAGAGCCGTGGTGGTGGTGCCTTTGCTGGGGGCGGGCAGGGCGGTGAGGTTCTCAATGCTCATGTAGTAGGGCACCCCCGAGAGGTCGTCGGCATCGAGCAGTCCCAGTTTCTGTGACAGGCGGAACGCCACCTGGTGGTCGGCGATGCTGTCGGGAACGAAGGTAAACACTCGCTCGACGGTGTCGCGGGTGGTTGTGCCTTGGAACAGTTGCAAGAGTGCCTGCTCTTGTGTGTCTAAACGGTTGAGCATGAGCTTCAGCTGGGCACCGTCGGTGGGCATGAAGTCGGCCTGTCCCTTGATGAGCAGGTTGTGGTTCTCGCGCAGGTCGTAGATTTCGCGGGCTGTCAGCTCGGCCATCTTCGCTGTACTGCCGGCCGCCAGTATTTCTTCGCTCATGTATTTTCGTGGGTTCACCGGATCGACCTTGGGTGCCGCCTTGAAGGGTGCCGGCTCGGTGGCGGTGTGCGGCGTGGCGTTGATGGCTTGCAGACAGCCGTCGGCACTTAGCGACACGTTGGCAGCCACTGTTCGTGGGTTGAACTTCAAGGCGTATGCCTTCGTGGTGTCGGCCACAGGGAAGGCCGACTGTGTGATGGCCACGACGCGATAGGCCACTTGTGGCTCCTGTGCCACGTCGTTCAGTCGCAGGTAGCGCTGTGCAAACCTGCAGAAGTCGCCCGGCACGTAGGAGGTCTTCTCTACAAGGACGTTGAGCCGTATGCCTGTCTTGGGCAGGAAGTAGACGGCCCCTTCGGCCGTTACGCCCGGCGTATAGTTGGTGATGGCTGTTTGGGCAGAACAGGTGGACAGGTGGCATGTGAAAACGTTGAACAGCAGGAAAGCGGAAAGGGCGATGCACAGCAGACCCCAGTTCCTTCTCTTCGGTTTTGTCACACTCTTATTCTTTGTCATAAGTAACTGTTCAAATTTAGTTTATACAAATGAATGATTTTTTTTCTACAACGGATTATACGGATTTCACGGATTTTGGCTGCGCATGGTCGTTATTCGTTCTTCAGTTTCAGGAAGGCTTTTGGCAGGAACTTGATGATGTCGCTGGCTATGAGGCTCTCCTCGCCCAGTTCGTTAGCAGCGAGGTCGCCGGCCAGTCCGTGCAGGTAGACGCCGAGCATGGCGGCATCGCGACGTTCATAGCCCCGTGCCAGCAGTCCGGTGATGATGCCGGTGAGCACGTCGCCGCTGCCTGCCGTGGCCATGCCTGCATTGCCGGTAGAGTTGAGGGCGATATGCCCGTCGGGCATGCAGATGGCGGTGTGATGTCCCTTCAGGATGACGTAGCCCTGCAGTCGCTCGGCCAGTTCGCGAGCCTTGGAGAGTCGATGCTCTGCCCCTCCATTCGGTCGAACTCCTTGGGGTGTGGGGTGAGTATGATGCCTTTAGGCAGCTGTTGCAGCCAGGCATGGCGGTTGGCCAGGATGTTCAGTGCGTCGGCATCGGCCACAATGGGGCAGGCGGTGCGCCGCAGCTGGGCAATGAGGCTGATGGCAGTCTGCTCGGCCATACCGAGGCCGGGGCCTATGCCCATGGCCTGAAAGTCTTCGGTGGGTACTCCTTCGGTAAACGCGCAGTCTTCGCGGTCGGCATGGACGATGGCTTCGGGCACGGCGGTCTGTATAATGGGCACATTGCGCTTCGGTGTGTGGATAGTGACCTTTCCTACACCTGATCGCAGACAGGCTTGTGTGGAAAGGATGGCGGCTCCGGCCATGCCGTAGCTACCGGCAATGATGAGTGCGTGGCCCATCTGCCCCTTGTGGGCAAAAGCGTTGCGCGGACGCAACAGCTGCTGCATCATCGGCTTGTCGAGCAGGGTGTAGCTGGCTTCTATCTTCTCAATGCCTTCCTTGCTCAGCCCTATGTCGAGAATGCGCAGTTCTCCGATGTATGGCTGGTTCTCGGCAAAGAGGAAGGCCAGCTTGGTTTGTTGCAGGGTAAGGGTGAGCGTGGCACGAATGACGTTGCTGCTCACGTTGTAGGCGTTGTCTTCGGTCATCAGTCCCGACGGCATGTCGATGCTCACCACGTCGGCAGCCGAGGCGTTGATATATTTCACGAGCGAGGCAAAGCCTCCGGCTAAGGGCTTGTTGAGTCCGGAGCCGAAGAGACCGTCGACCACGAGCATGCCTTCTTCTAAGCGGGGCGGGTCGAACTCTTGTGTCACCTCAGTATAGAGCGGGCGACCTTTCTTGTCGATGAGCCTGTTCTTGTTCTCGGCGCAGTCGGCCGAGAGATGGCCGGTGATGTTGAAGAGAAAGGTGTCAACGTTATAGCCCCTGTCGCCCAACAGGCGGGCCACGGCCAGTGCGTCGCCGCCATTGTTTCCTGGACCGGCAAAGACCACAACGGGCACTGCCTGCGACCATCGCTCGGCAATGGCCTTGGTCAGTGTGCGCGCCACGCGCTCCATCAGGTCGATCGACTTGATGTGCTCGTGGTCAATGGTGTATTTGTCGAGTTCCTGAATCTGGGCTCTTGTAAAGATTTTCATGTATTAAAAAGGATAATAGTCGGAACGGCGACCGGGTGAATGGGGTGGGGTGGAGAGAATCACTTGTTCTTCTTGTAGTATTCCAGTCCAGCCTTTACGTTGCCCTTGACGGCATCTGAGGAGAATGTGGCCCCCGTCACGCCGTCGACCTCGGCCTTCAGCGCATCGTTGACCTTCATGCCGTTCCACTTGTCGAGCAGCTGCTTCTTCACCTTGGCCCAGTACTTGGGCGTTTCCTGGTTGGCCAGACCCTCAATCTTCACCACCTTGTTCTTCTTGATGTAGATTTTCAGCGGTGTCGTGTCGACGTATCCCAGATATTGAGAGCCGATTTTAGTGGTGTTGACCACATACATGCCGTCTTCCTTGGTCATTACCTTGTCATCCTGTGGGGCGGCGCTCACCAGTGTCAGTGCCAGCGCAAGCAGGGCCATGCCGCCCGTCCATACTGTTATTTTCTTTTTCATACGATACAGTTTTATATGATTGATTCACATCTTGATGCAATTCTCGTTGCAAAATTACGTACTTAAATTCAAACTACCAAATTTTTTCACCTTTTTCTGGCTCCACCCAGAAGGTGGGACTATTTCAGTCGCATGTTGCGCCAGTTGGCTTGCAGACTGGTTGATGCGTTGACAGAGGGTGTCTGAACCTTGTTGTTCTCCATGAATGCCTGACGGGGCACTTCCTCTTTCAGATAGTCGCCCAGCTCGCCTAAGGTGACGTTGCCGCGAGACTCCTGGAGCTTGCGCAGCAGATAGTAGGTGAACATGCCGTGGCGTTGCGGACTGTAGGGGTAGGCCGTCTCGTCGTCCTGTGCGGCGGTAAACACCACCATCTTGCCTTGTGGCGCCGAGGCTTTTACCTTGATGGCCACGCCACGGGCCGAGGCCATCATGCGTCCGTCGCGCTTGGTGCCGCTGAAGCAGGCATCGAGGAACACGGTGACGCGCTCGGCCGGCATCTTGGCCAGGTCGCTATAGAGCTGGCTGAGCGGATAGGCCGACTCCAAGAAGGAGCCTTGGCCGTCGACGGGCAGCAGATAGGCCGACTTGTTGGCCTCGTCGGGTATGCCGTGGCCGGCATAGTAGAACAGGGCCTTGCCCTTGCCGCCGCACACCTTCATGGCGTTCTCCAACCACTTCACTGCAATCTTCATGCTGCCGAGCGACGCATTGGCCACATATTTTATCTGCTTTTCCTGCATGCCCAGCGTTTTCATGGCATACTCCTTGAACACCCTTGCGTCGTTCTCGGCGAAGGGCACGTTCTCCTCGTTGTCATATTTCTCGTTGCCTATGATAACCGCAAAGAGGTTGCGGTCGTTGGTGCCCGAAACGGGGATGTTCTTGTCGACGTCGGCCATGGTCGTCACCACGGGGGCGGTCTCTTTCTTCACGACAACCTCTTCCTTCTTGTCCTTTTCTCCGATTGCCGTCTGCCTGTCTTGCTGCCGATTGTTGCCGCTGGCCATGTTCTGTTTCCGCAGTTCGTCCTCGGCCTTCACAAGGTTCTTTTGTGCAAAGCTATTTCCTTTGTCTGCGGCTTTCTTATACCAATATACGGCCTGTTGGAGGTCTTTCGTGACACCGTAGCCGTTGTAGTAGCAAAAGCCCATCCAGCTCATACCGTTGGCATGTTCTTGTTCGGCCGCCTTGTGGAACCAATAGACGGCCTGTGCATAGTCTTTGTCTACGCCGTTACCATTGTAATAGCAGATACCCAGATTACTCTGGGCTATATCATATCCTTGTTCTGCCGCCTTCTTATACCAATAGACTGCCTGGGCATAGTCCTTGGTGACTCCCCGCCCTTTCTCATAATTGTATCCCAAGCTGCACTGGGCATTCGCATTCCCTTTTTCAGCAGCTTTCTTGAACCAATAGTTTGCCTGTGCGTAATCCTGAGTAACGCCTTTGCCGTCTTTATAGCAAAAACCTAAATTGTTCTGCGCATCAACATTTCCTTGTCCTGCCGCCTTCTTGTACCAATAGACGGCTTGGGCATAGTCCCGGGTGACTCCTCGTCCATTGTAATAGCAAATTCCCAAGTTACCCTGGGCTGTTGCATTCCCTTGCTCTGCCGCTTTCTTATACCAATAGACCGCCTGGGTGTAGTCTTGGGTGACACCCTCGCCTACGTCATAGCAATAGCCAATATTGCACTGGGCAGAGGCATTGCCTTGCTTCGCCTTCTCAATGTTGTTCTGGTAGCGGTTCTGCCCCCAGGCCCCGACGGTCAGGGTCAGCAATGTGAGTAAAAAGAATAGTTTCTGTTTCATCGTTCTGCCATGTTTAATTGAAGTTTCCCGGCCCTTTTTTCGTTTTGCATAATCATGCATTTTGGGGCTTTACGTGAACACGCTTGAAATTCATGTTATATTCCGATGCAATTAAGCTCAAATTGTCGCGTAATTCAGCATGAATTGTGATGTAATTTGGATTGAATTGCAACGCACTGGAAGTCAAGGGGTTATGCGGTTTATAAAGATGAATATTTATTCATGTGCAATCGTTCCTTGAGGGGTGGATTCCTTTAATTTTGCTGTCACGGCCTCTTTCTTCAGCGCGTCGGCAAAGTGCTGTGGTGTCAGCTCCACAGGGCCGCGCAGGAATTCGGGTACGTTGTAGCTCTTCATCAGTTCGCGGTGGTAGTTGGGATCGTCCGACGGCAGCTCGAAGGGCTTCGAGCCGTGGCCGTTCTCGTCGACATGGGCAAAGAAGGGACGGGTGAAGTTTCCGTCGTAGCGGCGGCTGCTCACCACGATCCAGCGGCCGTTGGTGCTCCATGTGTGGTACGACTCTACCGACGGGCTGTTCACTTCCTCCATCGGGCGGATGCTGTCGCCTTCCAGGTTCATCAGCCAGAGGTCGGCATCGCGGTGCCAGATGTGGAACGTGCCCCATTCTCCTACGGCCAGCAGCAGGAACCGGCCGTCGGGCGAGACGCGGGGCAGCGTGGCACTGAAGCCGAGCGAGTCGGCATTGAATACCATCTGGCGGGGCCCGAAGGTGCGCGTCTGTACGTCGAACGACTTGCGGTAGACGTTGTATTTCAGCTCCTTATAGCGCATGATGCACTCGGCATCGTGGCTGTTGGCCGTGTCGCGGAACTCGAAGTGGGCCGAGCAGTAGTAGAGCCACTTGCCGTCGGGGCTCCAGCAGGGGAAGGTCTCGAACTCGGTGGAGTCGTTCTCTACGATGCTCACCTCGTTGGTCTCAGGGTCGTAGAGGATGAGGTCGCTCTGCGAGTCGAGCACCTCGATTTTGTCGGCATCGCGGGTGTGGAAGCTCTGCATGGTCTTGTTGGTGGAATAGGCAATGATGTTCTCTACGGGATGCCAGGCGGGATACACGCCTGCCGAGATGGTCTGCGGCGTCTTCAGGTTCACCTTGTGCAGCTGCCCGTCGATCTGCAGCATCGTTCCGCCCAGGTTCTGGCGGGCATGGAACTGTGTGCGGCGCGGATTGCCTAACTGCGAGTGGTGGCAGTTGATGCACTGTCCGTCGTTCTCGGTAGAGCAGAGCATGTTGTCGTAGATGACGCGCTCCTCGTAGGTCTCTAAGCAACGCTGGTTGAGCGTCAGCTCCTCGTAGGTGACGTATGAGGGCGAGATGAGTCGGTAGGTGAGCCACGGGTCGATGGAGTCTTTCGACACATAGATTTGGAATGGTTCGTAACGCTGCCACTGCTCTCCCTGACGGGCAAACAGCTCGACGCTGATGCTGTCGGCCTGCTTCAGCGCGTCCCACTGGTCGAAGTCGGGGCACACCTTGGGGCCGCTGAGCACCACTTCCTCGTCGGCCGAGCGGAAACGGGCCACTACCTCATCGGCAGCCGTCATGAGCTGGAAGTGGAGCGGGGCCATGTTGACCGGCACCGTTACGCCCTGATAGTCGGGGTAGATGTTGGGCTGATTGTTCAGCTGCGTGTATTCGGCAGGCACCTCTGCCTGCCGGCAGGCCGCCATCAATGCGACCGTAAATAGAAAGAAAACGAGTCTTTTCATAATTCTCAAACCTTTAACCTCAAACCTTTAACCTTTAACCTCAAAACTCAATACGACTTCAGGTTGCGCATGAGGAAATAATTATAATAAAAGGTGTTGCCGTATTGTGGATAGAACACTTCCTTCATGCGCTCTTCGCTCATGCCCCGGCATTGCTGTGCCAGCTTCATGAACCCTTCGTAGCTCTGCACCACGCTCTTGTCGAAAGGCATTTTGCTGATGTCGACGTTCTTCTCCAAGTGGCCATACAGGTAGGCCGCCTCCTGGAAGTGGCGCGGCATGGGCTTGCCCACGGTCAGGTTGGCATATTGGAAGAAGGCGCGCCAGTAGGTAGGGATGTCCTTCATCTGCATGGCCGAGAGGAGCACCAGCTCGGCGCAGAGCGGATTGGTGGTGGTGCGGTAGGCCTGAAGGCTGAGCAGGAATAGCTCTATGAGCGACTGGTCGCTGCCCAGGATGCTGGTGCCGTCCATGAGGGGGATTATGGGACCCAGCTCTGCGTCGGCCAGTAGCTGTTCGTGCTGCTGCTTTGCATCGCCCTTGAGCAGCTGTTCGTAATGGGCGGCCCATTCGCCGTGGTAGCGTGTCTGCTTTAGCAGGTCTAAGTATTTCTGTGCCACGGTGGTCTCGCCATTCAGGATGGAACAGCGCACCAGAAACTTCAGGTGCTCCACGCGCCAGCCATACTCCACGCCGTCCTCCAGGCACCAGCGGTAGCAATAGTTGGGAATGCCATAGTAGAGGTAGATGTTCTTGCCGCCAATCTGGGCGATGCGCAGCTCGATATTGGTGTAAGGCTTGCGAGAACCGTCGCGGTAGCTATACAGCTCGTTGGCGGCACGGCCCAGCTTGAACACGGCCAGGTTCTTGTACATGACCATCATTCTTGTAGGCTCGCCTTCATGCTGGCGCATAATGGAGAGAACGCCCTCCCAGTCCTGACGGTCAACGCACTCCGTCATCTGTATCTCCTCGTGGAACGTGCTGTCCTTGTACCAGAAATGCCAGGTGCCAGCCACGATGAGAACGGTGAGCAGGGCTTCGGTGGCAGCCTGGGTCCATTTGTTGGTGAGGGGACGGCAGAAGCGCCCGTTCTTGTAGAGCAGGGCAAGGAGCAGGAGGAAAAGGCTGAGCGCAATGTAGGGGTAGTAGTGGGCCGAGAAGCCTTGTTCCATCTCGAATTGCGGCAAGGCTTGCCACCAGACGTAGTCGGACATGGCCTGATAGTAGACGTTCCTATAATAGATGAGGGGCACGAATGCGATGAGAAGGGCAGCGACTGCCGAGACAATGATTCTCCATAGGAGCGATAGCGGCAGACGCCAGCTGAGAAGGGCCATCAGGGCTACTGCCAGCAGCCCGTAGAATCCGGCCAGCGGATAGGCAACCACGGCCGTAAGGGTCATGAAGAGCAGTGCCCAAAGGGGCTTGCCACTGCCACAGACGATGACCCGGTAGGCCCATAGCAGTGCCACTGCCAAAGACGTGCCCATGGCGGCAATGAAGAAGGTGCCGCGCAGCTTCAGGTAGTAGAGCCAGTAGCCCAGCGAGAAATCGGTGAGCAGCACCAGCCCACAGGGCACCAACAGCAGCGGCCACCAGTGAACAGGCAGGCGGAACGCCTTTTGCACCAGCCAGAGCATCAGTCCTAACCACAGGCACAGCAATAGCGAGCCAAGCCAAGGGTGGAAGAAGAACTGGGTGAAGTAGGTGCCTAACCACGTGAGTACTCCTCCGGCCACCACCAACTGCTGCTTGAAGAATAGGGGTGTGTAGAGGAAGAGGTTCAGTTCCTGGGCGCGATAAAGATAGTCGCTCTCGAAAACGACGAGAACAGCCAGCACCACGACGAGCGCCACTCCGCAGGCAAGGAGGGCGATGTTATTTCTTAGCGTTTTCATTCTGCACGTCAGACCAGTTTTTCAGTAGTTTGTATTCAGCCTCCGTCAGCCGCATGAACGAGCCGTGCTGCGGCCCCGTGACACCCTTGATGTCCTGCGGATTCTTGAAGTTGCGCAGGTTCTCGTCGGCCTCGCAGATGCGGTAGTGCTTGGGGTTGTCGCTGTATTGTATGTAGGCCACGCGCCACGTCTTCTCGCCCATCAGCTGAAAGGCGCTCGAACCCTCGCACTTCTTCTTTCCTTCAAACGAAACGTAGTCGTTCTCCACAGGCTCGCCCCAGCCGCTTGTCAGCTGCTTCGACGTGGCGGTGTAGATGCCTGGCTTGCCGCCCTCCTTCTTGATGAGCATGTGGTAGAGACCGTCGTCGAGCAGGTTGATGTCGGCATCGATGGTGGCATAGCCCCAGTCGAAGAGCAACTTGGGTTGCGTGAGACGGGTGAACGACTTGTCGGCATACGAGTAGTACATGCGGTCGTACTGCTCCTCGGGACGGTTCAGCATGGAGTAATAGATCATATAGCCGCCCTTTTCGCCGTTCTCCCACACATAGTTGGGATCCCAGAATATCTGCGGAGCCCATACGCGGTTGATGGTCGACCAGTCCTTGTAGACACTGGGGGCATCGGGATTCGTGAAGATGCTGGTGCCCTTGCGGTAGTCGAATGTCACCGAGGTCCAGTTGAGCAGGTCGTCGCTCTTGAGCAGGTCGATGCCGTAGTTGTCCCACTTATGGCTCTTGGCCACACACATGTCGGTGGTCACCATCACATAGCCCTTGCCGTCGTAGGCACGGCAGATGAAGGCATCGCGCTGGCCACCCTCAATGCGGGCATGGGCCTTGGGGTCGATGACGGCCTTGCCGCCGATGATGTCCTCATAGTTCAAACCGTCGCGGCTGATGGCGTAGGCGGTAAACTCGCCCCGGTCGCTCATGTGGCAATACAAGTAGCCATAGTCGCCCTTCTGCAGGTTCTGCCCCCATACGGATAGAAAGCAAACAGACAAAAATGCTGACAAAAAGAGTTGTTTCATTGTCTTGTGGTCTTAATTATTGTGCAATTTTGTCTGCAAAGATACGAAAAAAGGTTGTAACGAGCAACGCTTTTTGGAAGATTAACGCATTTCGGCCTAAAATAAGGGCAAAACGGCGAACATAGTTCTGTCTTATTTTAGGATATTCATTACCAATTTGCGTAATTCTTCTTTGTTAGGCAAGAATAACTCATATTTCGAAACAAACAAGTTCGAATCCATTCCGTATGTTGCATACTCCACCATCAGTTCGTCTTTGTAGTGACTCATCACGATGCCGACGGGAGGATTGTCACCCTCAACATTCTCTTCTTTGGCAAAATACCCCATGTACATATTCATCTGCCCGATGTCTTTATGTTTCACGGCACCACGCTTGACGTCTATGAGAACAAAGCATTTCAAGATTCGATGGTAGAAAACCAAATCAACGTGGTAGTGAACGTTGTTGATAGTCAGTGCATATTGACGACCCACGAAAGCGAACCCTTTGCCTAATTCCAGCAGAAACTTCTGCATATTGTCTATAAGTTTCTGTTCTAATTCACTTTCCTTATATCGTTTTTTGTCATCGATTCCGAGAAACTCCAGCGTATAAGTGTCTTTCACCACATCTTCGGCTGTCTGTATCTGTTGCCCTTTGTGGGCAAGTTCTATTACCCCCTCCTTATCCTTGCTGAGTGCTAATCGCATGAACAACCCACTCTCTTTCTGACGATGAAGAGCGTCTACTGTCCATCCTTCTGCAATACACTCATTCAGATAGAATTCACGTTCTAATGAATCATCAATCGTGATAAGTTCACAGATATGCGACCACGTTAATCTGTCAGACATCTGACAAATTGCAAGTTCAGATTTGTCAGATGTCTGACAAATTGGGAACAACAAATAGAACTTCCGCATGTTATTCAGATTCGGACGGCTATACCCCCTTCCAACTCTTGCCCGAAGGATTTGGGCAAGACGCGAAAGCAGGCTTGTACCATACTTCGCCCTTGCATTTCCTTGCTGCTCAAACTCCACAATATGGCGACCAACATTCCAGTACGTGGACTTGATTGTCTGGTTGATGCTAATAGCCAACTGACGTTTCCCCTGTTCTATCACCTCCACAATCTGATCGGCCAGTTGCATCAAGTCATCATCTGGTACCAGTATCTGTGCCTGTTTTACCTTGTCCAACACTCTATCTTGTATATCATCCATTTCTTGTCTGTTTGCTAATCCGACAAAAAGTTCTCGGTTTGACTCCATTGAGCCTTTTGTTTTGCCTAATCTTATTACATATTGTGAGAGTGAATCAGGTCTTGATAGTCTTATCTCTTTTCATTGTCTCGTGGTCTTAATTACTGTGCAATTTTGTCTGCAAAGATACGAAAAAAGGTTGTAACGAGCAACGCTTTTTGGAAGATTAACGCATTTCGGACTAAAATAAAGGCAAAATAGGGAAGTTCCGTAAAGCAGATAGACACCTGCGGAGCGCAAGAGCGAGGAAGTTCAAAAATCAACGTTCAACGATACTACAACCTGCAACGCCAGCGCGTAGGCCATTCGCAGTTGACGAAAGACCTCTACATCGTCAACGGGTACAAGGTAGTCATCCCATAGGAACATACATACAAAAAGAGAATGTGCCTATTTTGGCACACCCTCTTTGCTTTTCTTTACGATTCTATTTGCTCCTATTTCTTCAGGAACTGCGAATTAATCACACCGCCATCATGCTTGAAGGAAAGGACATAAGCTCCCGCAGGCAAATCATAAATGCCAATCTGATCGCCCACAATACCCATCTGCTTCACCTTTTTACCGTCTAATGTGAAGATGCGGGCTGTGCCCTCCATTTCGCCAGGCAGGGTAATGTACTGGTCGTCGAAACTGAGTGACGTGTTAGACTGAATCGTGCGCACTCCATTATGGTCGGTGCCACCAAACACAGCCTTGGCTACCGTATTCCTCTCTGTGGTTTTAAACTCCATTATTGGCTCAGTGTATTCCTTACCATCAACAATCCATTTTTCAAACTCTTCATTGCCTACTGATACTGCAGCCAAACGAACTGGTGCTCCAACTATCACGTTATAGGTACTCACTGCATCCCAGTTCTCCATCGGGAAGACCAAACCCATACCTTCGCACGTCACACTCAGTGTTCCAACTGTGATAGTACAGCCGTCGGTAATGTTGATATTGCCTTGATAGCCCTTCAAACGGTATTTCTCTGTGCTGAAGAGCCGGGCTTTAACCTGACCGTCTTGGTAATCAGAAATATAGAAAGAAGTTATGCTATTGCCAGACTTGTCACATATATAAAAGCTTTTATACAATTTTTCGCCTCCATCAATACCAACGATAGTGAATGTGATTTCTGCCGGAATAATTAGCGTGGCCTGTGTATCGCCATTTACAGTGACTTCTTGACTGGCAATAGGTACTTCCCCTATATTTCTGTCATTAAACTCAATTATGTAATTGCCTGGCAAGCAATAGAAAGTGCAGATACCATTCTCGTTTGTAGAAGAACCACCAACATATTTCAGATAAATCCAAGCTCCAGAAACCAACTTACCATCAGTGTCTTTTACGGTAACGGTCAGCTCCGAGTAATTCTTTTCAATGGTCATATCCTTGTCAAGGGTGAAAGAGGTATATTCTACACCTATCTGATACCTATAGTCACCCTCAATGAGATAATACGTGGTATTCCATGATGCAATAAAACTTACAGTAAAGCTATCATTTTCACTTCGCACTACAGGTTTTTCTCCTTCAGTGTTGTTACTGGTGAATTTCAAGGCATGCAACTTCACATCGACCGTTTTATTGGCATCGGCCACCACCACCATTCGCGACTGTATGCTATTATTATCCATTACCATTAATTTCACTTCTGTGTCTGGCATGCAATCGTAGACAATGGTTCCATCGTCAGATGGTCTTACCTCATAACCCATATAACCAGTATCATACTGACCATCCAAAAAGAATCCAACCTTGCTTAAGTCATCGCATGTTACTTTGAAAGTCACTCTTACCGTCTCAATGTTTATTGTCTGGTCTTCGTTGACCACAGTGAATTCACGTACCTGTCCATCCATAGTATATTTGTAGATGCCATCCATCAGATATATCTCGGCCTTGCCATCGGCATCGGTAGTGACATATTCACTATAGGATTGATAATCACTTCTGCCTAATTGATTTTTGTAGCTCACTCTGATTCCTTTGTTGAGAACACCAACATTGAAAGTCACTTTGTGATAATCCAGCACAATGGCTGTATCATTCTTCACGCTGAATGGAGTAGAGTTCCATCCACTTTGGTCTACAATGCAATAGGGACTTGTTGAGGTTGCTTCATCTGACCTATCTGACTTTACCCATGAGCCTGAATCATATAAGCGGAAAAGATAATACCCCTTGTGAACGGGGGCATTCCCGCAACGGCCTGTAACACTTACACGATATTTCTTTTCTTGCGTACTCCTCAGTGTGATTGTCATGTCTTCGGTCACATTAACAGTTTCCTCACCATAGTTCCATTTCCAGGTGTGTATTCCTGGCTTTACGTAATAAATGAATGAGCTATCATAGCCATTGCTGTTACTTCCGTCTAATAAGTAAACACCATATTCGTATATGTATGGTTCTCCACCTGCATAGGTGGTTTGTACAATCACTCTTTTTACTTCTAACAACACGTCTTCGCCACCAACCACAAAATCGCCGCTTAATCCACCCTTAGTTTCATAATAGAGTGTCTTGCCTGAATATTTCTTGTCTAACGTGATGGTTGCGGTACTTGTAATCTTCTCGCTGTCATAGTATTTCTTTAGTAATTGCTCTCTGGCTATCTCATTGCCTTCCGAATAAATAGAAATATAAGAAAAGTCCTCGTAGTTTTCAGGCCATTCATTGATGGCTTCCCCATTATTGACCAATTTAAAGACAGTGGTCTGTTCATGAAACCCTTCCTGAGCAGATGACGGTACACACAGCATGGCCATGAGAGCCATGCATAAGTAAAACAGTTTTTTGTTCATAATGCAATCGTTTTTCTGCCTATGAACTCCCAAATTTAGCGTTAATACTATGTTAAGTTTTTGGAAACAAAAAAGACGTGGGAGTTTGTTCCTCCGTGCCTATCCCTACTTTCAGGCCTTCGCATTGCCCCGTTTCAAGGATAAGCAACGCAAGCCAGCCCACGCCGAGTAGTATTATATAGTTCGGCGCAGACATAAACCACCATGATACAATGATAGCAACGAAATGGCCAGAATATAATACACCCACGCGAACGCTTCGTTGCATTACCGCTGTGAAACGATTCAAAGTTGCGAAGTTTGAAAGTACAGACAGTAACGTTCAGAATACGTCCTTTCCCTTCGGCTGTCCTTACAAACGGTGTTCTCGGCCTCAGGATTCCATCGATGTCTTGACCCGCCCTGCCCTCACGGTTATCAGCCATTCTTGTGTCCTTTCAGTAGCAAGTGAGCAAAGCTCGAACAGCTGGCCTCCAACAGTATGGACTGGCTTAGTCAACGGCAAAAATACGTATTTTTTTCAATTCATCCTAATATTTTTACGGAAATCTGCAAATAGAGGTCGTTATTTAACGGTTTTTTCGATTCGACGGCAGGGAAAGTGACCACTCAACACTCCCTTTTGCTTGAACCGTAAACCTACATAAATCTTACACAAATAGTTGTGACCTGCTTTTTAAGGAACTCGAGTCGATGATCGATGATCAAGCCGATGGAATAAAAAAGTTGCTTATACGTTTGCCATTCAGAAATAATTTCGTAATTTTGCACAGTCTAATCAAAACGGAAAAAAGATATGGCAACAATCAGCTTGAATCCGACATTGTACAGTCAGGCACAAACCTACGCCAAGGCCGATGGAATGAGTGTGGAAGATTGGGTGGCTATGCTTATTAAGCGCTTCACCCCTGCCAAGAAAAGGAAATATAAAATGAGGAAGATAGAAGAACTCTCACCCGAACTTCAGGCTTTAATAGGGTTTGCGAAACCTGAGGTAGCTAACGATGATGACATCAATGGCGATAAAGCACGGATGGAATATCTTATTGCTAAATATGCTGCACAATGAGAGTGTTTCTTGACACAAACATCCTGTTAGACATTATAGAAAGTCGGCAGAAATTCCTGCTGGCTTCTTCAAACGTTTTCGATTTGGGAATCAGAGAGCAGATAAATATGTTTGCCACTCCACTTACTTTTGCTAACTGTGTTTATACTGCACGTAAAAACGTGGGCTACGAACAGGCAATAAGTGGTTTGAGAAGCCTGAAAAACTACGTGAAGACTGCTGTAATGGATGACGTACAGGTAACCGATGCTCTCTGTTCTGATATGCCAGACTTTGAGGATATGCTCCAATATAAAGCCGCCGTGGCGTCCAAATGTGATGTTATCGTCACCAGGGACAAGAAACGTCATTTTCCAAGCAATGGGATTCCTGTGCTATCGCCTGAGGATTTCTTGAATGAGTATTTTGGCAAATAGTAGTGGCTTCGTCCCCCTCCAAGACTTCACCCGTCCCTGGACTGATGCCGACCTCTACGCGAAGTACGGCCTGACGGATGAGGAAAATATATTATATTGAAGAAAAAGACTAACTGTCTAATCATAATGGGCATCTGAGGAACGACGAACGATGGCAGGCTACGTCATAGAAAACCACAACGGATTCACATGCGAACTGTTGTCGCTGTGAATCCGTTGGGTGGTTCTTGGCAGAAGCGGGGCTTCCTGTTGTTATTCAGTTTTGGGTGCTTCGCCGATAAGATCCATAAACTCGTCGAGCTTCGGCGTGATGATGATTTGTGTGCGGCGGTTGCGCTGCTTGCCCACCTCGGTGGTGTTGGGCTGTAAGGGGTTGTACTCGCCACGTCCACCGGCAGTGAGGCGCTTGGGGTCGACGCCATACTGTGTCTGGAGAGCCTGTACTACTGAAGAGGCGCGCAGACAGGATAGGTCCCAGTTGTTGCGAATGTTCTCGCGGCTGATGGGCACGTTGTCGGTGTTGCCCTCAATGAGCACGTCGTAGTCTTTGTAGTCCTTGATGATCTTGGCAATCTTCGACAGTGTCTCGGCGGCGCGGTTGTTAATCTTGTAGGTGCCGCTCTCATAGAGCATGTTGTCGGCCAGGGAGATGTAGACCACACCCTTGAGCACTTGTACGTCAACCTCTTTCAGCTCCTCTTTCGAGAGTGAGCGGGTCAGGTTGTTGGTAAGCACCAGATTGAGCGAGTCGCTCTTAGACTTCACCTCGACCAGATGGCGGATGTACTGGTTCGACTCGTTGATCTGGTCGACGAGCTTCTCGATGGAGATATTGTTCTGAGAGGCGTTTGTCAGGCTCTTGTCGAGCGAAGCCTGCAGCTTGTCGGTCTGTGCTTTCATCGATGTCATGGCCTTTCTGCTGCTGGCAAGCTGCTCTTCAAGGCTCTGCACACGGGCGTTCTTAGCGGCAAGGTCTTCGCGGGCCGACTGCAGGTTGGCCGACAGTTCCTTGTTCTCGGTCTGGCATGCCAGCAGGTCTTTCTTGCTGGCGCAGCTCGACAGCATCAATGCGGCTGTGAGCGATAATAACATGATTTTCTTCATATCTGTAAGTGTTTTGTCTGATTAATGTGTAATAGTAATGATAAGGGTTTCTATTTGACAATCTCCGTGATAGCCTCGCCTACACAGGCGTTGGGCTGCTGGATGAAGAGCAGCTGGCAGACGGTAGGCGCAATGTCGGTGATGTGTACTTCGCGTGAGGTGGCTCCGTGGCCTATCCGCCATCCGTAGAACAACAAGGGTATGTGGGCATCGTAGGGGTTCCATTCGCCGTGTGTGGTTCCTACGGGCGACGACCACGAGCCATAATCATAGTAGCCAGGCTCGACTACAAAGACAATGTCGCCTGAGCGGCGGGGATGGTAGCCCATGAGCATGCGGTCGCGCAGGATGGGTGGCAGTGACGTGGTCATGAGCTGGTCGTAGGCTGCGGCGAAGCAGATGTTTGGCGAGGATAGCAGGTGGTCGATGATGGCCTGTTTCACCTCTTTCAAGTCGAGCGATTGCTCGCTAATGCTCTGGCGGTCGAGGAATACGCGGTAGTCGATGAGGCCTTGGATGACAGGCTTCAGCTGTCTGCCAAAGTGGCGCGCCACGGCTTCTTCCATGGCCTTTCGGCCATTTTCGTCGAGCCAGGGGCCGCCATTCAGTCCGTGTTCTTGCATGAACTTCCAGTTGTGGGCGCCGCCATGGTCGGCGGCGAGGAAAAGAAGGTAGTTGCCTTGTCCCACCTGCTCGTCGAGTGCCTGCAAGAGCCTTGCCAAATCGTGGTCGAGGGTCAGATAGGCATCGTCGGTATGTTCGCCACGAGTGCCCCACTTATGTCCGATGACATCGGTCTGCGAGTAGCTCACGCAAAGCATGTCGGTGGTTGTTCCGCGCCCTAACTGCTCGTTCTGGAGGGTTGCGATGGCCATGTCGGTGATAATGGTTCCGCAGAGCGGCGACAGTCCGATGTCGCGTCCGGCCTTTTGCACAGCCTTGTCTTTGGCCATTCGTGTGTTAAAGTCCTTTACCCACTGGGGCAGCTCGTTCATGTAGTAGGTACTGGTGATGAAACACAGCTTGTCGGCTTTGGTATCGAGCCAGTAGGCGGCATTGGCCGAGCGGCCGGCTGGCAAGATGGCCGCCCGGTCCTTATAGCTGACGCCGATGACTCGCGACTGGAAGTCGGTGTGCAGCCGTAGCTGGTCGCCGATGGTGGTGGCCAGCAGATTGCGTGGCGACTCTTGTCCCTTGGCTGTGTTGCTACCCACGGTCTTCATCGAGTCGTCTTGTGTGCAGTAGGTCTTGCGTCCGTCGATAAAGAAATTATTGCCGCAGATGCCGTGGAAGGCCGGCGTGGTCCCCGTATAGACCGATGTGTGCCCGATAGACGTCACTGTAGGCACGTAGTTGATAAGGCAGTTGTTGCACGAATAGCCCTGATCCATGAGGCGGCGGAAACCGTCGCTGCCGAAACGATCGTAATAGCGCGACAGATAGTCCCATCGCATCTGGTCGACAACGATGCCAACCACCAGCTTGGGACGTTCTGTCTGAGCTGTCGCGAGAAGCGGACTCAGGCATGCCAGAATTAGGATAAGGGCAATTCTGTTCTTCAATTTTCTGTATTCAGTTATTAGTTATTATTGTTCAGTTCCGCTTTCGCCCTCCATGTCGCCCTCAATGTAGAGGCGGGTCATTTCTACGGCTCCGTTGGTGCGGATGGTGATGCTCTTCTTGAAGTGGCCGGGGAATTTTCCTGTACCGTTATAGATTACCTTGACTTCGCCCTTCTCACCGGGCTGTATGGGCGTCTTGGTGTATTCTGCCACGGTGCATCCGCAAGAAGGGACGGCTTGGTTGACTACCAGAGGCGATTCGCCAATGTTTGTGAAACTGAACGAGCACTCAACCACAGCGTTCTTCTCTGAGAATTTCCCAAAGTTGTGAGTCAGTTTCTCAAACTTGATTTCGGCCGGTTTTTGTGCCGTGGCCATGGTGATGCATCCTAAGAGCATCATGGCCATCAATAAAATCTTCTTCATAATCAATCAAAGTTTATGTTATGTTGCAGGCAAAATTAATAAATAATGTGCAAACAACACAGAACTTATGCGTTATTTTAATAATTTTTCAGAGATAAGCTCAATCTCTGCTTGAGCCAAAGATGCGGAGCAGGTAGAGGAAGAGGTTGATGAAGTCGAGATAGAGCGAGAGTGCGCCCACCAATGCCAGCTTCTGCATGTGCTCTCCTGCGTCGGGGGCAGTGAGCAGCATGTTCTTGATCCTCTGTGAGTCGTAGGCGGTGAGCCCGACAAAAAGCAGTACGCCAATGTAGCTGAGCAGGATGTTGAAACCTGTACTGCCTACAAAGATGTTTACCACCGATGCAATGATGATGCCAATAAGCGCCATGAAGAGGATGCGCCCCCAAGAGGTGAGGTCTTTCTTCGTGAAATAACCGTAGGCTGCCATGGCGGCAAACGTGCCTGCTGTGATGAAGAACACGCTGACGATGGATGACAGTTCGAACATCAGGAAGATGCTGGCCATCGTGGCACCGTTGACCACGGAATAGAGCACGAACAAGAGGGTGGCCGACGTGAGCGACAGCTTCTGTATGGCTCCCGAAATGGCAAAGACAAGTGCCAGCTCGGCAATAATCAGTCCGTAGAACACAATCTTGTTTGTATAGATCATGGAGAGCAAGGCTGGGCTTGTTGCCACGAAATAGGCGGTGAAGCCGGTGATAACAAGTGCCAGCGACATCCACACGTAGACTTTGCGCATCAGTGTGGGGAAGGCGAGCGAGGCCTCTAATTGTCGCTCGCGTGAAAGTGTGTTGTAAGTCAATTCTTCGTAGTCCATAATAAAAATATTATTTTAAACAGGGCAAAGTTACGTACAAATCTACAAACCAACTAATAAAGCGACATTTTTTAATATAAAAAAAGCAAAAGAGGCCCAAATAGCCTCCTTTTGTCGTTGATTTTAGTTGTTTGCGTTTGGTGGAAAGGTCTCTTCAGACAGTTCTTTGAAGAAATCGTGAGACAGCGCTAAGGAAATGCGGCGCAGGAGTTCAATGCCCATGTCATCGCGTCGGAAGATGTCGTAGACGTTTGTACGCTCACAATGCAATTGTTCGGCCAACCACATTGCCGAACGCCCTTGCTGGAAAAGCAGCTCCTTCACTCTCTCACCTAATTTCATGACAAAACGAATAATAATTTCGTTTGCAAAGTTACAATTATTTCTGATAACAGCCAAACGAGAGAAATGACGAAAATGACCATTAGGGTACTTTCTGCCGATGAAAGGGGAAAAATTGTGGATAAAAGGGCTTATTTTTTTAGTGTGTTCCTTTGGGGAATACTGAAGGCGTGAAGCTATTCAGGAGGCAGACAATCTTGTTGGCTTCGTCTGTCATGGCCTGATGGCAGGGAATGCTCAGCTCCTGTCGGTGTATGCGCTCAGTGATGGGGAGCGACAAGTTGTTCCATTGCCGGTAGCATCGTTGCCGATGGGGCGGTATGGGGTAGTGGATTTGTGTCTCTATGCCTTCTGTTTTCAGGTAGTCTTGCAGTTCGTCGCGCTGTTCGCACAAGACGGGGAAGATATGCCACACGCAATCCCTGTCGGATTGTGGAATCGTGATGAAAGGGTTGCTCACCTTATTTATATATATAGACGCAATCTCTTTCCTACGCCTGTTTGCCTCGTCTAAATGGCATAACTTGGCATCGAGAATGGCGGCTTGCACTTCGTCGATGCGAGAGTTGCATCCTTGGTAGTCGAACACGTAGTGGCGGTCGGAACCGTAGTTGCCTAAGGTGCGAACCATGTGGGCCAACTCGTCGTCGTTGGTCGTAATGGCCCCGGCATCGCCGAAAGCGCCAAGGTTCTTTGTGGGGTAGAAGCTATGGGCGGCAGCATGGCCGAGCGAACCAGTATGCCGAGGCGGGGAAACCGCCTCGCACGAACTGTCATAAGGCGGGGAAAGCGGCTTGAACGAACTGTCATAAGGCGGGGAAACCGGCTTGTACCAGCAACCGTGGGCTTGGGCGTTGTCCTCTATGAGGAGAAGGTCGTGGCGGCGACAGATGTCGCCGATAAAGGCAGTATAGGCACAACGGCCATAGAGGTGGACAATCATGATGGCGCGTGTGCGCTTTGTGATGGCTTGCTCTATGAGCATATCATCGATTTGGAGCGTCGTGATGTCTGGCTCAACGAGTACGGGCTTGAAGCGGTTCTCGGTAATGGCCAGGATAGAGGCTATATAGGTATTGGCCGGTACGATGACCTCGTCGCCGTCTTTCATCAGCCCCATCTCTTTGTAGGCACGGAAAATGAGCGTCAGTGCATCGAGGCCATTGCCACAGCCGATGCAGTGTCGAGTGCCAATATATTCTGCATAGTGCTGTTCGAAGAGCCGGGTGGCTTCTCCCCGCAGATACCAGCCGCTGCTCATCACCTCGTCGGCGGCATGCTCGTATGGCTTGTTGATTGCCTGTAGGTCTAAATACTTCATAGTTCCCATTCGTAAGTATCATAGCAGACGGTGCGCCCTCCGTAGCCCTCCTTATGGGCAATAAGCCCTTCGTTGAGCACCGCTCCGCCCTGTTCGTTGGAAGTGCCGAAGTCAAGGTAGCGCATGTGGGTAAAGTCGTGATACATCACCTGGTCGTAGATGGCCTCCATGGCTCCCAGGCGTTTTCCGTCGTCGGTCGTACCGCTGTATTGCCCGTGCAGCACATGACCCATCACGTAGAAGGTGATGCCCCCTATTATCTCGTCGCCGAGATAGGCATTATACTGAATGATCTCATTGTTAAAGCGCGATTTCAGAAGCTCTATCTCCTCAAGCGTATGTACGGACTGTGCCTGAAACTTCCGTTGGAGGTTGTCGTTCAGCACTGGCCAGAACTCGGCAAGACTGGCATTGCTCACCACATGGATGCCTGCATCCTGAGCCTGCCTGAGTCGGCGACGGTGGTCTTTTCGCCAGCGCAGATGCTCATCCATGAAGATGACCGTGCCCGACATGCGTTGCTGCAGTCGTGCCCCGCATTTCCAGAAGAGTGCATAGAGGTCTTCTTCGGCGGGTAGGCGGTGGTAGACCCAGGGAATGGCCCGGTAGAGTACACGACGGAAACCCTGACGGCGCAGATAGGCATTCAGTTCCTCGAAAAGAACCAGCACGTCGGCTGTGGTGACATCGTCATCCATGAGCAGGCCGCCGTATGTCAAGCCGCGATGTGAGCAGAATATCTCGCCCACCTCATGGGCGGGAAGGACGGAATGCAGATGACTGCCTACGTAGAACAGCAGCGAATGGTCGTGGAAACGGTCGCTGTGGTAGTCCATGTACTCACGGTAGAAGAGAAACGTGGCGTTGCGTGACTTGGCAACGTAGCGGTTCCATTCGTCGTGATGGGTGGGCGTGTATCGTACTATTTTGAACACCTTTCTTTACGGATTGACAATATGCAGGAATTCTTCGTAGTCGTAGATGTACTCCTCTTCATCGAACAGTTCGGAAGCCAGCACGAGGCATACGGCACCGCTGGAAAAGTCTTCAAGTGTGCGCCACACGTTCGTACCCACATACAAGCCCTGATAGGGGTGGTTCAGATGGTAGGTCTTCCGTTCATGGCCATCGAACACCTCCACATCGAACGAGCCGCTGACGGCAATGATCATCTCTTCGCAGGTGCGATGGGCATGTCCGCCACGTCTTTCACCGGAAGGCACGTCGTAGGTCCAGTAGACGCGGGCAATCTGAAACGGAATGTTCTTCGTCTGCTCGGCTACGGTGAGGTTGCCACGGGGGTCGACAATCTTCGGAAGGGCAATTAGTTCGGCCTGCATCGTCTTAGTGTTCAAACTTTGTGTAAGGGTCGGTTCCCAAAACGGTTTTGGCCAATCGCTTGGCTTTTTCGCGCAGGGCGGTCGTGTCATCGTCGACATCGCCGTAGCAGAGCACCACGCCCATGCGACGGCCCTTATGAGCCTCGGGCTTGCCGAAGATGCGGATGCGGGTACGGTCTTCCTTCAGGGCTTCCTCCAGATTGTAGGGCAGGAGCGAACGGTCGACGGGCGTATTGGCCTCAACGGGCGATAGTATCACGGCCGAGGCACCGGCATGTTCCAGATGGATGCCGGCAATGGGCAGTCCCATGACGGCACGGAAATGCAGTTCAAACTCGGAGAGGTTCGTCGTGTGGCCAAGGGTCACCATGCCCGTGTCATGCGGACGGGGTGACAGCTCGGAGAAGATGACTTCTCCCTGCTTCGTTAGGAAGAACTCCACGCCCCAGATGCCAGCACCCGTGAGGGCCTTTGTCACCTTGTCGGCCATCGCCTGGGCCTGCTTGAGTGCTTCGTCAGAAATTTTGTAGGGCTGCCACGACTCGCGATAGTCGCCAGCCTTCTGCACGTGTCCGATGGGTGGACAGAAGAGCGTGGGCCAGCCATGTTGCTGGGTGACGGTGAGCAGGGTGAACTCCGAATCGAAGTCGATGAACTCTTCGATAATCACTTCCTTCACGTCGCCACGCGAGCCTTCCATTGCCTCATGGAAAGCCTGTTCCAATTCACCTTCGTTATGGACGTAGCTCTGGCCGTGGCCGCTCGACGACATGAGGGGTTTCACCACGCAAGGAAAGCCGATTTTCTCGGCGGCGCTTTTGAACTCGTCGAAAGTATTGGCATAGAAGTACTTAGCCGTTCGCAAGCCTAATTCCTTTGAGGCAAGGTCGCGGATGGCACGACGGTTCATGGTGTAGTTGACGGCGCGGGCCGACGGCGTGACCTGAATGCCCTCTTCCTCGAACTTGAACAGCCGCTCGGTGCGTATGGCCTCAATCTCAGGCACGATGATGTCGGGCTTGTGCTTGCGCACGACAGCCTCAAGGGCATCGCCGTCGAGCATCGAGAACACCTCGCGCTCATCGGCCACCTGCATGGCAGGCGCGTTGTCGTAGCGGTCGCAGGCAATTACATACTGGCCAGCCCTCATGGCGGCAATCACAAACTCCTTGCCCAGTTCGCCGCTTCCTAATAAAAGAATTTTTTTCATATCCAATTAAATTTTTTTACCCAAATGATATTTTAACGATTGGAAGCCCATGAATTCCAGTCTTCCCAGACAACGGACAGATTGAAACACGGTTTTCAGTTCCTCATAATTTCTATACATCGGTTCTGCCACACTTATCACAAGTCTGTCGTCCTTGACAAGCCACAGGGACTCCTCGTCTCTCGACCCTAACTGACCATTGGATTTTTCCAACACATAATAGAATCCATCAAAATCGGATATGGCATAGTATCGAACCTTTAGTGGCCACAACAGTCTTTTCACCTCTACCTGCCCACGCCATACTGTGATTTTCTTATATGGAAGAAGGAAGACGAGAAGCAGACTGCCAAAGAACAATGCTTCAATTGCGCCTAATATAACCACACCCCACCGTATCGGATTGCCTTCTATCAGATCTGAAAGAGAGGTCGCTACACCAACCAGCACGAAGAGCAACATGAAAATAGTTATTCCATACAAGCGCAGCTTATTATATTCCGATACGACTTCGGCTTTGTCTCTAACAGAGAAACCATGCCTGTCTTTCACCGCAATAGCCCCTTTTATCTCCTCAAAATTAAGATATAGGTAAGAAGCTATACTAACCTGCCGTTCTCCATTCTTAACCAATCTGAACACTTCTCTGTTTTTCCCATACTCACTCTGAGCATAGTCAAACTCCGCAAAGCGGTAGAAATGTTTCCAAAAGGGCAACAGTAAACTTTGTGTTTCCAGCCCATCCGTAACAACGATGATACGCTTTATGGAAGCCAGGTAGAAAGCAGAAAAAAGTAAAGTAAATGCAATCCAAACAATAAAAAAAGGCAAGATAGCTCCCTTTAATAAGGGAACACCACATAAGGCCAAGACACCAAGTGCTATTTCAATAAGTGTCTGCCACACATACCTTTTTTTAAATTGAGAGGTTACCATCTACTGATTAGCGGTTCTGATACATGTTGTCATAGTACTTCTGGTAGTCGCCAGAGGTAACGTTGTGGAGCCACTCTTGGTTGTCGAGATACCAGCGGACGGTCTTTTCTATTCCTTCCTCGAACTGGAGGGAGGGTTCCCAACCGAGCTCGCGCTGCAGCTTACTGCTGTCGATGGCGTAGCGCAGGTCGTGTCCGGCACGGTCGGTGACGTAGGTGATGAGGTCCATGTCCTCGCCCTCCTTGCGCCCCAACAGGCGGTCGACGGTCTTGATCAGCACCTTGATGATGTCGATGTTCTTCCACTCGTTGAAGCCGCCGATATTATAGGTGTCGGCAATCTTACCCTCATGGAAGATGAGGTCGATGGCACGGGCATGATCCTCGACGAAGAGCCAGTCGCGCACGTTCTCGCCCTTGCCGTAAACGGGTAGAGGCTTGTGGTGACGGATGTTATTAATAAAAAGAGGTATCAGCTTCTCTGGGAACTGATAGGGGCCGTAGTTGTTTGAACAGTTGGTCACGACGACGGGCATGCCGTAGGTGTCGTGGAAGGCACGGACGAAGTGGTCGCTCGAAGCCTTCGAGGCGCTGTAGGGCGAATGAGGGTTGTACTTCGTCGTCTCGAGGAAGAACTTGTCGCCGTATGCCAGATGATGCTCTGCCGAAGAGGCGGTGGTGGTGAACGGCGGCTCGATGCCTTCGGGATGAGTCAACTCCAAGGCACCATATACCTCGTCGGTAGAGATGTGGTAGAAGCGCTTGCCCTCGTACTTCTCAGGCAGACTCTCCCAATAGAGCTTGGCGGCCTGTAGCAGCGCGAGTGTACCCATCACGTTGGTCTGAGCAAAGGTAAAGGGATCCTTGATAGAGCGGTCCACATGGCTCTCGGCAGCCAGGTGGATGATACCGTCGACCTTCTTGTCCTGCATGAGCTTATAGAAAGCATCGAAGTCGCAGATGTCCATCTTCACAAACTCGTAGTTGGGGTTCGACTCGATGTCCTTGAGGTTTGCCAGGTTACCTGCATAGGTCAGCTTGTCGAGGTTGATGATGTGGTACTCAGGATACTTGTTCACGAACAGGCGCACCACGTGGCTTCCAATAAAGCCTGCGCCACCAGTAATGACAATTGTTTTTTTCATATTGTTTGTTTTTTTTCCGTTGGTTCCGACGGGCAAACCGTCGGACACGGAACGGGGATTATTATGATATTCCTAATGATATAACTTCACAATCAGTGAATTTATTGCCTTCGATGGTCAATCTTACGAGCGTACGCTCCTTATGCCACCCCTGAAGGCCTGCGGCACCAGGATTGATGTGCAACAGGCCGAGGGTTTTGTCGTATTTTACCTTTAATATATGTGAGTGCCCGGCAATAAAGAGTTGTGGCGGACGGGCGAAGAGCGTAGCGCGGATAGAAGGGTCGTAGTTGCCAGGATAGCCGCCGATGTGCTTGATGAGCACGTCGACATCCTCGCACTTGAAGCGGTTCAATTCGCGATACATTAACCGCAGGTCGCCACCGTCGCAGTTGCCGCAGACGGCGCGGAAAGGACGGAAAGCAGCGAATTTCTCAGCCACCTCGACCGAACCGATGTCGCCTGCATGCCATATCTCGTCGCAGGGCTCGAAGTAGTGCAGATACTTCTTGTCCCAATAGCTGTGGGTGTCGCTGATTATGCCGATGCGTTTCAAGGTTGAAAATTTTAAATTGAAAAATGGGAAAGTTATAGGGCGAATTTCTTGCGGATGAACTGGGCAATGAACTTCTCGGTTTCCATCAGGCCGAGCACACTGGAGTCTATGCATAGGTCGTAGCTGGTGGCATGGCCCCATTTTTTGCCTGTATAATAGTTATAGTAGGCAGCTCGGCGGCTCTCGCCCAGTTCTATGAGTTTCTGAGCTTTCAGCTTTGTCGTTTTCTCCTTGTCCATTACTTGTCCGATACGGAAGTCGATAGGAGCCGTGATGAAGATGTTGACCACATTCTTGAAATCACGCAGCACATAGTCGGCACAACGTCCCACGAAGACACAGGCACCCTCTTGGGCGGCTTTGCGGATGGCATCGCTCTGAAATTTGAACAGGCTTTCCTGTGAGAATTTGTTCTGATAGAAATTTGTGCCGCCTCCGCCGGCATTGCTATAGGGAAGATGTAGGAACGAGCGCAGGAAGCCTTTCTTCTCGTCGTTCTGCTCGAAGAACTCAGGTGCGAAGCCGCTTTCCTTCGCTGCCAGGTTGAGTATCTCGCGGTCGTAGTAGGTGGCATTGAAGTCGAGTGCCAGCATTCGACCAATATCGTGTCCGCCAGACCCCAGCTGACGACCAACATTAATGATAATATGTCTACTGTTGTTCATATTTCTTGATTTTCCTTATATACCATATTAATATGGGGATAGTCATGGCGAAAGAGCCGAAATCGCTGACGGGCATGGAGTACCACACACCATCGAGGCCCCAGAACAGTGGGAATACGTAGGCCATGGGCAGCAACATGAACAGTTGTCGCGATAGCGAGAGGAAGATGCTGATTCTCACCTTGCCAATGCACTGGAAGAAGTTGGTGATGATGGCTTGAGAGGCTACCACGAAGAACACGAGCATGTCGAGCCGTATGCCCCTTGCCGCCATCTGCATGAGTGTGGCATCGTTAGTAAAGATACGGGCTATCTGGCGCGGAAAGAGCATGGAAAGCGTCCAGCCGAGGAGCAAGATGGACGTGCCCACGGCGATGGCTATCCACAGGCAGCGCATCATGCGGTCGAAGCGATGAGCGCCATAGTTATAGCCGATGATGGGCTGCATGCCCTGCGTGACACCCATCACGAACATGAAGAACATCATGACCACCGAGTTGGCTATGGAGTAGGCTCCCACGGCCATGTCGCCGCCGTAATGCACGAACTGGTTGTTCATGAAAATCACGATGACGCACGATGTAGTCTGCATCAGGAAGGGTGATATGCCGATGGAAATGATGTTGCGTACAAGGTCACTCCTCAGCTTGTAGATGCCCCGCTTCAGATGCAATAGCTCGCGCTTATCGCTGAAAATCCACATCTGCCAGCACAAAGCCATCGACTGCGATAGGACAGTGGCCAGGGCAGCCCCCTGTATGCCCCATTGGAACCACCACACAAACATGATGACGAGCACAATGTTACAACCCACGGTGAAGAGTGTGGCATACATGGCCTGCTGTGGCTTGCCGGCAGCCCTGAGCACGGCGTTCATTCCAAAGTACATGTGAGTGACCACGTTGCCCAGCAGAATGACCTGCATGAACTCGCGGGCGTAGGGCAATGTTGCGTCCGAGGCACCGAAGAAGCGTAGGATCGGGTCGAGAAGAACCAAACAAATCAGCATGAACGAGAGGCCGATGAGAAGGTTGAGCGTCACCGTGTTGCCCAGCAGGTGCTGTGCCGTCTGGTAGTCGCGCTGGCCCAGCTTCACGCTTATGCACGTCGAGGCTCCCACGCCTACGGCGGCACCAAAGGCTGCACTCAGGTTCATAAACGGAAAGGTGATGCCCAAACCCGCAATTGCCTCGGGACCCACCACCTGCCCTATGACTGAACGGTCGATAATGTTGTAGAGACTCGAAGCCACCATTGCCACCATTGCTGGCAGTGCATACTGCCACAACAGCTGTCCCACGGGCTTGGTCCCTAATTCGAGTGTTTTCTTCTTGCTGTCCATATCCGAGTGCAAAGGTACGCATATTTTTTGATACCACCAAAAATTCTTTCGCCACAGTTGGTAGTTTCATTTTTTTTCCGTATCTTTGCAATTCCAAAACATAAGAACCGAAGAATGAACCGCATCATACTGCTACTACTGCTCCTTGTGCTATCCTCACTGACGACGCTGCCTGCCGATGCGAAGACACGTTGGCGTGGGCACAAGCAATACGTTTACCGCCTCTACCTGCGCGACAAGCATGGGAGCGAGTTCTCGCTCGACCGTCCTTCCCATTTCCTTTCTCAGAAAGCCATAAATCGCCGCAAGCGTCAGAAACTGAAAGTCGACTCTACCGACCTGCCTGTATCCAAGGCCTATCTGAGCCGTCTCAGCGTGAAGGGCACACGCGTTGTGGGCACCAGCCGTTGGAACAATACCGTGCTCCTTGCTGCCCGCGACACCTCGCTGCTTCGGCTCATCGGGCAGTTGCCCTTTGTACGCGAGTTCCGCCATGTATGGACATCGCCCGACTCGATCGACGAGATGGTGAAGATACGCTATCATGAGCAGTTCAACCGCTGGGACTCCTTGCGTAACGACCCCTTGGGCATGGCCCGCACACAGATAGAATTGTTAGGGGGCGACCGTCTTCATGAGGTAGACCTGAGAGGGCAGGGTATGACCATTGCCGTGCTCGATGGCGGTTTCCAGAATGTGTCGTTGCTTCCTTGTTTCCAAAACACCAATATCGTTGGCACCCGCGATTTCGTGAGTCCCATTGTCAGCGGGCGTACTGCCGACACCGATGTCAGTGAGTTCAGTCAGGGCATCGATCATGGCACCAAAGTGCTATCGGCCATGGCTGCCCAGGCACCAGAAGTAATGATGGGCACTGCCCCTGAAGCCAGCTACTGGCTGTTGCGCTGCGAAGATCCGGGTACAGAGATGCCCATCGAGGAGGACTACTGGGCGATGGCTGCCGAGTTTGCCGACTCAGTAGGGGTCGACATCATCAACTCTTCCTTGGGCTATAATGAGTATGACGAGCCCTTTGCCGATTATCGTCAGCAAGACCTCGACGGCTATACCGCCCTCATTTCGCGCACTGCCTCCATGCTTGCCCGCAAGGGCATCGTGCTTTGCAACTCGGCTGGTAATTCGGGCCTGACTGCCTGGAAGAAAATCACGGTGCCAGCCGATGCCGACGAGATACTGACCGTGGGAGCCGTTAATCAGGAGGGCAAGAACGCGCCTTTTGCCAGCGTGGGTCCCTCGCAAGACGGTCGCGTGAAGCCCGACGTTGTGGCATTGGGCAGCGGTACGACGCTCATCAGCGGTCGTGGCACATTGGTCCACGACATGGGCACTTCGTTCTCTACACCCCTTGTGGCAGGCTTGGTGGCATGCCTCTGGCAGGGACTCCCGCAGAAGAGCGCCCGGCAGATATTGGACTTGGTGCGACAAAGCGCTTCGCAATATGACGATCCTGACAATATTCTCGGCTTCGGAATACCCGACTTCTGGCAAGCCTACATGATTGGGCAACTACCGTAACAGCAGCAACCATGCAGGCAACACTGACTCTCTACGAACTCAACAACCTTGTACACGAGGTTATCAGCCGCGAACTCTCCCGTGAATACTGGGTAGAGGCAGAGCTGTCGGAGGCGCGTGAGAGTCGGGGCCACTGCTACATGGAGCTTATTCAGAAAGACCAGTTCGGAGCCACGCCCGTGGCCCGTGCCTCGGCCAAGTGCTGGCACTCGCAATGGATGCTCATTCAGCCGCATTTCGAGCGCGTAACAGGTCAGCGGATCCACGCTGGAATGAAAGTGCGACTGAAGGTCTACGCACAGTTCCATGAGGCTTATGGCTTTTCCTGGATCGTTACCGACATCGACCCCGATTTCACCCTTGGCGACCAAGCCCGCCGACGTCAGGAAATTATTGGCCAACTGAAACAAAAGGGTGTCTTCGACCTGCAGAAGGAGCTGCAGCTACCCCTTTTCTGTCTAAACATCGCAGTCGTTTCGAGCGAAACGGCAGCTGGCTACGGCGATTTTTGCCAGCAGCTCCGTGAGAGTGGCTTCGCCTTCAACGTACATCTTTTTCCTGCCATCATGCAGGGCGAACAGGTGGAAGAGAGCATCATTAAGGCCTTGGAACAGATTTATGAGTTACAGGGTAATCAAGATTCTCAATTCTCAATTCTCAATTCTCAATTCGATGCAGTCGTCATCATCCGAGGCGGAGGCGCCACGGCCGACATGTCGGGTTTCGACACGCTGGCACTGGCTGAGAACGTGGCACAGTTTCCACTGCCCATCATAACGGGCATCGGCCACGACCGCGACGAGTGTGTGCTCGACATGGTCTCGTTCCAGCGAGTCAAAACCCCTACGGCTGCAGCTGCTTTCCTCATCGACCACGCCCAGCAGGTGCTCGACCGCATCAATGATTGCGAACAGCGGATTGCCCACACGGCATTGGCACAACTCTCAGCTCTCAACGCTCAATTCTCAACTCTCAGTTCCCGCATTCCAGCCCTCTTCTCGCTCATGAAGACCCGTCAGGAGGCACGGTTGGAACAAACAGGACAAAGACTGGCCAGTATCATCGAGAAGCGGATGGAGCGCGAACGTGGCAGATGTTCAATTTTCAATGTTCAACTATCCATGCAAGCCTCCCATCTTGTCAATGCGCAGCGCCACCGCCTGGAACTGCTACAGCAGCGGGCCGTCTCGCTCGACCCACGGCTGCTGCTGAAACGCGGCTACAGCATAACCACCCTCAATGGGCACTTGGTCAGGAAGGCCAGTGACCTAAAAGCGGGCGACGAGATAGAAACCAGGCTGGAACAGGGCACTGTCAAGTCCATCATCAAAGAATAATTTTACACATGGCAAAGAAAAAAGAACTCATAGAAGATCCTTTGGAAAAGCAGCTGTGGAAGGCTGCCGACAAACTACGCAAGAACATTGATGCGGCTGAGTACAAGCATGTGGTACTCGGACTCATCTTCCTGAAATATATCTCTGTATCTTTTGAGAAACTGTATGACGAACTGGTGAAGTTGAAAGACGAAGGTGCCGACCCAGAGGACAAGGAGGAGTATAAGGCAGAAAACATCTTCTTCGTTCCTGCTAATGCCCGTTGGAACTATTTGGTGGCACAGGCAAAGAATCCGCTTATCGGCAAATATATCGATGATGCAATGGACGTGATTGAGCGTGAGAACCCATCACTGAAAGGCGTACTGCCTAAAGTATTCTCACGTCCCAACCTCGACCCAACGAGTTTAGGCGAACTCATTGACTTGATCGGCAACAGTACGCTGTCGAACGTCAGTACGGGTAGTGCCGATCTTTTAGGTCACGTCTTCGAATATTTCCTTGGCGAGTTTGCTTTAGCAGAAGGAAAGAAAGGCGGACAGTTCTATACGCCGCGTAGTGTCGTAGAGTTGTTGGTCAATATGCTGGAGCCGTATAAGGGTCGCGTGTTAGATCCCTGCTGTGGCTCAGGTGGTATGTTTGTGCAGAGCGAGAAGTTTGTCAAAGAACATCAGGGACGTATCGACAACATCTCCATCTACGGGCAAGAAAGCAACCAGACCACTTGGCGTCTCTGCAAGATGAACTTGGCCATTCGCGGCATTGATGCCTCTAACGTGAAATGGAATACAGAAGGATCTTTCCTCAATGATGCCCATCAGGATGTAAAGGTCGATTATGTCATGGCCAACCCTCCTTTCAACGACAGCGACTGGAGCGGCGACCTGCTTCGCAACGACAAACGGTGGATTTATGGCGTACCGCCAACGGGAAATGCCAACTTCGCTTGGATTCAGCATTTCGTCTATCATCTGGCTCCGTCAGGACAGGCGGGCTTCGTTTTAGCCAAAGGCTCTCTGACTTCAAAGACGGGCGGTGAGGGTGATATCCGCAAGGAACTGATTGACAAGGGACTGATTGCCTGTATCGTCAATCTCCCTGCCAAACTCTTCCTGAACACCCAGATTCCTGCCTGTCTGTGGTTTGTGACACGCAATCGCACCTGTCAACCTGGCAAGATTCTCTTTATCGATGCCCGTAACAAAGGCCGATTGATTAACCGTCGTACTCGTGAACTGACTCCCGAGGATATCCGTGAGATAGCCGAAACTTACCATCATTGGCGTGACGAGTCTGCCGACTATCAAGACATACCCGGCTTCTGTGCCTCTATTCCCGTCAGTCGGGTAGCCGAACTTGACTACGTCCTCACCCCTGGCCGTTATGTCGGCTTGCCCGAAGAGGAAGACGATTTCAACTTCACCGAACGCTTCACTGCCCTTAAAGCCGAATTCGAGGCACAATTGAAAGAAGAAGAAAGGCTGAATAAACTGATATTGGAGAATCTGGAGAAGATACATATATAATTAAGGTATGCGCTATTTATTTGTTTCACACAATATTGCCCCTACTTGGGGCAGAAAATGTGCCACAAGCTGTGGCGCAAATTTTAATTCGTCCACAACCTGTGGACGAATTACAGCACCCACAAGTTGTGGGTGTTCAAACGAACAGGGACTTGACATTTCCGAAACACTTTTACGGAAATCACCAATTTTACAGACAGTGTTTAGAAAATTAATAGAGACTAATTAAAGACGTAAAAAAGTTGTTATGATGGCTGAAAATCAAAAGCGGGATTATAAAAGTATTCGGAAAATCCGTACAGGAGACAAGGGGTTCAAAGACTTAGCCACCTCATGTGTAGCATTTGCCAATGCACAGGGAGGAATATTATATATAGGTATAGAAGATAATAGCCTCACTCCATTGGAAAATCAGACCATTAGCCAAGATGAAGTAAATGACACCATAACTCGCCTACATAGTTTGTGTTTTAACGTGAGTCTAACGGCATCAGAACTTATACAGCATGAAAATGGTGGTCAATATTTTAAAATAATGGTTGCCCCATCCTTAAAATCTATTGCCACAACTTCAGATGGGAAAATATACCTTCGCATTAGTGATAAATGTGAGCCCGTTAGAAATGAAGATTTGCAGCGCCTGTCTATTGAAAAGGGGGCTTATCAGTGGGAACTGCTTGCTACAAAGTATTCCTTGGCTGATATTCCTGTTGAAAACGTGAAAAAATTCGCCAATGATATTCGAGAGTCAGACCGAGTCAGACAGCATGTTAAGCAAATGTCTGACCTTGAAATATTGGAGCATTACAATTTGATAGATGGAGAAGTTGTAACGAACTTAGGAGTATTATGGCTGGGTAACGCCAAACAGCGTAGCCGCATATCATTTCCAATAACTGTTCAGTACATTGTTTATAATCATTTGGAACAGAAAGTTCGTAAAGTAGATTGGCATGACAATGTGCTCAATCCAAAGGAATTGCTTCTGGACATTGAGCGTGAAGCCACAGAGTTAAGTTATTCGCACGAATTCCCTGATGGACTGTTCCGTAAGCAGATACGTCACTATCACCCTAAAGTCTTACGAGAACTTTTGCTAAATGCTTTTGCCCATAAGAGTTTTACTATTTCTAGCGATATCATGATCTGTGTTTATCCTGATCGCTTAGAGATATCTAATCCCGGAGGATTACCTTTGGGAGTTACTAAAGACAATATTCTACACCAACGCCACCGCCGTAACCCTTACTTCATCACTATCATGAGTGACTTGAAACTGATGGAAGGCGAGGGGTCTGGCTATGACTTGATATACGAACTCAATGGTATGGAAGCGAAACGTCCCCCATTCATTGAGTCTTCATTTAATGAAACAAAGGTAACCCTCTATTCTGATATTCAGAATACTGATGTACTGCCTCTGCTTGACTATACGCTGAATAATTATAAACTCTCACAAAAAGGCTATATCGCCTTTGGAGCCATTGCCGCAGAAACAAAGATACAAGCAACAAAACTCTCTTCCTATCTTCAATTGTCTGATGATGAAAGACTAAGGAGTTACGTTGAGCCTTTGCTACGAGACGGAATCATAAATAAGAAAGGAACGAAGAAGGGAACAACTTACTATATTAATCCGAAGTTAATTGCAAATTCTAAAGCAAATATCAAGACTTCGCTAAAGACTATTGAGCCTTATGCTTTAAAAGCATTAATAATGGAAGATCTTAAATATCATCCACAGAGTCTCTTATCGGAAATTGCAGAGCGTTTACCAGATGTTGAAAAGGCAGACTTAACCTCAATGGTATATAGTATGGTTGATAACGAAATTATAGGTGAAGGCAGTAAGAAATTAAGGAAATATAGTCTTAAATAAGTGGCATAAAAAAAATAAAATAAAAATAAAAACGAAAAAAGAAAATTGTAAATGACTGATAATCAGCACTTCTTTCTTTTTCATGTTATTTTGTTTGAAAAAAGATAATAAATAAAAAAGCCAATGAGCGAGTGGAAAGAATATAAGTTGGGAGAGATTGCTTCCTTCTCGTATGGAAGATTACCTAATAAGTCATTATTGGGGAATGGTCCATACACTACATATTCTGGCTATAAATATCAGGAACTATACCCTAAATACAATTGCAACGAAGGTGATGTTGTACTTGTTGCAAGAGGAGTTGGTGGTACTGGCGATGTGAAACTCACTACTCAAAAGTGTTATTTAACCAATCTTTCAATAAAGATTGATTTAGACAACGACATTGTGTTAAATAAATTCTTTTATTATATTTACCAGATAGAGAATTTACGTTATTTAGATAGTGGATCAGCTCAATCTCAAATTACAATACAAGATTTATCAAATGTGAGTATTGAAGTTCCATCAATATTTCAACAAAAGGAAATATTGTCTATTCTGAGTTCTTTGGATGACAAGATAGATTTGCTGAATCGTGAGAACGCCACACTCGAAGCAATGGCAGAAACCCTCTTCCGCCAATGGTTCATCGAAGAAGCCAAAGAGGATTGGAAGGAAGGGAAGTTGGGGGATGAGTTTGTATTTACAATGGGACAATCACCAAATGGGGATAGTTTTAATGAAGATGGTATCGGTGTGCCAATGTATCAAGGGAATGCAGACTTTGGTTTTCGATTTCCTACAAAACGAGTTTTCACAACTCAACCAACAAGGTTTGCTGAACTAAATGACACTTTGATTAGTGTTCGTGCGCCTGTCGGTGCTCAAAATATGGCAACGGAAAGATGTTGCATAGGTCGTGGTGTAGCCGCTTTCAGATACAAAAACAACCCATCTTATTATTCATACACTTATTACAAACTCAAGTCGTTGTTGGAAGAAATCAAACAATTCAATGATAATGGAACTGTCTTTGGTTCTATCAGCAAATCAGATTTTGAAAATTTGGATATAGTGATACCTGATAATGATACAATTAAAATGTTCCAAAATCAGGTTAAGGTAATTGATGATAAAATAATTAATAACAATAATGAAATTCAAACCCTCATTCAAACTCGTGATGGGTTGTTGCCGAAATTAATGTCAAACGAAATAGCAATATAATGGGGTGATGGGCAGTTTAATAACATATAGGATTCAGCAGGCAATGCCTGCTAAATTGAGATTTTTGCACACGCGTGTGCAAAATTCAGATGAGCAATTCGCTCCACACTGTGGAGCCAATCTAAAAGCTGTATCTGTTGCAGCCTTACAGGCTGCGTTAGGTTGGTGGTATGTCCACGATAACATAGGGCTTTGCCCTATGCTATATCTATTTGAGCCTTTCAGGCTCTTGCCGAGATACACAGGCGCAGCAAGTCCGAAGAACTATAACGGCGCAGCAAGCCCAAAGGGCTGTAACAGATGCAGCACAGGACATCGCCCTGTGGATATGGTGCCGCCAATACACGACGCAGCCTGTAGGGCTGCAACAGATACAACGTTTCTAACCTAATAACAAATTGAGATTATGGCACAATCGCTATCGCAGATATATATTCATTTGGTGTTCCACATCCAGTATGACGGAGTGGCGATACAAGAGGAGGACTGCCCCAAGGTGTTCGCCTATTTGGACGGCATCATTGTCAATAAGGGAGCCGCAGTCATTCAGATTGGCGGGCGACCAGACCATATCCATATATTATGTACCTTGCCTCGCACCATCTCTGTGGCCGATTTCGTGGAGGACATTAAGAAATGTAGCAGCAAATGGATCAAAACCCTACATCCACGCTATGCAAAATTCGCATGGCAGGGCGGCTACGGCGTGTTCTCTGTAAGCTCGTCGCAACTACAAAAGACAAAGGAATATGTGATGAACCAGAAGGCCCATCATCAGAAACGGACATTCAGGGATGAGTATGAGGCATTCCTAAAACTCTATAATATAGACTATAACCCAGAATACGTATTTAATAACTGAATAGGAAGAATTATGACCAAACTCTTGGAATCGGATATTGAGCAGATGGCAATCAATTTGCTGCAAGCGAAGCGGTGGGAGTATCTCTATTATTGAAACGAAAAGATATAAATATATGGTAAATGAACTTATAAAGAATCAAGAAGAACGCGACTTCTTGGAGTCCTTAAAGCAGATTGTTCGGTCGGCAAGGGGAATGGCATACGCATCTATCAACTATGCGCAGGTGCAAGCCAACTGGCTGTTGGGGCAACGCATTGTGGAGCAGATGCAGAAAGGTGAAGAAAAAGCTGAGTATGGCGCCTATATTATTAAGTTGGCATCAGAAGAATTGACGGAAGAATTCGGGAAAGGATATTCCGAGCAGTCATTGAGGTTTTTTCGCCAATTTTATTTGATTTTCAAAGACTTAGAAATTCGCTCCACACTGTGGAGCATATCACCTCAAGCAATTCGCTCCACAGTGTGGAGCGAATTAGAAAATCCAATCCAGCAGATGCCGTCTGTTAAATCTGAACATAAGATTGGGCAGGCACTGTCTGCCCAATTGACGTGGTCTCATTACAAGCGTCTGATGCGTGTTGAAAACGAGGATGCTCGTAATTGGTATATGCGAGAGGCATCCGAGCAAATGTGGAGTTATCGCACCCTTGACCGCAACATCAATACACAATATTACGAGCGGATGCTAATTTCACAGGTGAAAGAGCCTGTGGAACAGGAAATGAAAGAAAAAACTGAGGTCTTTCAGCGGGACAAACTGGAGTTCATCAAGAATCCTACTGTGTTGGAGTTTCTTGGATTGCCAGGAAACAAAGGGTATCAAGAAAAAGATTTGGAACAGGCAATTCTTGATAATCTCAGCGACTTCCTCATGGAGATGGGAAAGGGCTTTGCTTTCGTTGCCCGTCAGCAACTTATCAGGACAGAAGCCGAGGACTATTACATTGACTTAGTGTTCTACAATTACTTGCTCAAGGCATTTGTTCTGGTGGATTTAAAAGTGGGAAAAATTACTCATCAAGATGTAGGACAGATGGATATGTACGTCCGTATGTATGACGAGTTGAAACGCACAGAGGGCGACAACCCAACTATTGGTATCCTGCTCTGTTCTCAAACGGATAAGGACATAGCACGTTATTCTATACTGAAAGGCAATGAGCAAATCTTTGCTTCCAAATACAAACTAATTCTTCCTACAGAAGAAGAATTGGCAAAAGAGATAAGCCGACAAAAAGAGATTTTCCAACTACAACATTCAAAATAAACGAATTATGACCAAACTCTTGGAATCGGATATTGAGCAGATGGCAATCAATTTGCTGCAAGCGAAGCGGTGGGAGTATCTCTATGGGCCGGACATTGCGCCAGATGGGGATACTCCGATGCGGGTGGCATTCGACGAGGTAGTGCTGCGCGAAAAATTGGAGCGGGCGGTAATGCGGCTGAATCCTTCGGTGAAGGAGGAGGTTCGCGATGAGGCCATTAAAACCGTCCTTCGCATTGCCTCGCCCGACACATTGGCGAACAACGAGGAGTTTCATCGACTACTCACCGAGGGCGTACCCGTCTCTACCTATCAGGATGGTATGGAGCGGGGCGAAAGAGTTTGGCTCGTTGATTTCGAAGACCCGTGGAACAATGAGTTTACGGTGGTCAACCAGTTTACGATTATAGAAAACGGACACAACCGTCGTCCTGATGTGCTGCTCTTTGTGAACGGTCTGCCGTTAGTCGTTATCGAACTGAAGAATGCGGCAGATGAGAATGCTACTATCGAGAGTGCCTACAGGCAGATTGAGACCTACAAGCAGCAAATCCCATCGCTATTTACTTACAACGAACTGATTATCATCTCCGACGGGTTGGAAGCCCGTGCAGGCTCCCTGTCAGCAGGCTTTAGTCGTTTTACTGCGTGGAAAAGCGAGGACGGAGAAAATATTGCCTCGCCCCTGATGAGCCAGTTGGAAGTGCTCATCAACGGCATGTTGCAGAAGGACACTTTGCTTGATATTATCCGCTCATTCACCGTCTTCGAGAAACAAAAGACAGAAGACTTAAAGACGGGTATCACCACCATTAAGACGGTGAAGAAGATTGCCGCCTACCACCAATACTATGCCGTCAACAAGGCCGTAGAATCAACACTTAGAGCCACGGGCATCAACACTGGTGGCGACAAAGCCGCCGAATCGCCTGTCAACTTCGGCTTCAAGACGGTGAAGGAACAGGCGGTAGGTGACCATCGGGCTGGTGTGGTATGGCATACACAGGGTAGCGGCAAGTCGTTGTCGATGGTGTTTTATACGGGCAAGATCGTACAATGCCTGAATAATCCTACCGTTGTGGTGATTACCGACCGCAATGACTTGGATGACCAATTATTTGACACGTTTGCCGGTTCCCGTCAGTTGTTGCGCCAGACACCCGTACAGGCCGAAAGTCGTGAGCACCTGAAATCACTCTTAAGGGTAAACTCCGGTGGTGTCATCTTTACAACGATACAAAAATTCCAGCCAGAGACAGGCAATGTCTATGAGCAGTTGACTGACCGTTGTAATGTCATCGTGATAGCCGATGAGGCCCACCGTACACAGTACGGTTTCAAAGCCAAGACAGTAGATGTCAGGAATGAGGCTGACGAGGTGATTGGCTCGGAGATTAAGTATGGTTTTGCAAAGTATCTGCGCGATGCCCTGCCCAACGCCACCTATCTCGGTTTTACAGGTACACCTATTGAATCGACAGACATCAACACCCCTGCCGTGTTCGGCAATTATATAGATGTATATGACATTGCACAGGCCGTAGAGGATGGTGCTACCGTGCGCATCTACTATGAAAGCCGGCTGGCAAAGGTATCATTGAGCGATGAAGGCCGGAAACTGGTGGCCGAGTTAGATAAGGAGTTAGATTCCGAGACGATGGACGATGTGCAGAAAGCCAAGGCGAAATGGACGCAGTTGGAAGCACTCATTGGCAGTCCTAACCGTATCAAGAACATCGCCGCTGACATCGTGCAACACTTCAAGGAGCGCCAGAAGGTGTTTGAAGGCAAGGCCATGATTGTGGCCATGAGCCGACGGATAGCCGCTGCTCTCTATGATGAGATTGTGAAACTGCGTCCTGAATGGCATTCAGATGACTTGTCGAAAGGCGCTATTAAGGTAGTGATGACTTCTTCGGCATCGGAAGGCCCAGAGATAGCCAAACACCATACCACCAAAGAACAGCGTCATGCATTGGCCGAAAGGATGAAAGACCCAACGGACGAACTGAAACTGGTCATTGTCCGCGACATGTGGCTGACTGGCTTTGATGCCCCGTGTTTGCATACGCTCTATATCGACAAACCCATGCAGGGACATAACCTGATGCAGGCCATTGCCCGTGTAAACCGTGTGTATAA
>CAJONO010000105.1 GCA_905235905.1 uncultured Prevotella sp.
GATTCGTGAGATTCGTGTTCGAGATGCATGAAAGATTTTGTGTAAGATTTGTGTAGATTTATGTTCCTCTCAAAACAAGATCGTGTTTTTTTACGAACACGAATCACACGAATTGAACGAATCATATTTTTGAACATAAATCTACAAAAATCTAACATAAATGGCTGCGCATGACAATAATAGAGATTCGTCAGATTCGTGAGATTCGTGTTCGAAAGAAAACAAATGGAATTCGTGAGATTCGTGTTCGAAGGAAAACAAAAAAGGCCTGCCACCCACTTTCTTGTCGTGGGGACAGGCCCTGTTCATGCGGTCTCAGAGAGACACGGGGCTACTCCTCGTCGTCTGCCCAGAGATTGTTGCTTGCAGGCCAACTACTGCTCTCACGGCTCAGCGCATCGCTGCTGTCGGCAAAGCCGTCACTAACCATCGAGAGGGCAATCATTTCTTCGGTCTCGGCCTCCATCATGTAGATGAAGGGCACTTTATATTCTTTCTTCATAGTCGTTTCGTTTTTCAATTTTTCAACTTTCTACTTTTTCACCACTGAGCATTACTTCACCATCACCTTCACGGTCTTGCCGTTCGTGCGGATGATATTCATGCCCTTCGTCAGCTTGCCAGTCATCACGCCGTTGGCGTTGAATATCTGGGCGTTGCCATTCATCAGAGCCTCGACAGCCGTGATGCCAGTGGTCTCGTCGGCGAGGAAGAAGGCACGGGCAGAACCCTCGGCAGCAGGAGCGGTGAGATAGGCGCGGTTGGCGGGAACGTTGGGCTGAGCCTTCTCGGTGTCTACCAGATAGAAGCCCACCACGTCGTTCTGGTTCTGCAGGATGTACTTACCATTCTGGGCAGCCTCCTGGGCATAGACACCAGTGAGCAGGCCATCGGTGTAGTTCAGAGCCGTACCCTGGGCGTCGCCAGTAACGGTAGCGTTCCATGCACCCTCGATGATGTAAGGCTTGTTGGCCTCAAGAGCTGTTGCCTCGACGAGTGTCAGCACATTGTTTTCACCTACTTCGGCGCAGCTGTATGCCTTCACGCCCTCGGGCAGAGCCTGGGCAAACGGCAGAATGACAGTGCCCCAACCGGCGGCAGTCGTATTGATGGCGATAGAGGGCTTCGTGGTTTCCTGAATCTTGAAGTCGATGTGCGAGTCCACGGTGTAGAAGCCTGCGTCCTGAGAGCCGATGTAGTTGTTGGCCTCGGTGTTGTAGAGATTCCACACACCTTCGATAGCCGTCGGGATAACGGTCACGACGAGTGCGTCGTCGGCAGTAGTCGTGGTGCGAATCTGATTTTCATTGCCGCCGTAGGGAACACCCGTAGAGACATAGCGCACGTTGCCTTCGGCATCAATCTGCGACAGCTTGAAGTTCTTGCCGCTCACCTTCGTAAAGGTGAATGCCTGAGCGAGGTTCTCGTTGGCCACTTCCTTGTACTGAATGTTATACAAGCCTGCGTCAGTACGGCCATTGGCAATATAGGTCACGGCTTTGTTGTCGTAGGTCCAGCCGTCATAGGTCAGGACGATGTTGAACAGCTGACCGTCGGCAGGAGCGTTCACCTCCAAAGCGTTGTAAGCCTCGATGGCAGCAGCAAGGTCGGTCTCGGCCTGGGCGATGCTTTCAACAGTGGCATCGGTAGCGTTGTAGGCAGCCTGGGCGGCAGCAAGAGCTTCGCTATAGGCCGTAACGCCGGCTTGAGCAATCTGGAACACACCTGCGCCGATGTTGGCCGTAATCACGGCAGGAGCAGCATCGATGGCAGCCTTAAGTTCAGCCTTGGCAGCATCAAGGGCAAGAGGAGCGTAGGTGTCATCGTCACAGAGCAGCACGGGAGCATAGAAGCTCTGCCATGTGTTTCCGTTCAGATGGCCCGTGATGGCAATGGTTATTTCAGAAGTTCCGTCGGCCTCGAAGGCGATGTAGCGATACTGCCAGCCACGACCGTTGTTGTTGTTGCTGTAGGTGCCATCCTCGCTATAGTTGGCATCGCCATTGGTGTCGATACCCTTACCTGTGTTGCCAATCAGTAAGAACGGAGTGCTGACGGCATCGGCCTCACCGACCTTCACGCTGAGAGTCATGGTGGTGGTGCTAACGCCACGGCCTGCCACCTTAACGACATACTTACCGGCAGGCAGCGTCACCGTTGCCGACGATGTAAGATCGGTAGCACTTCCACTCCACTTGTCGAAGTAGCCCTCACTTGCGATATAGCCTTCTCCGCTTGTGGTGTCGTAACTGCCCTTGGCCCATGTACCAAGCAACGAAGTAACCTCGTTGGGATAGGCTGTGCTGATGGCAGTATATTCAGCAACCTTCAGGTTAGCAAGTACGGCTGCGGCAGTCGTTTCGCTTGTAACCACATAACCATCGGTATTGGCAACGCCAACAGTCTTTGCGTAGGCAATTTCGGTTGCAAGGGCATCATAATCAGCCTTGGCTGCGGTAAAGGCTGTGGTGGCAGCGGTAAGAGCTGTAGTAGCAGTCCTATAATCCTCAGTAGTCGTGGGTTCAGCCTTGGCATCCTCGGCTTCTAAATCGGCTTTCTCCTTTCCAATAACTACGTCGTAATCGCTGTTGGCAAGAGCTGCGGCAGCTGCTGCTTTGGCATTGTCCCACAGCACCTTTGCCTCTTTGGCCTCGCGAATAGCAGCCTTGGCGGCCTCGTATGCCTCGGCATCCAATTCTCCATCATATATCTCCAAGCCAGAAACGAACAGGTGAGGCATGTTTCCAGAGCCGGTATTTTTTGACTTATAGCCCAAGGAAACATAGCCAGAAGTTTCTTCTGCCAGCGTAAACGTAAGGAATTCGTATTTCCATGTATTGACAGCGTATTGCTTAGTAGTGGCAAGATGTTCTGTACCTCCAGCCTCTACAAAGCCTATCAGGTTCTTGTCAATCTCAGTAGTACCACCCTTAGAGTTGTAGACGGCCAGAACGATTGTATAGGTTCCTGCGGACAGAGCCTGCTTCAAGTTCTGCGTGTACTGGGCTGATGCGCCCCAACACCCAACCAATCCAAGAACATTGCCAGTCACTTCGCCATCAGAATTTGTAGCAGGAGCCGTATAGCCATCACCTCCAATCCATACGCCCGAACCAATGGCAACAGGGCCTCCGGCCTTACCATTGCCATTGTCAACGGCCGTCCATCCGTCAAGCGCCACCAAATTGCAGAACGTGGTGCTGTTTTTTTCCATGTCATAATCGTACGTGCAGATAGCAGGAGAAGCCAATGTGCCTTGACTGAAGTCGGCATTGTCTAAGTACGTTGAGGTCACATCTGTCTGTGCCCACGTTGCGGATGTCCCCAGGAAGAGGGCACTTGCCGCTACAATTAGTTTTAATTTGTTCATAAAAGTAAATATTTAGTTAGTAAAAAAATGAGTTGTTCCGCTTGTTCTGAGTCCTTATATTGCTATCAGCTATTACGACCCACTACTTGTAATTTGCAAAAATAAGAAAAGTTTTTCAGAACCACAACACCCCACGCCATTTCTTAATGCTTAATTAAGAGACGTAAACAAAATTTAAGACTCAGACCGCAAGAAGTAACCATTCAACGAATCTACATGAGTCATGTTTATAGACACAAATTAGCACAAATTGGCATAAATAACGGCCACAGATATGGCCTTCCCACGAGCCTGTATTACTATTTGTGGAAAATTTGTGGATAAAATTAGTGCCAATTAGTGGTGATTTGTTTCCAAAAAGAGGTTTGCGGCGATTCGCTGAATAGTTACCAAATCTCACACAAAATCTTTGTTTACGTTAGATTCACGAAGATTTATGTTCAAAAGTTTAATTCGTTTGATTCGTTTGATTCGTGTTCGTAACAAAAATTACGATCTTGTTTTGAGAGGAACATAAATCTACACAAATCTTACACAAAATCTTTCATGCATCTCGAACACGAATCTCTCGAATCTGACGAATTCCATTTGTTTTCCTTCGAACACGAATCTCACGAATCTGACGAATCTCTTTTCTTGTTATGCGCAGCCATTTATGTGAGATTTTTTGTAGATTTATGTTCTTTTCTTATTATGCGCAGCCATTTATGTGAGATTTTTTGTAGATTTATGTTCCTTTTCTTGTCATGCGCAGCCATTTATGTGAGATTTTTTGAAGATTTATGTTCAAAAAGAAAAACTTCTTCTTGTCTGCGACGCGACACGAATGACCATAAATGACCATAAATGTCCCATAAATATTTATGAGTAATTCATGAGTCTTTCATGAGCATTCATGTAGCGCCGCAGGCATTCTACAGTAAGAGGGCCTGCCACCCACTTTCTTGTCGTGGGGACAGGCCCTGTTCATGAAGTCTCAGAGAGACGCGGGGTTACTCCTCATCGTCTTCCCAAATGCTGAAGCGGCTGTCGGCCGTTTCGGGAGCATCACCCTCACCCATTGTGATACCAGCAGTACCATCGACAGCTGATACGGCAGTCATCAAATCATCGGATTGCATCTCTGCCACCTTAATGGCAGGAACCATATAATATGTCTTTTTCATACTCTAATTGGTGTTTCGTTAGTTTTTACTTCAAAATAACTTTCTTGCCATTCTGGATGAAGATGCCCTTCTGAGCCGACTTCACTTCCTGGCCGTTCAGGTTGTACACCTTACCAGTGACGATGGTACCCTTCTCAACGTTCTGGATGCCGGTGGTCTCTTCGCCATCGATGAAGAAGTTGATGATGCGAGCACCTTCGGTCTTAGCCTGGATGTAGGCACGAGTACCCTTGATGGTCGTACTGCCGGCAGACTGCCACAGCTGGCTCGAGCCAATGAAGTAGTCGCCAGAAGCGATGGTGGTAGTAGCATCCGTTGTGCCCACGAAGTCGAAGTTGGTGCCAGTGGTGGTCGGAGTGCCAGCCACGATGGTACGACCCTCGATGCTGTAGCTTGTGCCTGCGGTAGAAGTCTTCAGCAGCACGGGAACATTGGCAGAGATGGCAGGTGTTTCCATCGTGTTGAAGGAGATTTTCGACAGTCCTTCCTCTACCGTGTTAGCAGTCTCTGTGTACTGAGCAACGGCCACGTCGTCACCGAAGGTAGCCTTCAGGTCGTCAGCAGTCATTGAGAACGGCAGCCAGATGGTGTTCCAGTCGTTTGCCTTGATAGTGCGGGTCAGCGTCACAGCGCCGGCACCTTCCTGAGCTGTGTCATAAGCAGCATCCTCACTGACAGTGTAGGTCTTGGCAGGAACCTTGAAGAGCTGCATGTAGCCGATACCCACCCAACGGTAAGTGTTGCCAGTCATAGCCTTCAGACCAACCTTGATCTCCTGCTGAGCATCGTTAACGAACGAGATGCCCTGCTCGGCCAAAGTATTAGTGGTTACACATGAACCCTCAGTGTCGTTGGCATAGAAGTAGACACCATGAACGTCACCGCCCGTAGCCTGGTCAGCGAATGCGTAGCAATCGATGCTGTATGTGCCCTCGGGCAACTGAAGCTTCTGATAAAGCAGGAACTTGTTGTTGGCCTTGGGATTCTCCGACCAATATTCGTAAGCATGCTTGTGAACGCCATCAGCATTTGCACAACCTTCACCAGGAACAACCTGGAAGTTGCCATCAGGCTGCTCTGTATACCAGCCATCCACATGCACATTGAAATTACCGGTATAGAACTCATCAACGTTAGGATTGGTCAGCAGGAAGGTCAGGTCGAGCTGATCAGTTACGTTGATGGAGTTGATAGCTGTACCGATAGCTGCCCACAGAGCAACATTCTGAGCCTCTACCTCGGCAGCCGTGGTGCATGCAGCGAGAGCGTCGGCATTACCGTCGATGACAGTCTGCAGGGTAGCCTTGTCAGAATCAGCAAGTCCAGCCAGCTCAGTGGTGGCGGCGGTAGCCTTGGCCAACACCTTTGTATTCTCAGCGGTCGGATTGATAGCCTCCTTGGCAGTCTCAATAGCAGCAGCGATGGCATCAGTTGCATCGATAAACTCCTGAGCGGTAGTATAGCTGCTCTTAGCGGACTCATAACCTGCTGCAGTAGTCTCGAAGGTGTTCTTTACACCTTGGGGAACTGCCAGAGCATTGACAGTTGTTCTACCTGCGTCGATGGTAGCCTGCAGTTGATCACGTAAGACAGAGATAGGAGCTTCGGTGCCGTAGTAGGTCAGCTCAAAGTTGTCCCAGATTATCCATAGGCTTGCATTGTTAGGATTCTTGATGCCCACGTTGATTGTACCATCGGTTACTTCAACGAAAATGGGGTCAACCTTGTAGAGACCACTTTCAAATGATGTGCAAGCATCGGCCATACTGTTCTCAGAACCCGTCTTCAAAGGAATATTTGCCGTCTTGGTGCCAAAGAAGAACTGAGGCAGATTATCGTTGTCTGAGCCATCCTGACGATAGAATCCCTGTGCGGTCAATGCATACCAGCCATTGGGGATGTCAGTCAAGGTTTGCTGGATGGTGAATACCGAGTGGTAGCTTTCTGCGCAGTGCTTATTGCTATTACCACCGCCTAAGCTATAGTTGGTGCAGTTATCGCTGATTTTCCATACACCATTCTTACCCTCTTTTTGTGTCATATTACCAAGCTGGCCACGGTTGTTGCGTCCGAAAGTGTGGTCAGCAATAAGCCATGTGGCATCCTGCGGGGCATCGTTTGTGGCAGTAGCCAGTGTAGCACGCATGTCGGCCTCGGTGAGAATCTGCCAGAGGGCAGCCTCTGAATTTGCATCGACATTGAGGTTCAAATCCTGAGAGCCGTTGACAAGTGTCTCGTTGCCACTTCCAAAGTAATTGCCTCCGTTTGTGAACGAAACTGTGTAATTTTCGCCACTCTTCAGAATGTCAAGATTACTGGCAGCGCCGTCCATCCATTCACCACCAAAGAAGTTGTTCGTTCCACCATTGTTCACCTGTGTCTCCATCGTGTAGCGTCCCTCACCAGCTTTGTGCAATGTCACATAGTCAGCATGGGGAAGCAGACAAGCATGAGTGCCCCAGCTGTTGCCGGCACCCCACCAGAGGTTGGTTGCTACATTCTTGATGAACACCTTGCCTTCGCCAGTAAAAGCGTTGGAAAGAGTGATGGCGCAAGCCACATTGTTACCATCGCTGAAAGCTTCATCGGGATTGAAGCTGAAGGTGATGTCGTAGGTACCAGCAGTGTTCACAACATAGTTGGCGTTATTACCATCGCTGAAGCCCCAGCTTTCGTCCCAAGCGTGGTTCTTCACAACCTTGTACTCAATTGTCGTGTTTGCGGCAATTGCCACACACTCATAGGTCTTAGTGTAGACCCCATCCGTAAGAGTCATGTCATTGGCCGTAGCTTTGGCATCCCAAGCTGTACCAAAGATTGCATCCACGCTACCTGCTACGGTGTACGTGTTCTCTGCACTGGCAGCTATCGCTACCATGCAAAACGCGAGTAAAAATTTTAATTTGTTCATAAAAAATCAAATATTTAGTTAGTAAAAAAAAGAAAAAATGTTCGTCTCGTCAGTCGTACTATTTGCCAATTCTTTTTACCAGTCTTTGCGGATTTCTACGCATGTCCCATATATCAGATATACAGATACTGGTCTCAGTGGCATGATATACTATCTTATAGTTTTTATTAATGTATTTTGCTCTATATGTAAAGCGCCTACCTTCAAGAAGAGGTTCTGGAAAGCCTGCCTCAGGATAATTGCATATATCTTGGACTTTCTCTTCAAAGCATTGGCAGAACTTATTGGCAGAGAGTGGGCCTGAATATTCCAAGAATATGTCAACGACTCTTAGAAATTCCGCCTTTGCTCGTTTAGTTATGCGCAAATTCATAGGATTCTATTCTTTGCCTTGCCTCACCCATTACTTGCTCCAGCGTAAACACCTCACCGTTTTCTTCTTGTCGTTCGGCTTCGCCTATTCTGTCTAATGCGTCTTCTGGAGTAAATGGCCCCGTAAAAGGCACCGTGACATATTCCTGCAGAGCCACAGGTTCCCTCGCGTGAGCTATTTCCCATAGACTCTGTTTCTTTGTTTCGTTGTTCTGTATCATGTTCTATCTTGTCATATATACCTTTTAAGTCATTGATAAGAATGTTTCGCAGTTCTCGGGGGTGTAGAACTCTTTATCCTCAGGCAAAGCGGTCAAATCTCCGTGGTCTTCAAACAGCCATGTGTCAGAGTTGCCAATTACCGATTCCACAGGGTTTTCTTCCAGCTCAACAAACAGCCCCATAGTGAACAGGGCGGCAAGCTGTTGCTGCGCCTGAACGTTTTGGGAGTCGTATGAGAGCGTTACGGTACACATATTATTAGTTTTTGTTGACGGTGCAAATTTATGAAAAAGATGTGAATGACGCTCAAAACGCCTATCTCTATTAAAAATAAATACAATTTGTTAACATCTTTAAACACACATAAATGGTCACGCTCAAAATATAATTCGTATGATTCGTGTGATTCGTGTTCGTAAAAAAAATCACGATCTTGTTTTGGGAGGAACATAAATCTAAACAAATCTTACACAAAATCTTTATTATGCATCTCGAACACGAATCTCACGAATCACTCGAATTCCATTTGTTTTCTTTCGAACACGAATCTCACAAATCTGACGAATCTCTATTCTTGTCATGCGCAACCATTTATGTTAGATTTTTGTAGATTTATGTTCAAAAGTGTAATTCGTTCAATTCGTGTGATTCGTGTTCGTAAAAAAAATCACGATCTTGTTTTGGGAGGAACATAAATCTACACAAATCTTACACAAAATCTTTATTATGCATCTCGAACACGAATCTCTCGAATCACTCGAATTCCATTTGTTTTCTTTCGAACACGAATCTCACGAATCTGACGAATCTCTATTCTTGTCATGCGCAACCATTTATGTGAGATTTACGGATATTTATGTTCTCTTTTTTCGGGCACAGCCATAGGCTCGAACTGCTTCAGTTCGCGGAAGAGGGGCACCTGACTGAGGATGTCGCTTCTGCCCACGATGATGAGCTGTCGGCGGGCGCGGGTCATGGCCACGTTGAGCTTGCGGTCGATGGGACGGCCATCCTCAATGAAGGTGGTGGCGGTGAGGAACTGCAGCTGGTAGCGGTGCTCTACGGCGAAGGAGTAGATGATGACGTCGCGCTGCGACCCCTGGTAGCGCTCAACGGTGTCGATGCTGACGGCAAGCAGTGTGGGGGATGCCCCTGCCATGACCAGCTCGCTCCTGATAAGGGCTATCTGGCTGCGGTAAGGCACTATGACGCCCACGCTGCTGTCGGCCTGAAAGCGGTTGCCATAATAGCGGCCTATGCGCATCAGGAGCCGTGCCACGAGGCGCGCTTCCTGCCGCAGCGAAGAAGAGGCGGTCGAAGGTTCGGCAGGGGCGGAAGGCTCTGCAGGAGTCTCAGTGACGGGCAGGAACAGCATGCGTCGGGAGAGGAGCAGACGGTCGAGGTCGTCGCGGGCCTCTGCATCGTAGAGCGGTCCCTGTTCCTGCTGGTGGGGCAGCGGCACGGCCTGCAGGTTCTCGCGGCAATAGAAGTGACTGCAAGGAAAGGCGGCCACCTCGGGGTGCATGCGTCCCTGATGGTCGAGCAGGCCGAGGAACTGCGAGCGGCCCTCGTGCTGTTCCCACCTGACGAGGCGCTCGAAGAGCGACTGTCGACAGTCGGTGAGGCCGATGCCACGCAGCAAAGGATCGCTGACGGCGGCTGCCGCCTCGTCGCACTGGCTGACGGCGGGCAGCTGCTTGTGGTCGCCAATGAGGATGAAGCGGTCGATGGCCGGATGGGCAAGCAGGCCGACGATGGAGGGTTCGAGTATCTGCGATGCCTCGTCGACGATGCAGAGGGAGAAGTGCTTCAGGGCGAGAATCTCCTGTCGGCTCTGCAGGGTGGTGGTCGTGGCCACGACGATGGCTACGCGGTCGATGAGCTGGCGCATGGCTTCGAGCGTCGTGACACCGCTGGCCAGCGCGTTCTCTAACAGACGGTGGCGGAAGCGAGGGTCGCACGATGCCTCGTTGCCTATGCGCAGATAGTGGTGGCCCTCGTCCTCGAGCATCGCGCAGATCTCGTCGACGGCGCGGTTGGTGTAGGCCGTGAGCAGCAGACATGCGGGCAGCTGCTCACGGATGAGATGGCGCAGGGCCTGCGAGGTCTTGCCCGTGCCCGGCGGTCCCATGAGCAGGAAGTAGTCACGTGCCTGGCAGGCTCGCAGCAGAAGGTCGTCGTAGAAAGGGCTGTAGCTGCGGCTCAGGCTTACCGACATGTCGGTCTCTGGCTGTCGCTGTGCCAGGAGGAGGCTGCGTCGACGGGGCGAGGCAGCGGCAAACTGGTGCAGCCCGCGAATGGCGGCAGTGGTCGTAAGGTCGCTGCTGGCATGCTCTACCGCCCACGAACGGTCGTCGCCTACGCTGAACACGTCGGGGGCCTGCTGCCCATCGTGCAGCCGGACCACGAAACGGTCGACGCCCACGTCGAGGAGCGACCCTTTGTAGAGGATGCTGCGACAGGCGTCGGGGGCCTGCCTGTAGGCATAGAGCCACACCATGTCGCCTCGGCGGAAGTTGGGCAGCGCCCCCTCTTCTGCCTCAACGCCCTGAGCCTTGCGCTCGAGGGTGATGAGGTCGTAGCCGCCAGTCGCGTCGGTCTTTTCGCGGGCCACGATGGTCAGGCGGTCAATGATATTGCCCGAGAGCAGCTTCTCGGCCAGCGACATCTGCCACAGGTCGCTGGCAGCCCCGCCGCCATGCTGCAGCTGCATGCCCGCGCCACCGAGCTTCTGGTAGAGCTGTTCACGATAGACAAAGGTGAGCATGTGCTCGTAATAGGCCCGCTCTATGGGACTGAGGGTGGCAAGCGGAGCAAGAAGGCCGCTCAGTTCGGGCAGCACATAGTGGGCGAAATAGCCGTCAGGCTTCACCTCTTTATATATAATAGAGGGGTTGAGCAGGGGCAGTATGCGGCCGAAGCCCTCGCGGGCCACAAACAACTCGGTGGCCACAATCTGGTTGCGTAGCTTCAGCGCCTCGCGAAAGAGCGTACGGTAGTAGTTCACGGCAAGCAGCCCCTGATTAGGCGGATAGCGGGAGTAGAGCAGACGCGTGTCGACGCTTTGGTCGGTGCGCCCGAAGTTGTAGCGCAGGATGCCGTAGTAGAGCAGCAGCTGGACGTAGTGGCTCTCCTGCTGACGTCCGTGGGGGTCGTGGCTCTCACGCTCTATCTTCATGTTCTTGCCCGCCTTCTGCTCTACGAGGAGGCTCATGTCGGTAGTCATCAGGTCTACACGGCCCTGCAACCCTAACCGTTCGCAAACGAACGAGGGTTCGAGAAGGGGTGAAGGCTGGGTGGAAAGAGGCGAGAGGCGAGGAAAGATAAACTTTAAAGCGGCCCTGATATTGTGCATCTGCTGGGCAGCATCGCGCTTGAAGCGGATGGCATCGAAGCCTTCACAAGCACAAAAGCGCAGGGCCTGTTCTTTAAAGGAACGAAGCAGAGGACCAAATACTATCTTTCCTTCACCCCTCACCATTTTCTCTTCGCCGCTCATCATGCCATGTATCACATCGTCGAGGGCTGTGCCCGCAAAGTTTCCGAGCAGTATGGCCTGCGTGTTGGGGCGCGGCTTCAGCCTGTTGAGCGTGTAGTGCAGCGGATGGCGGCCATAGTTCGTGAAGCAGGCGGCCACTGCCGATATGTCGACGAGGAAGTCTGGCTCTACGATGATGTGGGAGGGTCGCGGGTCGCAGTCGAGCAAGTTGAGCTGCATGCCCTCGCGAAGCAGCTTGCCTAAGTAGCTGAAGTCGCGCCCGCCGCTTGTCGTGGCATAGTCGACGGTAATCTCGCCATCGGCGGTCGAGGCCGTGAACTGCCGTTCGTCCCAGCTACGCACTATGCAGCGCACATAGGGACGCTTCTCTGCCGTTTTGCCACTTGACTCTTGAGTCCTGGCATTCGAGGGCAACTGCCGCCGCAAGCTGCCGGGGATGCCGGTATGGGTTACTGCCGATACCAGCAGGGCAAGTGCCCGCAGGTCGCAGAGCCAGTCGGCCGACGATGGCGGCAGCGACTCGTTGCTGTGGCGCCGCATGGTCTGCATGGCCACACGGTCGGGCGGTGCGATGCCCGCTTGTTTGCACACAAAGTCGAGCTGCGAGAAGAGGTTGCCAAACGAACCGCCCTGACCTTTCGTGCCCTCGGCACAGGCCAGCAGCAGTACCTCGTGCATGCGCCGCAGCCCTGAAGCCGTCGGCCCCTCTACTGCCAGTTGCTCTATGATGCCAAACAGCTCGTTTGCTTCCATCGTTCTATTCCCTCCTGTTCAGGGGATATTAAGAAAGTGGCATCACAGAGAGAATCAGAAAGCAATGTTACTTCACACGCTTGTAGGTAATGGTGGCAATAGCGCCAGTATCCATATCGTCTTCTCCCTCCACAGGAGCCTCATAGACGAAGAAGTCGCTTGTCACACTGATAATGGTGAGGGTGTGCGACTTGCCAAAATTGTCGGCTGTAGTCAGCTTGTTACCGTTCAACACATAGGTGCCATACTCCTCGGAAACCCATTCTTCCTTATCCTTACTCCACTCATAGGTCTTGTAGTTTTTGCTATCAATAACTTCCAAACGGCTGGAATGCTTCGGGTCGATTTTCTCCTCGTAAAGCTGGCCTTCATACATCATTTTGACGCTATAGCCTTCCCACAAGCCAATAAGAAGTTGTGCGTTGATGCTGCCGCCACCACCGCCACCGCCAGTGGTTGAATTGTCGTCATCACTACCGCAAGCTGCGAAACTGAAGCTAAACATTGCGACCATCATGATGGTCAACATTTTCACAAAATTTTTTGTCATAATTGTATTATTAATTAAAATGAATAGAATATTGTGCATTCTTGCACTCATTATCGGGTGCAAAGTTACTAAAAATGTTGACTTCGCCAAAGGAAATGGATAATTATTTGCCATTTTTTTCCGCAGAATTCGTTTATTATCAAAATAATTTGTAATTTTGCAGCAATCATTTCAAGACGACGAAAACAAGTTACTAACCACATAATACTTTGAGAAATGAAGAAGATGATGATTTTCGCCCTATGCACAGTAGCCATAGTGGCATGCAAGAAGAAAGAGTTCGCTACGTTTGAGGCCATCGAAGAGGATTCGAAGGATATTCCCGCATGTATCGTCACCACCCCACCCGACTCCTTGAAGCTGAATGCGTTCTACAAGAAATATGTCGACGTGAACGGCATTCCCCTCATTTCTTCCTGGCGTGTGCCCGACTCGTGTTTCGTGGCCGCCCACCGCACCCTCTACGCCATGACGAGCATGCTGCCCAAGGAGGTGCTTGCCGCCATGGTGAAGACGAAGACGAGAGTGGCCATCATGGCCCGCTATGAGGGTACGACCGACATTCCCGAGCATGCCTACTTGGCCAAGGACACCGCCCTGAACTGGGACCTGCGGGCCCGTGGTCTCGGCGGCGACATGGAGTCGCCACTCACCACCTGTGCCGAAGAGAACATCCTGGCCTACCAAATTGACAAGTATCACGCCGAGGACATCCTGGTACATGAGTTTGCCCACTCTATCCATCTCATAGGCATCACGCAGGTCGACCCGACGTTCAACGACCGCCTGCAGCAACTCTACGAGAATGCACACTCGAAGAGCCTGCTGAAGGACACCTACCGCGACACCGACAAGGAGGAGTATTTCGCCGAAGGCGTGCAGGACTGGTTTAACGTGAATGCCGAGATGGCCGAGGCCGACGGCAAGCACAACTGGTGTAACACCCGCGAGGACCTGCTTGACTTCGATCCCGACCTCTACCAGCTGCTCAAGCAATACTTCCCCGAGACCCACCAGCAAATAAGTAAGCACAGGAAGACAAACCTCTACAAGAAACCCGTACAAAAAATACTGTCACTATGAAAATAGGCATTATCGTAGCCATGGACAAGGAGCTGCGGCAGTTGCAGTCGCTCTTTGCCGAGAGCAATGTAAAAGTTGAGAAGTGCGGCATAGGCAAGGTGAACGCCGCCCTTGGCGCTCAACGCATGATCAACGAGTACCACCCCGACTGCATCATCTCTACCGGCTGTGCCGGCGGCAACGGCGACGACATCAACGTTCGCGACGTGGTGGTGAGCACCGAGCTGTGCTACCACGACGTCTATTGCGGCACGGCCATCGACAACACAACGCAGTATGGCCAGGTGCAGGGACTTCCCGCCCGCTACACAGCCGACCCGTGGCTGTTGGGCAAGGCGGTAAACGCTGGGAGCGAGTTCATACACCCCGGCCTCATCGTCACCGGCGACTGGTTTGTAGACACAAAGGAGAAGATGCGCGAGATACTGGGCCACTTCCCCGAAGCGAAGGCAGTCGACATGGAGTCGGCAGCCATTGCGCAGACGTGCTTTATTAACAAGGTACCATTCATCTCGTTCCGCGTCGTCAGCGACATTCCCCTTCGCGACACCAACGCCTCGATGTATCATGATTTCTGGAACACGGTGGCCGAGCGCTCCTTCCTGACCACGAGGACCTTTGTGGAAAGCATCATGAGTTAGCCCCCATGAACTTCAGCACACCCGTACAGATAGCTGCGCCCCCCTTCCAGATCGAACCGTTGGAAGAGCTGCTCTTCGTGGGCAGCTGCTTTGCCGACGGCATAGGCCAGCGGTTTGCCGCAGAGCGATTCCCCGTCACGGTGAATCCTTTCGGCACGATGTACAACCCCGCCTCGGTGCTCCACACCATCGAGCGCCATGAGCACGTGCCGCGTATTGTCTTCATCACCTTGGGCACCAACCACATTTACCGGCTGAAGGCTACGGGCGAGATCGTCGACAACTGCCAGAAGCGCCCCCAACGGCTGTTCAGCGAGGAGCAGCTATCGGTCGACGACTGTGCCGGGTATCTGCGCAAGGCCGTTGAGACGCTACGCTTGCGCCGCCCCGACGTGCAGGTGGTGCTCACCGTCAGCCCTATTCGCTATCAGAAGTACGGATTCCACGAGAGCCAGCTGTCGAAGGCCACCCTGCTGCTGGCCGTCGACCAGATTGTCGGTGATGCCTCGCTTCCTGCCAGCCGCGGCGGAACCGACGATGATGAGGCGGGCAAACCGCCACACACGGACGCTAACCCAGGCGATGCAACAGGCAAACCGCCGCACACGGACGCCTGCTGCTCCTCGCTGTCCTACTTTCCCGCTTACGAGCTTGTGCTCGACGAGCTTCGCGACTACCGCTTCTACAAGGAAGACATGCTCCACCCCTCGTCGCAAGCCGTCGACTTCATTTGGGAGCGACTGGCAGAGCACTATCTCTCGCCCCGTGCCAAGCGGTTCGTGCGTGAGTGGAAACCCATTCGCGAGGCCCTCGCCCACCGCCCCTTCCACCCTGAAAGCGACGAATACAAGCAGTTTCTTGCCGAGACAAAGCGGAAAGAAGCCGACTTGCTGGCACAGGTATCGCAGTGGACCTAAGCATTGTCTTATTCCAGCATCTCACAGTTCGCCCCCAGTACTTCAGCATCCGAACTGGAGTACTTCAGCATCCGGACTGGAAGACCTGAAAGCACTATTTCGAAGAAAAAGGCAGAAATTATAGAGGAAAATAGCTCCATTTCGAAAAAAGTTTGTAACTTTGCAAACAAATTGTCGAAAAAGAACGATGACATACAACATTGAAAAGGTGGCGACGCTCATTGGAGCGCGCCGATACGGCGACAACGAGGCCACCGTGGGATGGCTTCTCACCGACAGCCGCTCGTTGTGCTTTCCCGAACAGACTCTTTTCTTCGCCCTTCGCACCCAGCGCAACGACGGGCACAAATACATTGCCGAACTCTACCGAAGAGGAGTGCGCAGCTTCGTCGTGGAGCAAGTGCCCCCCCTTTTCGAAACGGCCTATCCCCAAGCCAACTTCCTGCGAGTGACCTCTCCGTTGGCAGCGCTACAGCGCCTGGCCGAACGGCATCGCGACGAATTCTCGATACCCATCGTGGGCATCACGGGGTCTAACGGCAAGACGATGGTCAAGGAGTGGCTCTACCAACTGCTGTCGGGCGTAGGCTGCTGGCAGTCGGCCGGCAATAGGCCGTCCGTCAACACGCAATCCATCACCCGCTCACCGCGCAGCTACAACTCACAGATTGGAGTACCCCTCTCTGTGTGGCTGCTCAACGAGAAGTCGAAGGTGGGTCTTTTCGAGGCAGGAATAAGCCAGATGGGCGAGATGGATGCCTTGCACGACATCATACAGCCCACCATTGGCGTACTGACATCGCTTGGCGCCGCCCATCAGGAGAACTTCCGCTCGATGGAAGAGAAGTGCATGGAGAAGCTTCTGCTGTTCCGCGACACCGGGGCCATCATCTATCCCAGCGACGACGACACCGTGAGCCGCTGCATACGCCGTTCGGGCTATCAGGGCGAAAAGACGGGCTGGTCGAGAACCAACGCCTCTGCCCCCTTCTATGCTGAGTCGGTGACGCCCACCTCGCTCCACTCGTCGCCCGCCACTGCCATCGGCTATATATATAAAGGTACGCGAGGCAGCTTCACCATCCCCTTCATCGACGAGGCATCGATCGAAAACAGCATCACCTGTGCCGCCACCGCCCTCTATTTAGGAATGACGACAGAAGAGCTGGCCGAGCGCATGCCACAGTTAGAGCCCATAGCCATGCGCTTAGAGGTGAAGCAAGGACAACGCGCCCTCACACTTATCAACGACTCCTATAACAACGACATACACTCGCTCGACATTGCGCTCGACTTCATGAACCGCCGCGCCGACGAACAAGGCAAGAAGCACACCCTCATTCTGAGCGACATCTACCAGAGTGGCGAGATGCCGGCCTCGCTCTACAGGCAAGTGTCGGTCTTGTGTGCCGAGCGTGGCATAGACAAGTTTATAGGCATCGGCGACGACATCTGCCGCCAAGTCCAACAGATAGAAACGAGCGAGAAGTACTTCTTCCACAACGTGGAACAGTTCATAGGAAGCGACGTATTTACACAGCTGAACAACGAGGTGATTCTGCTGAAAGGGGCGCGCCGCTTCGGCTTCGAGCACATTACAGAGCTGTTAGAGCAAAAGGTCCACGAGACCATTCTCGAAGTGAACCTGCAGGCAGTGGTCGACAACCTGAACCACTTCCGCTCCTACCTCCGCGCTGACACAAAGATGGTGTGCATGATCAAGGCCGATGCCTACGGTGCCGGAGCCATCGAGGTAGCCAAGACGCTGCAAGACCACTGTGTAGACTATTTAGCCGTGGCCGTGGCCGACGAGGGCGTGGCCCTGCGCAAGGCGGGCATCACCGCCAATATTATGGTGATGAACCCCGAAATGACATCGTTTAAGACGCTCTTCGACTACGACCTGGAGCCAGAGGTCTATTCCTTCCGACTGATGGACGCCCTGATTCGTGAGGCCCGCAAGGAAGGCATCACGGGGTGGCCCGTCCACATCAAGCTCGACACGGGCATGCACCGCCTGGGCTTTGAAGAGTGGCAGGTATCAGAACTCACCGACCGCCTGAAACACCAGTCGGCCATCATACCCCGCTCCGTGTTCTCCCACTTCGTGGGCAGCGACAGCGAGCATTTCGACGAGTTCTCTGCCCACCAGTTCGAAATCTTCGACAGGGCGAGCAGCCAGTTGCAGGCAGCCTTCAGCCATAAGATTCTGCGACACATCAACAACTCGGCAGGCATAGAGCACTTCCCCAAACGGCAGCTCGACATGTGCCGGTTGGGCATAGGTCTCTACGGCGTTGACCCAATTCATAATTCACAATTCACAATTGACAATTCGCAGCTAAAGACCGTCTCTACCCTCAAGACCACCATCTTGCAACTGCGTGAGGTGAAAGCAGGCGATTCTATCGGCTACAGCCGCCGCACTATCTTGGAACGCGACAGCGTGATTGCCGCCATACCCATAGGCTATGCCGACGGCCTGAACCGCAAGTTGGGCAACCGCCACGGCTATTGCTTGGTGAACGGAAAGCAGGCACCCTACGTAGGCAACATCTGCATGGACGTAGCAATGGTCGACGTGACCGGCATCGACTGCAAGGAAGGCGACGCAGTAGAGATATTCGGCCAGCACCTGCCGGTCACGGTGCTCAGCCAGCAGCTCGACACCATCCCCTACGAAGTGCTTACAGGTGTCAGCAACCGCGTAAAGCGCATTTACTATCAAGACTAATCAAATATTCACTCATAATCAAAAAAAAAGAGACAGTTATGAAACATTCAAAACTCATTCTTTGGCTGCTCCTGCCCCTGATGGCACTCGTAGCAGCATGTGGCGACGACAGCGAAAACGGCGGCGGCAGCGGCGGCTCGCTCAGCGGGTCGTGGATAATGGATGCCAAGTACCAAGGCAATGCAGCCTATTGCCTGCTGTCCTTCCGTGGCAGCAACGCGGGCACCGTGATTATCATCAACAAGAGTTCGGGAGCCGTCAACTACTCTGAATTCACCTATGAATATCAGAACCGCTCACGCACACTCACCATCAGCGGCAGCAACGTGCTCGCCGGAAGCTACAGTGTGCAGGCATCATCGTCGGCCATCAAGCTTGTTTCCGAAGAGACAGAGCGCACTTTTCAGAAGGCAACAGTGGTTAACAAGGACTTACTGCAGAAGAATCCGTGGCGCATCATGGGCGACAACGGCTACTATCTCTGGGAGTTCCGTACCGCAACGACGGGCCGACAACTCTACGTCTATAACGGCATTGGCAAATCGTCGAAACCCTTCAACTACACCTTCGACAACGAGACCACCGTTCTCAACCTGACCTATAACGATGGAGCCAACGAAATCTTCATCGCCTCAGCCAGTATCGAGGAGCAACTCTACCTGTTCTACTACGACAACATTGCGAAGGGCTATGCCTACATGAAGTTCGAACCCTATAACGGCGACATGCCCGAAAGCGACCTCGACCTGCAGCAGGATGACCAGCAAGAGTCGCTGGCCAAGAAAATACAGGGCAAGTGGTACCAGTATAACAAGAACAGCAGCAGCCAGTATTACTACTACATGGTATCGTTCAAGCCCAACGACCAGTATCGCATCGTAACGAGAAACACTTCGACAGGAAGTGTGTCGTATGGTGCCTACACCTATTCCACACAGACACGCACCTCGCAAATAACCTTCAGCAGCGACAGCCCCGATGCCGGCACCTATACCGTGAGCGTCGACGGCACCACCCTCACCCTTCAGGCAGCCGACGGCACGAAGTACTCCTATAAGAAAGCAGAGGAAACCTCCTACGCGCTGTTGCAGAAGAAGACCTACTGGCAGCTTACTTCCGGCTCGGCTAACTACCGCTTCTATTTCAAGACCAACAACGAAGGCTACTGGCGCGTCTACAACGGCAGCACCATGCAGGAAGAAAAGCCGTTCACCTATGAGTACGACAGCACTTACGACAAGCTAACCATCAGCGAGTTAGGGACGATCGACGACACTGCCTATCTCGGCAACTACCTGCTTCTCTTCATGAACAACGGTGAGTCGTATCTGGAAATGAAGTAACCACAGCAACGTCCCCACCCTTACGCTCCTAAGAGGGTGCAGAAATCCGTAAAGAATGTTAAATGTTGGCATACGAGAGCAATTTCTTCGGTCAACATTCCTCATTCTTCATGAAAAAGTAGTACCTTTGCACCCGCTTAGAGCAATCGGGATGTAGCGCAGTTGGTAGCGCACTACGTTCGGGACGTAGGGGTCGGGCGTTCGAGTCGCCTCATCCCGACA
>CAJONO010000106.1 GCA_905235905.1 uncultured Prevotella sp.
CGTGTGGTAAAAGACCTGAATGGTCTGACATCGGAAGATTTCCTCGAAGCACTGCGTAAAAACTTCGTTGTGGAGGACAAGGGTACGGACATCTACAAGCCCCAGCAGTTGCACGAGTTCTCGCTCTATCTCGACCAGCATTGGTTCAGTCTGAAGGCGAAGGAGGGAACGTATGATAACAACGACCCTATCGGCGTGCTCGACGTGGATATCTCCAGCCGTCTGATTCTCGATGAGATTCTGAACATCGGCGATTTGCGTTCTTCGCAGCGTATCGACTTCGTGGGCGGTCTTCGTGGCCTTGGCGAGTTGAAGCGTCGTGTAGACTCTGGTGAGATGCGTGCCGCGCTGGCACTCTATCCTGTGTCGATGCAGCAGATCATGGATATTGCTGACAGCGGAAAGATCATGCCGCCGAAGGCCACCTGGTTTGAGCCGAAGCTCCGCTCAGGTCTTGTTATCCACAAGCTCAGCTAAACAAATAAAGAATCCCTGCTCAACCGAGCGGGGATCTTTTTTTACTATTCACTAGCTTAAGCATTCGGATCGTAGTCTTCACCGGCTATTTGGTTAATAGCTGAACCGGCTGCCGTTCCATTTCAGCGTCTTCTGCCATTTCTCTTTGCCGTTCTCGCTCCACTGCGTCACAATGATGTCTTTGCCTGTGCGTGGTAGGGAATAAGAGATGTTGAAATAATCCACTTCGATGCCTGCATCATACAACGACATCGTCTTCGTGGCATTATTGTAGCGGTAGAAGTTCAGACCGTCGTACTGTCCTGGGGAGCTACGCTTGCCGTTTTCGGAGAGCTCGACGCAATAGGCAAACAGTTTGTGCTTCTTGTCGGCCATGTTCCAGTAGCACATCTCCCATTTGTTTATGAAACCGCTTTGACGAGACTCCACGAGAATATAGCCTGCCTTCTTGTCGACGGTTATCGTATAGCCCTCGGGTTGAGATTGGCCCTTGCGATAGCGTTCCAGAGCCTGGCGCAGAGCATTTGTCGATTCATCGACCTCCTCATCCTCGTTACCGTCGGAAGAAGTAACATACGACCATGCGAAGTCGACAATATCGGGGGTTGCACCCTGGTATTTCACTTTAATGCCGTCCTGTGCTGCCATTGCTAAGGTGCAGCAGGCAAAGATGATGGCTAATGATAATCTTTTCATAAAATTCATCATAATACGTTATTCATTTAAATGTCGGCACAAAGTTACATGAAAAATCTGACTGGCAAATAAAAAATCGGGAAAAAGTTTTAGAATATGAAAACTTTTGTGTACTTTTGCAACATATTATGAACTAAAAACGTAGAAGAATATGAAACTTACAGGAAGAAGAGAAAGTAGTAATGTGGAAGACCGTCGCGGTCTGAGTGGTGGTGCGAAAGCTGGTATCGGTGGTATCGGAGCCATTATCGTGGCTGCGCTGTTTGCCTGGATGAGTGGTGGCGACCCCGTGTCGGCCGGTCTTCAGGCTGCCCAGCAGCAGATGTCGGCAAAGACGGAGAGTGTGGATCCTGAGAACTTCACCGAAGAGGAGCAGCAACTGGCTACCGAGTGTAAGCAGATTCTGGCTTCTACCGAGGATGTATGGGGCAAGGTATTCCAGGAGTTGGGTCGTACCTATGAGCCGCCAACGCTAGTGCTGTTTACTAATCAGGTGAACTCCGCCTGTGGCTCTGCATCGGCAGCCGTTGGTCCGTTCTATTGTTCAGGCGACCAGAAGCTCTACATCGACCTCTCGTTCTTTACGCAGATGAAGCGTCAGCTGGGTGTGGAGGGTAACACATTCGCCTATGCCTACGTGATTGCCCATGAGATTGGCCACCATGTGGAGAACTCGCTCGGTATTCTGGGTAAGGCCCATCAAGCCATGAATCAGACCGACAAGGTGAGTGCCAATCAGATCAGTGTGCGTCTGGAATTGCTGGCCGACTACTATGCCGGTGTGTGGGCTCACTACGAAGACGCTATGAACCACTCGATGGAGTATGGCGACCTAGAGAAAGGTCTGGAGCTGGCTAAGGCCATTGGCGACGACTGGCTGCAGAAGAAGGCTCAGGGCAGGGCCACACCCGAGTCGTTTACCCATGGTACCAGTGATCAGCGTAAGCGTTGGCTGAAGAAGGGTTACGAGACGGGTAATATGTCGACTTCGACGTTTAATGTGCAGAATTACAACGACCTGTAATCCGTTATAATAATATTGAAAGCACTGCTCCGGTCTGTCGCTGGCGCCTCAGGGTGCGAGAGGAAAGTCCGGGCAGTATAGGGCGCCCCACTTCTGAAAATGGAAGCTATTGGTGACAGTAGGTGCCGGCAGAAGAAA
>CAJONO010000107.1 GCA_905235905.1 uncultured Prevotella sp.
AAAGTTACGAAAAAACGAATGAAAAGCCAAATTTATTTGAGCTTTTCTGAGTGCCAAGTAAGTTCGGCGTAGCCAAAGTTACGAAAAAAGGTTGACTTAAAGAAGCTATTTTGAAGAATTAACGCATGGAGGACTAAAAAAATAGCTACCCAGTTTGCCACGTGGCTGGGGCCAGCGTGGCAAACTGGGTAGCGACTTAAAAAGTGAGCCTTTATTTCACAACCACCTTTCGGCCATTGTGAATGTAGAGACCTTTGCCTATGGGGCGGCTAATGCTACGTCCGTCGATGGTGAACCAGCCATCGGCAAGCTGCTTCGTCATGATGGCCGTGATGCCTGTCGTTTCGTCGGCCAGCAACTGTATGTCCTTGAAGATGTCGTGATAGTAGTGAGTGGCATTGCCCTTCAGTTCGTCATAGACGCGCTGCTTCACGTAGAGCACGGTGTTTTCGCGGGTCCAGCCAGTGTCGAAGGCAGGATAGCGATCGTCGGTATACACATAGCCCAATCCCCCGTCGGCTTTGTAAGATGAAAGATGTCCAATGAAGGTATAGGGATTGCCGTAGGCACTATAGCCGATCATCTGGTCGTAGTTACTCGCTTTCATCTCAGCATAGCTGTTTGCTATTAGGGGCAGGTCCTCTATCGAGTCGGCCTGCATGACGACCTTCGTCAGGCTTTGGTTGCCTAAGAAAGCGGCATGGTCAATATATTTGACAGATGCAGGCAGTGTGAGCGACGCCATTCTCGTGTTGGCGCAAGCATAGCGCAAAATCTCTATGACGCTGTCGGGCACGACATATTCCTCTGCCTCACGCCCGGCAGGATAATAGTTCAGAAGGTTGCGATAGACTTTCTGATACTTCCCGTCTGCATCTCGTTCTTGATCCTGTACAGTGCTATAGATGATGTTATCATCAACGGTATAGAAATGTCTGTCGCCAACCTGAATGTTCAGCAGACTGTCGGGCAGCACTATCCGTCTCAACGCAATGTTGCCAACCACTTGCTGGGCAGAGAAATCCACATCGCCGCCCCACCTCAGTTCTTTCAGGTTCGGACATTCGGCAAAGGCATATCTGAACACTCCACGCGTGATGCCAGTTGATCGATAGGTATCGGACGATGATATGCCCATCTTGTCTAATCCGCGAACCTCGCTCAGATTCTGGCATCCGAAGAAGGCTGCCTCGCCGATGTATTTCAGTGATGCAGGCAGCGTGATGCTTTGCAGGCTGTCACAATGGGCAAAGGCGATGTCCTCTATGCCAACTATGGGCACATGGTAGAGTCTGTCTTCATTTCTGCTACAGTAACGCTCGATCCATGTCGTGAATTGGCTGTAATACTCGTTGTTCCAGGCAACCACTATTTCTTCGGGAATCTCCAAAGTCGATGGCAGCATGGGCACATTGACACTCTTGACAACAAAGCCTTTATGCGTAGTGTCGAATCTCAGGGAGTAGGCCTTGGGCATCGGCTGGTAGCCAACAGGAAGGGCTGCGTTCTGGCTTTCATCACGCTCGGTCATCACTGTATAGTTCCTCAGTTCTTTCTTTGCATCTTCCCAACGTTTTTCCAACCCGGACACCCATTCGTCGAATTCTTCTTCGCTCATTCCCATCCTGTAGCGGTCCTCGTCGGTCCAATACATCCAGTCGTCATATTCGGCAGGTAGGCAGACGGTCTCTGCACTGCCGAACATTTCTACTTGGGCAGCATTGGGTATGCTCTGATAGACGATGGTCGGTCCGTAGTCAGATTGGCAAGCGCGCGAATCCGATCTCCCCTCCAAGAGGCGTATGCTTTTGAAACTTTCTGGCAGGCGTATCGATGTCAGCTGAGAAGGCATGAAAGAGTAGCACGCTATCTGCTCCGTGCCCATCGGCACCTCATAGTGTTTAACGGCCTTGTCGCCCGGCCAGGCATAGAGCACCTTCTTGTCCTTGGAGAATAGCACACCGTCGACGGCACAGAATTTCTCGTTGCCATCGGCCACGGCAAACTCCTTGAGAGTGGGGAGGGAAAAGGCAAGAGCTTGTATCGAATCGCACGATGCGGGCAGCTGAATCGACTCCAGACCAGAACCCAGGAAAGCAGCAAAGTCTATCTGCTTCAGCCCTTCTGGCAGGTCAAGATGCTTCAGCTGTTGGGCGCGTTGAAAAGCATACTCCCCAATCTTCGTGATGGTTGAGGGCAGGTGGACTGTCTTGACCCCTGACAGATAGAAGAACGATGGGGGAATGACGGTCATTCCTTCGGGCAGGGTGACGCTCTGCAGACGTACTTTCTGAGCAAACAAATCTGAAGAAAGTTCTGTTGCAGCACTCTCCACCACCACACTCGTCACCTGGCTACTGATGGCGCTGACGCTTGCCACATGGTATGTATTCTCCTCATAGGTGATAGATTCGGGAATGACAATGTCGCCACCCTCACTGCCGATGATGGATACACCAGTCAAGTCGCTGAACAAGCGCGAACAGGAGAAACCGTCGGTCGTAGTAAACGGATTGAGATTCAGCGTGTTCCAATTGCTCTCGGCATAGGCGGGAATATAGGCTTCGTCGAGCCATAGCGTACTGAACGGGCTTGTGGCGGTAATCACCGGAGGCACAGGCGACGACAGATGAACCTCGACGCCGGAACAAGCATTGAACATGCTCCCGTTGTTGGCCTGTGTCGTGCTACTGCTTTCCACAACTTCTATAGAAGCAGGCAGATAGAGCTCGCGTAGCCCCGAACCGAAAATCCAGTAGGGCAGTTCTTTGTAGGCCCGCTCCACATGGAGCACTTCCACCTGGCCGAAGGCATCCTTGGAGTAGCCCTCTACCTGATAGGTCTTACCGTTGTACACTACCGTTTCCACCGCATCGGGAATGGTCACCTCCGTCATCTGGCCAAAACTCTGCAGGGTGACGATGTTCTTGCCTGTAATCCGGAAGGTGCGACCCTGATCGTCGGTAATGACCCCGGCGTAAACGCTCAGGTCTTTCCAGACGGGTGCGGCAAGATAGTTCTCAATGAAGTCTTCGTCGACAACGACCTCTACCGTCTTGCTGAATGCATCGGTGGCAATAGCCGCCGGCTTGCTGCCTTGAGGAAGTATCGATGAAACGTGTGCAAAGGCATTGCTGCCAATGGTGTCAACGCTGGCAGGCAGTGCCAGACGGTCGAACTTACAGTTGTAGAAGGCTCGCTCGGCAACGGCACGAAGATTGGCCGGCAACTCTATGCTTGGCATCTTGATGTAGTAGTCTGACTGTATTTCAAATGCAGAAGGGCCTATGCTGTCGAGTGTGGAAGGCAACCCTACGCGTTCCAGGTTCTGACTTTGGTAGAACACCTTCTCGCCAATGACTTTCAGGCCTTCGGGCAGGTCTATCTCGTTAAGACATGTCGTGCCGAACGCCTGCTCTCCAAGTTCCTCCAATTGTGAGCCTTCGGCAAAGTCAATACCCTCCAGTGCACAGTGATACAATGTAGATGAACTTGACCGATTGCCGGGAATATAGAAAGCTTTCCTTCCGATGCGCTTCACCGTCTTTGGCACCACGAATCGCTTCACCTGAAAAGGATAACGGTCTCTAGGTGTTCCCGCAAATGCATTCCAGCCTATCTCTACTACGGTATAGGTCTTGCCGTCTTGTTCTACGGTTTCAGGGATGCGCACGATGCTGTCGGCTGGCAGCGAGAGCAGGTCGGCAACGCTCGCTGTCAAGGTTTCCTCGTCAAGATTGTACGCCAAGTCGCCAATGTTCACTTTTGACCATGCCGTTACACTAAACAACATGACCCATGAAAGAAGTAATTGTCTTTTCATAATAATACTAAATAATGCCTCCCTCCCTATTCGGCGTTTTTAATCATATTCAGGTTTGGAAATAAAAAAAAGACGTGGGAGTTTTGTTTCTCCGCGCTTATCCCTAAATTCAGGCCTTCGCATTGCCTCTTCCTAAAGATAAGCAACGCAAGCCAGCCCACGCCGAGTGGCATTATATAGCTCGGCGCGTACAATCACTACCATGATACAATGATAGCGTCGAACAGCCGGGAAATAATACACCCCCGTGAACGCCTCGTTGCATTACCCCTGTAGGAAGATTCAAGTTTGCGAAGTTTGAATTTACAGACAGGTAACGTTCAGAAAACGTCCTTTTCCCTTTGGCTGTCCTTACAAGCGGTTTTCTCAGCCTCCGGATTCCAACGATGTTGTTTCGACCCGCCCCGTCCGGTTTCCCTTGCGGCCATTTCTGTCCGCTTGGTCAGCATGACTGGCTTGGTCGGATGCAAAAATACACAATTTTCTTCAATTCGCTTTCATTATTTGTGAAAAACTTCAGGAAAAGCGAAGGGTTTAACATTTTTTTTCTTGCCACATGTATTACAGAACTGAAGTTTCCTGTCCTTCAAAAAATGATTATTCATGAATATTCATTCATTTTCCTAATTTCATAATCGTCTGATTTATAGCGTGTTATAATTCGGTGCAAATTGCGCCGCAATTCATGCTGAATTATACGACAATTCAGGCTTAATTGCATCATAATTCAGCCTGAATTTCAAGCGCTTTTCCGTGAAGTCACAAAATGAATGATTATGCAGCAAGGGAGTGTGGGAAGCTTTGGCTTTGTTTCTGACTGTTCTGGGCATTGAAAAACCCCGTTAGAGTCCGGAGACGAATTGCTACCCACAGTAAGACGGGCGACTTCCAGACCTGTATTGCTGTCATTACATCAAAGAACGAGTTTGCATTTGCAAAGGTACACAATTATTTTGAATGTGACTACATGTGACATCCTTTATTTTTTTTGTGAGGCTGATTTTTAGACTTTATTAGGAAGTATAACTAAAAATCGGCAAAAATTTGGTTATTTGCCGATTTTTAGTTACCTTTGCACCGATTTTATACGTTTAGAGTAATGATAGGAGTAAGCGATAGTATACTTGCCTATGCCTCCTGTATGCCCCAGTTCTCGGTCGATGACATTCCGTCAGCTGTTATATCAGGCATTGAGAGGAATACGCTCAGTTGGCATCTGAGTGACTGCCACCTTCAAGGATATAGCAGCAGTTGAACTGTCATATAGGGAGAAAACTGGTGACATCAGTATGATATATGATGACATCAGGACAACCGCAATGGCGCTGGCCACTCGCGGAAAAGTTGACCCTGTAGGTGACTTTGAACTGCTGAAGGAGGGCGTTGATAAACTGAAGAGCCATATCTATTCTGGCCGTTACACCCTGGACAATGCCATCACTGATGCTGCCAAAGCGGCATACCTGGCGACCCTCATAGATAAAGGAGCAACAGAGATTGAGAAATACTGGGGGAGTATCAGCGAACTGAAAGACATGAGTATCTACCCGACGCTCAGCAAAGAACTGGCAAAGATTCGGCGAGGCAATCCTGAAGCATATTACTACTGGGTTAAGACAAGCGAGTTGCTCATGTAGCAAGTCACAGCGTTTAACTTGAATTTCATGTCGTAACGAATCTGTTTTGAGACCAAAAGTAAGGCGTAATCGCCTGATATTCAATCAAAAACCCCGTTAGAGTCCGAAGACTTTCACGGGGTTCGTAATGAAAGGAGGAGTGGTACCTCCAGGAATCGAACCGGGGACACACGGATTTTCAGTCCGATGCTCTACCAACTGAGCTAA
>CAJONO010000108.1 GCA_905235905.1 uncultured Prevotella sp.
AGGACGGCGCGATGTACGCCCTGTAAGGGCAAAAGCCGTATCATTGCATCTTTGCTTTTGCCCTTACAGGGCGAAATTACCCATATTCCTGTACCCAGGGCGTTGCCCTGGGCTATGAGGTATTGGCCTTTCAGGCCATTGGTGGTACGATTGCGGATAATCATATTTTTTATTTTTTTATTTTTTCAATCGTCGTTCCGCTCTTTCCGTCGAGTGCCGTGGCCAGTGTGATGATGACCCGTTCTACGCCGGCATCGACGGCCGCCAGTGCGTTCTCTATTTTCGGCAGCATGCCTCCCGTGATGGTGCCGTCGGCGCGATACTGCTCAAAGTCGGCATGGGTAATGGTGGGTATGACACTGTCGTCGTCGTCGGGATTGCGCAGTACGCCTTTCTTCTCGAAGGAGAAGATGAGCGTCACGTTGTAGATGGCGGCCAGGGCCTTGGCGGCCTCCGAGGCGATGGTGTCGGCATTGGTGTTGAGCATGGTGCCGTGGCCGTCGTGTGTCAGTGGTGCGAGTACTGGCACGAGTCCCTGCTCGATGAAGTCGCTGAGGGTCTGTGCGTTGACGTTGTCCACGTCGCCCACGAACCCGAAGTCGATGCCGTTCTTCAGGGGTCGCTTGTGGGAGCGTATGATGTCGGCATCGGCACCGGTCAGGCCGATGGCCTTGATGCCTTCAGCCTGTAGCGAGGCCACCACGTGCTTGTTGACGAGGCCGCCGTAGACCATCGTCACCACTTCGAGCATCTGTGCGCTGGTGATGCGCCGTCCGCCCACCATCTGGGTCTCGATGCCTAAGCGTTCGGCCGTTTTCGTGGCCTTGCGGCCGCCGCCGTGAACCAGCACTTTGCGGCCGGAGATGGCACCGAAGTCCTTTAGGAGCTGTTGCAGCTGTGCCTCGTCTTCCACGACGGCACCGCCCACTTTTACTATGGTCAGTCGTTCTTTCATGAGGGTGTGGCGTTTGTTTTGATGGGGAGTGAGGCGGCTTGCCTCATGATGGCACCGGCCAGCAGGGCGTTGGCTGCATTTTTGCCGTTTATCTTGTCGAAGATGAACGTCAGTTCTTTTTCTCCGCCGCCCTCTTTCAGCGCATGGACCAGACAGAGGTTCTGCAGGCCCACGCTCTCGGAGAGGATGTCGAGGTCGGTCACGGCTAACTGCAACAGTGCCAGCTGGTAGGCATCCTCGGCATTGTCGTCGATGAAGCGCTGCACATCGCCCAGCGTTTCCAGTCCGAAATGCTCCAGGATGGGCAGGAAGAGCATGAGCGATGCGGGGAACAGCTCGGCCTGGTTGGTAGCGGCTATGCGCTGGTTGAGCCGTTCGAAGGGGTGCAGTTCCAGATAGCTGCGGAAGGAGTCGGTAGACAAGGGCACCTCGTCGAGCTGTCCCGACTTCACCAGTGCCTGCACCTGTCGCCGATAGTCGCTCATGGTGGTGCGCAGGCGGCTGAACTCGTCGTCGGCCAGTTCGAGCATGCCGGCCAGACGGCTGAACTGTCGTCGGTATTCGGGTGGCAGCTTCACCGCCCCCTTGTAGCCGATGTCGTGCTCAATGGCCGACCACACATGCTGCAAGGCGGTGCGCATCTGCAGCTCGAAGGGAATGTGGCTGAGCGGCCCTTCCTTCAGCCGGCAGATGTAGTGCAGCGAGTTGTAGCCGAAGCTGTCCAGCTGGTGCAGCTTGCGCTTGTCGACGGAGTTGCCCCAGTCTACCACGAAGAGGCGCTTCACGATGGCGGCCACCTTGTCGACATCGTCGGTGTAGAAGGTGATGATGCGCAGGCCCACGAGGTCGGTCACGTCGGCCAGTGTGCGATACTTGTCGCCCTTGCGCTCTAATTTTCCCGCCAGCGACGACTCGGTCTTGACGCGGTACTCGATGGTGTTCAGTTCGATGCTTTGCTCACGAAACACTTGCCGCAACTGGTCGTAGACCTGCTGTGACAACTGTCGAAGCTGCGGCAGTTGCTCGCGAAACTGTGCCATCAGCTCCTCGCCATGAGGTGACAGCAGAATCATTTGAACTCGAACAGGTTAATGAAGCCTGTCATGGCAAATACCTGGCGCAGGTCGTCGTTCATACCTGTGATGTAGACGTGGCTGCCCTTGGGCTTGGCCTCCTTCAGCAGGGACAGGAAAAGGCGCAGACCGCTCGAGGAGATGTACTCGAGCTGGGTGCAGTCGAGAATGACATCGTGGCCGGTGCAGTCGTGGAGGGGCTTCATCTCCTGTTCTACCTGAGGGGCGGCAGCTGTGTCGAGACGGCCCTCGAAATACATCACGAAATTGTTGTTTTCTTCTTTGAATGTTGTTTTCATGACAATATGTTTTTAATATAATGGATAAATGAGATTGACGATGACGAGGCACAGTGCCAGCAGCACCATGTGCATCCAGATGCCCAGAAGGGCAAAGTCGGTGAAGCGGAACGAGCCGGGACCGTAGATGAGCATGTGGGTGTTGCTGCCTATGGGCGAGGCGAAGCTGATGGTGACGCTGAGCATCAGCGAAATGACGAACGGCATGGGGTTGCAGTCAAGCAGCACCGACTGTTCGTACATGATGGGGAAGAACACGGCGCTGGCACCCACGTCGCTCACAAACTCGCTGACAATCGAGGCCAGCAGGCACATCACTGCCATGACGATGTAGGGATTGGAGCCGCACAGGTGGAGCACGTTGACGGCAATGGCATCGGCAATGCCGGTCTTGGTGATGGCTACCGAGAAGACCACCGTTGAGCCCAGGATGAGCAGCAGTTCCCACTCTATGTACTTCGCTACGCCGGTTATGCGGCAGCAGCCCAGCAGCATCATGGCACCGGCAGCCAGCATGGTGGTGGCCATGAGCGGTAGGACGTGGAACGACGATATGAGGAACATGAGCACCAGTATGATGGCACTGGTCACTGTCTTCGGGCCTAACTGCGGCACGAAGTGCGAGTCGAAGAAGGTGAGGTTGCGGCGGTTGTCCTGCTCTAACTGGCTGTCGTTCTTCGGCGGGCACTCTAAGAGCAGGGTGTCGCCGGCCTGTATTTTTATTTCGCGTGGCTGACCGCTGATGCGGCGGCCTTGGCGGGCCACGGCCACTAAGGCCACGTTGTTCTTCTGCTCGAAGTCGCACTGGGTCATCGACTGTCCGATGAGCTCGCTGCCGAAGGTGACGTAGGCCGTGCGCATGCGCCGCTTCTTGTCGATGTCGTCAATGCTCCACACGTGGTGGTCGGCAGCGGCCAGGCCGTGACTGCGCTTCAGTTCCAGAATCTCGTTGATCTGGCCGGCGTAGATGAGGCGGTCGCCGCCCAGAATCCACTCGTCCTTGGGCACAGGCATGATGATTTCCTTGTCGAAGCGCACAATCTCGACCAGCGAACCGCCCTTCACGTTTATCAGGCCGGCCTCTTCAACCGTGTTGCCCACGGCGGGGTTGTCGGTAGGCACCAGCAGCTCGACGGTGTAGTCGGAGGTGGTTTCGAACGATTGCTCGGCCGAGTCGCGTGACGGTATCTTGTTTCTTAGCAGCACCACCATCAGAATGCCTACGGCAGTCAGTATGAGGCCAGGCAGCAGCGGTTCGAAGATGTGCATTGACTTGCCGGTCTTGCTCAGATAGAGGCCTGCCACCACCAGGTTCGATGAATTGCCCATGAGCGTACACATGCCGCCGAGCGTGGCAGCATAGCTTAGTGGCAGCAGCAGTTTCGAGGGCGAGATGCTGAGCTTGCGCGCCCATATCTTCACTGCGTCGATGAAGAGTGCCACCACATTGACCGAGTTGAGGAAGGCTGCCAGCAGGCTGATGGGCACCATGAGCCGCAGCACGGCATAGCCGTAGTTCTTCGGGTCGCCCAGCACGTGCTTGGTGAGCCAGTAGAGTACGCCCGTCTGCATCAGGCCGGCAATGATGACGAAGAAGGCGGCGTGGACCACGACAGGTTCCGAACCGAAGCCGGCCATGCCCTCTTCTTCGCTCACTACGCCCGTGACGAGCAGCACGGTGAGCGCTCCGAGGAATGCCACTTCGGCAGGTATGCGCGAACGGGCCATCACCACGAAGATGCTAAGCACGGTGACGATGGTAATCCACGCATAGCTGTTCAGTCCCAGCCACAGCTCGTTGCTCATCAGCTCATGAATCATGGTTCCGGCGGTTAGGGGTTATTAGGTAGTTTCTTGCTGAGTGTCAGCACGTTGGTGCCGTCACGGCGCTCATAGCTCACGGAGTCCATAATCTGCCGTACCAGGTGAATGCCCAGGCCGCCTATGCTCCGCTCTTCGGCCGAGAGCGTCGTGTCGGCATCTTCCTTGGCGGTAGGGTCGAAGGGTGTGCCCTTGTCGCTGATGACAAACACCACGCTGGCATCGGCGGTGCGGGCCTCGATGCTCACGGTGCCTGCCGTGCCGGCAGGATAGGCGTAGTTCATCACGTTGACCACGGCTTCTTCGATGGCGAGGTTCAGTTGGAGCGTGGTGCTCATGTCGAAGTGCAGTTCCTCGCAGACAAGGTCGATGAATTCTCCCAGACGGGGCACTTCCTGCACGTCGTTGGGCAGGGTGAGGGTTTTATAGTTCATAGTTCATAATTCATAGTTATATGATTATTTTCGTCTGTTGTACGGTCTGCCAGACCGTAACCCGCATAAAGAATTAATGCCGTTTTACTATATTTACTCCAGGTATGTGTAGCCGTAGAGGCCTGAGCGGTAGTTGGAGAGGAACTCCTTGCCCTCTTCCAGCGTTATCTTGCCGCTCTTGACGCTCTTGGTGACCCACACCTCTAACTGTCGCACCAGCTTCTTCGGGTCGTACTGCACGTAGTCGAGCACCTCGGCCACGGTCTCGCCGTCGATAATCTGGTCTATGTGGTAGTGGCCGTCCTTCACCGAGATGTGTACGGCGGTGGTGTCGCCGAAGAGGTTGTGCATGTCGCCGAGTATTTCCTGGTAGGCCCCTACGAGGAAGACGCCCAGGTAGTAGTTCTCGTTGCGCTTCAGCGTGTGTACGGGCAGCGAGTGGGAGTTGTGGCGGTTGGTCACGAAGTTGGCTATCTTGCCGTCAGAGTCGCAGGTAATGTCCTGTATGGTGGCGTTGCGTGTGGGCCGCTCGTCCAAGCGCTGTATGGGCATGATGGGAAACATCTGGTCGATGGCCCACGAGTCGGGCAGGCTCTGGAACAGCGAGAAGTTGCAGAAGTACTTGTCGGCCAGCAGCTTGTCGATGTTCATCAGCTCTTCGGGCACGTGCTTCATGTTCTTAGCCAGGGCGTTTATCTCGTGGCACACGCTCCAGTACATCGCCTCGATCTCGGCGCGGGTCTTCAGGTCGACGATGCCGTGGCTGAAGAGGTTCAGCACCTCCTCGCGTATCTGCTCGGCGTCGTGCCAGTCCTCGAGCACGTTGCGGGGCGACAGGTTGTCCCATATCTCGTAGAGGTCCTTCACCAGCTGGTGCGAGTTC
>CAJONO010000109.1 GCA_905235905.1 uncultured Prevotella sp.
GGCCTCGATATTCTGCTCGGCCAGCACGTTCGAGATGTCCGAGGGCATGAGGTTGTACTGCTTCATCACGTCGGGCTTCAGCCAGATGCGCATGGAGTAGGTCTTCATACCCGGCGACTGCACGTCGCCCACGCCCTGAATACGCTTGATGGCGGGGATGATGTTGATGTTGCTGTAGTTCGTCAGGAACTCGTCGTCGTAACGGCCGTCAGAGGTCAGCGTGAACATCAGTACCTGCGACGTCTGACGCTTCATCACCGTTACACCGATGCGGGTCACCTCAGCGGGCAACAATGCCTGCGCCTGCTGTACACGGTTCTGCACGTTCACGGCACACATGTCGGCATTCAGTCCCTGACGGAACAGGATGCTAAGCTGGGCAGAGCCCGACGAGGCCGTAGAGCTGATATAGTCCATGCCTTCCACACCGTTAATGCTCTCTTCGAGCGGTACCAGCACAGAGTTCTTCACGGTCTCGGCATCGGCACCAGGATAGCTGGTATAGACCACCACGGTAGGCGGCGCAATATCTGGATACTGCTCAATGGGCAGTGTTGCCAGTCCGATAAAGCCCAACAAGACGATGAGAATTGAAATCACCGTCGAAAGTACAGGACGTTTGATAAATGTTGTAAAAGTCATTGTTCTTTCTTGATTTGAGATTTGAGATTTGAGGCTTGAGATTATTTGAGGTCAGACAGCGGCCGAGGTCATCATAAACCTCAAATCTCAAATTATATTCTATTTTTTCATTGCCCCCACGATGTCGCCAGCGGTCATGGCCTTGGCCTGTTCCTGAATCTTTTCCTGATAGCGTTCAGGGGTGATAGGCTCAATGACCATCTGGTCAGAAAGTTTTGTGATGCCGTTGGTTACATACTTGTCGCCTACTTTCAGTCCGCCAGTCACAATGTAGTTTAAGCCATCGTTTTGTGGGTCGACAGTGATTTCGGTGTATTGAACCTTGTTGCCTTCGCCCAATGTGTAAACAAATTTCTTGTTCTGTACCTCCATGACGCACGACTGGGGGATGACGATGGCCGAAGTGTTGTCATGGGGAATGATGATAGTTCCTGAACCGCCACTTTTCAACAGCTTGTCAGGATTGGGGAACACGGCAATCAGCTGTACGGTTCCTGTAGCTTGGTCAATGACACCGCTCATCTTGGCTACCTTACCCGTATTGGCGTAGATGGTACCGTCGGCCAGTTGCAGCTTCACGTCTGGCATCTTGTCGAGACCGCTGTTCTCTTTTTGCATGGCAAGAACGTCCTTCTCGTTCATGGATAAGTAGACTTCTATAGTCGAGTTGTTCGATACGGTGGTTAGTACATTGGCTGCGCTTACGAGTGTTCCCACCTTATAGGGAAGGGTACCAACTACGCCCGAGGCAGGACTCTTCACGTAGCAGAAGCCAAGTGACTCCTTTGCGCTGGCTAAGGATGCTTCTGCCTGGGCAAGACCTGCTTTTGCCTGCTCGTAGGTGTTGAGCGAGGTCTGTAGCTCAAAGTCGCCGATAACCTTGTTGTCGAACAGTTGCTTCGAATTCTCGTAGGTCAGCTTGGCGGTGTTTACCTGTGTCTGAGCCGTATTGACAGCAGCCTGACACTGGCGCACCTGTGCTTGATAGGTCACGTTGTCGATTTCGAACAGCACTTGTCCGATACTTACGCTTTGTCCCTCTTTCACGTAAATCTTGGTAAGGAATCCTCCTACTTTAGGGCTAATCTGTACATCCTGAACACCTTTGATAGAGGCAGGAAAACTCTGTTGCATGGCAGCATTCGATATCCCTGCCTCTACGACGGGATATTCATTGTCGCCAAATTCAGGGCGTCCGCCACCACTCTTGCTGCACGATGCCAATAGTAGGGCAGAAGCTACAGCCATTACAATTTTTTTCATTTCCATACTTTTGCTTTTACTACTTAGTTTATGTTTAAATTTCACTTTCTTGGCGAAAACTATTAGAAGTTCTTTGGTTTTCGTGATGCAAAAGTACTAAAAAGAAGTGGAAGTTATTCTCCCTTTATATCTTTTTTACATTTTATTAGTGTTATTTATTGAAGTTCATCCCTTCGTTTTCGTTTGCATAATCATGCATTTTGGGGTTTTATTTGAACACGTTTGAAATTCATGCTGAATTGCGATGCAATTAAGCTTAAATTGTCACGTAATTCAGCACGAATTGACACGTAATTCATGCTGAATTATAACGCGTTGGAAATCAGTGTGTTGCGTGGTTTGGTGAAGCTGAATATTTATTCATGGGCTGACGTTTCGCAAAGGGTGGATAGTCTCACCTATTCATTGTAGTTGTTATTGCGACAATCCCATTTCATGGGCTTTCTTCAGAAGTATTTGCATGAGCGATTCACGCTCGTTCTCGACTCTGTTGTCGAGAACGGCATCTTTTAGGAACTGTTTCAGGATGCCTACTTCTCGTGACGGCCTCAGATGGAACAGTTGCATAATCTCATTTCCGTCAATGACGGGTTGTAGCAAGCGTTTATAGTCCTTTTCCTTCAAATCGGCCAACTTCTCGCGTACCATTCTGAAGTTTTCGAGGAATAATTTTTTCCTTACTTCGTTTTTCGATGTGATGTCGGCCTCGCAGAGCAGCATGAGGTCGTCTATTTCGTCACCCGCATCGTTGAGCAATCTGCGTACGGCCGAATCGGTCACCTCATTGTCGGCTATGACTTGTGGCCGCATGTGCAGGTCAACGAGCTTTTGCACGTAGTGCATTTCCTGCCCCATAGGTAGTTTCAGTCTGCGGAAAATCTCTGGAACCATCTTCCCACCAATGTAGTTATGGTTATGGAAGGTCCAGCCAATGGCCGGGTCCCATCGTTTTGTCTTCGTCTTCCCTATGTCGTGAAGCAAGGCGGCCCACCTCAGATAGAGTGAAGAGTGTTCGCTGTTAGCGACGTTCTCCAGTACTTCCAGCGTGTGATAGAAGTTGTTTTTGTGTGCCCGTCCGTTCTTCCGTTCAACAATGTCGAGGGCAGCCAGTTCAGGTAGTATGATGTTTAGCAGTCCTGAGCGTTGCAGGTATTCGAAACCGATGCTCGGATGGGGAGCCATTATTATTTTGTTTAGTTCGACCATGATACGCTCACCGCTTACAATCTTGATGCGGTCGGCCATGCGCTCCAGGGCCTCGAAGGTCTCAGGTTCAATCTCAAAGTTCAGTTGTGTGGCGAAACGGATGCATCGCATCATGCGCAGTGGGTCATCGCTAAAAGTGATGCCAGGTTCCAAAGGCGTAGCAATAATGCCGTCTTTCAGGTCGGCCAGGCCATTAAAGGGATCGACTAATTCACCGAAGCGCTCCCTGTTCAGGCAGATGGCCATGGCATTGATGGTGAAGTCGCGGCGGTTCTGGTCGTCCTCCAGCGTACCGTTTTCCACTATCGGCTTGCGAGAGTCGTGGCTGTAGCTTTCCTTGCGGGCACCGACGAATTCCACTTCGAGTGGATAGTGGATAGTGGATAGTGGATAGTTTATAGATGGCTGCGCGATGCCCCCCCCGCCGTGGTTTTGTGCGGTAGCGAACTGTTCACTATTCACTGTAAACTTTTCACTGACTTTCACTTGTGCCGTTCCGAAATTCTTAAACACGGAGAGATGAGCCTTTCGGCCCAGCATCCGCTTCAGTTCCTTTGCCAGCTCAATACCACTGCCCACTACCACCACGTCGATGTCGTTACTGGGGCGCTCGAGGAAAATGTCACGCACATAACCGCCTACTACGTAGCATTCCATCCCCAGGCGGTCGGCAGCCTGACTAATCTGGTTAAAAATATCCTGATTGAGTATCGCGGAAAGTTCGTCGTCGGAATAGAGTCTCATGATGGGGCAATTCTTTTTGGCTGCAAAATTAAGAAAAAAAATCGAATTTTGAGTCAGTATGGGTAAAGATTTTCATTTCTTTAAATGCAAGTAATGCAGGTTTGCCTACTCAGCAATTAATTTGAACCAGTCACGAAGTATTCCTTTGTATTGATTCTGAGAGTCTGCAACCAAAAGGAGCCATCCTTGGTAGGGGGTGCAAAGCCCTTCGTAGTTGGCAAAGCGACGGCTCGTCAGACTGATTCGTGTGGTAAACTCCGTGAGCAAACGTTTTTCTAAGAAACTGTTTTCCTTGGGCTCAACCTCGTAGATTCTGACTATGCTCTTGGCACCAATCTTCAGCCGGGGCACACGTAGCTGGCGTTCCATAACCAGCAAACGACCATCGCCAGTAGCACACAACTCTGACACTCCATGGTAGTATTTTCGCGAAATAGGTTTGTCGGGTTGATAGAAATATTGACGGTCAGGCTTTAGGTTGTCGCCGAAAGACTGCAAGCGCAAGAGCGAATCGCCAGGCAATAGCCGTTCAGAGGTAATATAGAAGCGATGCCGAAGTGTGTCGTAGGTCAGTGCTTCCAAGCCTAAGTTTCTGGGGGCTGACTTGAAACAGTTGGGCATTTCCAGTTGGCGTCCTGTGCGTTGTCCCTCGAGTGTATATTCATACACAGCGTTGTCACCTTCCCCACAAATAAATAATGTACGCGTGTGAGGGCAGTAGACGATACCTTCCATGTCGCGGTTCTTCTGTCCGCAGGAATAGAACCCTTCGTTTTCTGCTTTAGTGATTATTCCTTGAAGTGTGTCAATATGCAAACGGAATACGAAGAAGCCATCCTCTTTCGACTTATCACTCACAACGGCATAGCGTTCGTTGCCCAGTGGCGTTATGCCGCTGTAGTTGCCTGCGGGAATGTGCTTCTTGAAGTGCTGTTGCCGCATGAGCCTCGGTTGAGAAAAAGCCAATAGCGGCACCAGAAAGAGTGCCGCTATTGGATAGAGTCTTTGACAACGCATTATTTGATGGGCTTGATGGCAAAGGTGAAATCGTAGTCTTTATAGGGCAGACGATATTCGCTACGCGGCCAGGCGCCCCATGAGTTCACACAGCCCAAGCCCAGCTGGCGCTGCTGAATGTGAACACAGGTTTTCCCAGCAGGTATCAGGTCGCCGCTATGACGGCCCCATGCCTTGTCCTTGTGCTGACCGTCGTCGAGTTGGGCAGTAGTGTAGGGTAGGGCGCTTGCTTCCATCGGGGCATTCGAGTAGAAGCGAAGGCCCTTGCCGTTCTTGTCGAGCACCGAGAACCAGCGCACGTCGGTGTGATTGCCCGACTCCTGCGGACGGATATACTCGAAATACTCTTTGGCCACCTCGTTCTCGTAGACGCCGAGGAACTCAGAGTGGTTTCGGTCGATGTAGTTCTCGGCAGGGCCTCGGCCATAGTACTGAATGCGGTCGTAGGCCTTTGGCATCTGCAAGGCCATGCCAAAGCGGAAGAGTTCGCTGACCTTGGCATCCTTCTCAGTGTTCAGCTGTTCGCGCACGATAATCTCGCCCTCGGCAGTGAGGGTATAGGTCATGGTGAGCTTGGCTTTCTGGTCGGGAAGGTCGAACTTAGCGGTAACAGTGTTACCACTCACTGAACATTCTTTCAGCTTCATCTGCGGGTCTTGCCAGGTGTGGAAACGGCGCTGCAGGCCTGCTCCGTAGTCATTATCGGTGGGAGCGCGCCAGAATTCGGGCACCACCGACTCGCGGAACTGTAACATATCCTTGCCGTCGACGGTGATATAGTCTATCCAGCCCGTCCACTTGCCCACGTAGAGGTCGGTGCCTGCGGCAGAGAGTTTCACGTAGCTGTTGGTCTCTTCCTTGGAAGCCCCCCCTACTGCCCCCGAGGGGGCTTTGTTAGACTTGGTGGCTATAGTGCCCCCCTCGGAGGTCGAAAGGGGTGCTAAATCGGGGAACTGATAGGGGTTGATGACGAACTGCTCTTTGGCCAGAACCTGTCCCTTGTCAACGAGGGGCGCACCGTTCTTCGACTTGAAATAGAAAGAAACGAAAATTTCGTGATCACCATGATGTCCCATCACCTTTGCGATGGTCTGTTGCAGTTTCTCGTCGGTAATCACCTTGCGCTGCTGTGGCTGTATGCCGCTGATGTCGATGGTGCCCCCGTGACCGAAGGCCATGCCCAGTGGGCGGTTGGCATTCTCATGATGGCTCTTGCCTGCACCACCCACGAACCAGTCGAGCTGCAGGTCGTCGAGTGTCTTGAAGAAGTTCTCGTTATAGACCTCGAACTTGCCGGCCTTTAGGTCAACATCCTTCACCCACACGTTTTGGTAGTAGTACTGCACCTCGTAGGCATGTGGGTTCAGGCGGCGGTCGGGGGCGATGATGCCGTTGCAGTTGAAGTTGTAGTCAGAGGCAGGATACTTGCCGTAGTCGCCACCGTAGGTGAAAATCTCGCGGCCCGTGATGGGGCTCTTGTCGCGCATGCCCTGGTCGACGAAGTCCCAGATGTAGCCGCCCTGATACTTCGGGTATTTACGAATCAAGTCCCAGTACTCCTTGAAGCCACCCATCGAGTTGCCCATGGCGTGGGCATATTCGCACTGGATGAGCGGGCGGGGATTATCGCCCTGTGAATACTTCTCACAACCATTATAGTCGTAGTACATGGGGCAGAAGATGTCGGTCTTGCCGTTCTGTCCGGCCTGTTCGAACTGGCATGGACGGGTCTTGTCGGTAGCCTTCACCCAGTCGTATGCCTTCTCGAAGTTGGGGCCGTAGCCGGCCTCGTTGCCTAATGACCAAACGATGATAGAGGGATGGTTCTTCAACGGCATCACATTGCCATACTGACGTTCCAAATGGGCCAGTTCGAAGTCTTTGTTCTTGGCCAGCGTCTTATCGCCGTAGCCCATGCCGTGGCTTTCGAGGTTCGACTCTGCTGTGATGTAAAGTCCGTACTCGTCGCAAAGGTCGTACCAACGGGGATCGTCGGGATAGTGACAGGTACGCACGGCGTTGATGTTCAGCTGCTTCATAATCTTGATGTCCTGAATCATACGCTCCATTGAGACAATGTAGCCACCGTCGGGATCGAGTTCATGACGGTCGGCACCTTTTATTAATATAGGCTGTCCGTTGACCAACAGCTGGGCGTTTTTGATCTCGATATGACGGAAGCCCACGCGCTGCCGAACCACCTCTACCACCTCGCTGCCTTTCTTTAATGTCAGCATTAGGGTATATAAATAAGGTGTCTCGGCCGTCCAAGGCTTCGCGCCATCAATTTTCGTGTTCAGGGTGAATCCAGACTTCTCTTCCTTGCCAAACCCATTATCCACCTGTCGACCTTCCGCATCAAGCAATTGTGCTGTCACACTGCTTTTTCCTGTCAAGTCGACCTTCACTTCCAGAATGCCATTGCCGTTCTGATAGTCCTGCTTGACGAAAATGTCCTTGATATGCGCTTTGGGGCGAGCATACAGATAAACCTCGCGGGCAATACCCGTGAAGCGCCAGAAGTCCTGATCCTCTAAATAGGAGCCGTCGCACCAGCGCATCACCTGCATGGCAATGAGGTTCTGCCCCTTCTTCAGATATTTCGTGATGTTGAACTCGGCAGCCACCTTCGAGTCCTCAGAGTAGCCCACGTATTTGCCGTTGACCCATACCGAGAGGTTGCTTGTGGCAGAGCCCACATGGAAGTACACGTCCTGGCCGTTCCAGTCTGAAGGTAGGTCGAACGTGCGGCGATAGGATCCCGTGTAATTATTGGTCTCTGAGATATAGGGCGGGTTATTGTCGAACGTCGTACACCAACCATAGCCGGCATTCTTATAGGTTTTGTCACCGTAGCCCTCGATTTCGAAGAGACCGGGTACGGGGAAGTCTGTCCACTCCGAGTCGTCGAACTTCAGTGTGAAGAAGTCCTTTGGAGCCAGGTTGTGGTCTTTCACAAAGTTAAAGCGCCACTTGCCCTCCATCGACAGATAGCGCGACGACTTCGTTTTGTCGCCTGCTTTTGCCTTGTCGGCATCTTCGAAGGCGAAGAATGCGGCACGACGTGGCTCGCGGTTCACTTGGTTCACTGCCGGGTCTTTCCAGACGGGTGTTTTCTCAGTGGCAGCCTGCGCCGTAAGGGCGAATATGCACACCAGAAATGACAATAATTGTTTTTTCATATTTACAGTTTTGTTTAAAATTGTTTAGTATTTTGCGCAAAGATACAAAAATATTATGAGAATAGCAAGTAAATTGTAAAAAAACAATTAACTTTGTATCGAATAATTACGAAAAAACGATAATAATGAAGAAAATATTACCTTTTCTGTTTGCTTTGGTAGCCCTGATTCTGTTGGCTGGAGCATTGCTTTTCCTGGAGAGCGACCTGCTATGGAAAGCCCAAGAGCTGAACCTGTTTCTTGATACCTCATTGTTCTTTCGGCAGCAGCTGGTCGTGGCCGGCGGCTTGCTTACCTACTTGTCTACCTTCTTCACCCAGTTCTTTTATTATCCGTGGGTAGGGACCGTCATGCTATTCTCATGGTGGCTATTGCTTGCGTGGCTGACGAAAAGGGCTTTCCGGCTACCTGACGCCTGGGTGGCCATACTTCTGGTTCCCGTGGTGCTTATCCTGACGACTATTGTCGACATGGGCTACTGGATATACATTTTGAAACTGCGTGGACACCTTTTTGTAACCACCATCGGGACAACAGCCGTAGTGGCGTTGCTATGGGGGTATCGTCGTCTGCCGTCCAAGCTACGTGCAGTCTACATCTTCCTCACTGCGGCTATCGGCTATCCTGTGATGGGTGTCTATGGCTTGGCCGCCGCATTGCTCATGGGTGTCTGGACGTGGCGACTTGAGGGGACGCGCAACATGCGTCTGCCGACGTGCATCATTGCCGTGGCTACTGTCGTGGCCATCCCCCTGATTTATTATCGCTATGTGTATTACCAAATGAACCTTGCCAATGTCTACTGGGCTGAGCTACCGTTGTTCTTCGTGTCCGAGGAGCACCATGCCTACTACCTGCCCTACTATCTGCTGGCCGCATTCTTCCTGTTGCTTGTCATTGGCTATGGCCGGCTCCAGGGAAGTGGCATCATGAAGGACTTCCGTCTGACAGTGGCAGTGCAGGTGGTTATGCTGCTTGCTATGGGGTATGGGCTTTACCATTTCTGGAACAGGGACGAGAACTTCCACAACGAGCTGTCGATGATGCGTTGCCTGGAACGGTGCGACTGGGACGGTGTGCTGAAGGTAGCTGCCCGGCAGGAGAAAGACCCTACGAGTGCCATCACCATGATGAAGGACATCGCTCTGGCCCGTTTAGGGCGGCAGTCGTCCGAGATGTATCGCTACAAGAATGGCAATGTGCCGCCCGACGCTCCTTTCCCCATGAGTCTTATGCAGATGGGCGGTGTGCAAGTGTACTACCATTATGGCATGACCAACTACAGCTATCGCCTTTGCATGGAGCTGGGCGTGGAGTATAACTGGCGGGCCGAATATCTGAAGTACATGATTCGCTGTGCCCTGCTCAATGGTGAGAACGGCGTGGCCAGGAAATACATCAAGACGCTGAAGCACACATTCTATTTCAAGGAGTGGGCCGAACGGGCAGAAGGGATGCTCGGCAACAGGAAAGCCCAGGAAGGTGATGAAGAAACCGGCTTCGTCGTCCACATGATGCAATATCCCAATCTGTTAGGGTCGGATCAGGGCGACACGCAGGGCTTCATTATGAAGACGCTGGGCAAGCTGCGCTCTGACGATCCCATATTCCAGGTGCAGGCGCTCATCGCCTCAATGTGGCTGAAAGACGAGACGGCATTCTGGTATCACTTCTCCGACTATGTGCGTCTGCATCCCAAGCAGCCCATTCCCCGGTACTACCAGGAGGCAGCCTATTTCTTCGCCCTGAAGGAAGAACGCAAGGACATTGACCGCATGCCCTTCGACAAGAATATCAAGGAAGGCTTCGACCGCTTCATGCAGGCCGCCCAACAATATGATGGCGCCGATGCAGACGTTGCGAAGAAGGCACTTTCGTTTTTCAGCGATACCTACTACTACGATTATTTCCTAATGCCTAATCTCAGGTAAGTTTTTCATCTATATAATCTATGAAAAGAACAAAGCTATCGGTTGCAATATGGGCATTGGCACTGCTGAGTGCCTGCAACGGCGTTACCATTCCTGCCGATTTCGTTCAGTCGGCAGAACAGCCTAAAATCTATCCTGACTATACCGAGGTCACAGTGCCGCCAAACATTGCCCCGCTGACCTTCGAGATGGACACCCTTGCCGATGAGATGGTGGCCCGCTACAGCTTCGATGGCGAGGAAATTGTGTGCGGTGGCGAGAAAGCCCAGCCAGGCATTGATGAATGGAAGACACTGACCGCAAAAGCCCGGGGAAAAGCCATCAGCGTGGAAGTCTATGCAAGGACAGGCGAAAAATGGACTCGCTTCAAGCCCTTCTCTATCTATGTGTCGGCCGACTCTATCGACCCCTATATCAGCTACCGTGTAATAGCCCCGTCCTACGTGAGCTACGAGGAGCTGACTATCAGCCAGCGTTGCTTGGAGAACTACGACGAGAGCGTCATCTACGATAACGTCCTCTGCTCGTTTGAAGCGAAGGGACAGTGCATCAACTGCCACAACTACCAGCAATACAATCCTGAGCGAATGCAGTTCCACGCCCGTCAGAACCACGGCGGTACCGTGATTGCCTACGACGGACAGCTGAAGAAGGTCAACATGCGCAACGACTCCATCCTCTCAGCCGGCGTCTATCCCGCCTGGCATCCCTGGCTGAAACTGATAGTCTATTCCACCGACAAGACCCACCAAAGCTTCCATCTCACCGATCCCAACAAGGTCGAGGTGTTCGACACGCAGAGCGACCTCATAGCCTACGACATAGACCGTAACGAAGTGACCAATTTAGAGAACCGCAAGGACGAGTTCGAAGTGTTCCCATGTTGGGCTCCTGACGGCAAGACGCTATATTACTGTAGCGCCCACTTCGAATATCGCGACAGCACGGGCAAAAGCATGGACAGTGAGATTGTCAGTCGGGCCACCGAACTGAAATATAGCATCTTCAAGAAGAGCTTCGACCCCGAAACCATGCTTTTTGGCAAGCCTGAGATGGTGTTCGATGCCGCTGCCATCGACAGCAGTGCCACCCTGCCCCGTGTGTCGCCCTGTGGACGCTATCTTCTTTTCACCTTAGGTCACTATGGCTGTTTCCATATCTGGCATCACGATGCCGACCTGTGGATGATGGACTTGCAGACAGGTGCCGCCCGACCGCTCGACGAAGTGAACTCGCCCGACACAGAGAGCTACCATGCGTGGTCGGGCAACGGCCGCTGGATAGTGTTCAGCAGCAGGCGCGATGACGGCGACTACACCCGTCCGTTCTTTGCCCATGTGGATGCCGACGGGAAAGGCAGCAAGCCCTTCGAGCTGCCCAGCGCCGATCCCGACTACCATCGGCAGCTGATGAAATGCTACAACATTCCCGAATTCATGCGCGGAGCAGTCACAGTCAAACCGCAGACATTCGCCGATTTGCTCAAGACCGACGGTGAACCCCCAGTGAAATATGTAAGACACTGAGCCTACCATACAAACAGAAGTAGTTCAAAACAAAAAAAATATGAGAAGAATAATTGCCCTGACCATCATTCTGGCGCTATCACTCAGCCTTCGAGCCATAGACTTAAAGCATTGCATGATAGTGACAGCAGAGAACGACGCACCATTAGTGAAGAAGATGGCAACGGTGCTGAGCGAGGACATTGCACGGGTAACGGGAACAAAGCCAGCCGTAACCACCTCCGCATCCCCATTTCCCCATTCACGTCCCATAGTCATACTGGCAACGGCCGACCACATAAGAAGTCTATGCCCACACGCAAAGGCCGACGAGATTCGCGGCTCCTGGGAACGATACAAGATCATGACACTTGGCCAGAGGCTCGTCATCGTAGGTAGCGACCCACGCGGACTTGCCTACGGTGCGCTCCACGTAAGCCAGCATATTGGCGTCAGCCCCTGGTACTGGTGGGCCGACGTGCCTGTGCCACATCGTGAAAAGTTGCTGTACAAGGAAAACTATACATCCACATCGCCCACAATCAAGTATCGGGGCATTTTCATCAACGACGAAGACTGGGGACTGAAAACGTGGGCATCGAAAAATTTTGAGCGTGAACTGAATGACATCGGCCCCAGAACCTACGACAAAGTGTGCGAGTTGCTCTTGCGCCTGAAAGCCAACATGCTGGCGCCAGCCATGCACCCCTGCACAGGAGCCTTCTATTCCCACCCCGAAAGCCAGCGCGTGGCCAGCGAATGGGGCATCATGATAACAACAAGCCACTGCGAACCCCTATTGCTGAACAATGCGGCAAAGACAGAATGGAACAAAGACGTGGACGGCGAGTGGAACTACCTCACCAACAAGGCCACCATCCTCAAGAAGTTCGACGATCGCTTGCGGGAAACAGCACAGTATGACAACATCTACACCACAGGCATGCGCGGCCTGCACGACGAAGCCATGAAAGGACCGGCCGACCCCCAAGCAAGAGCCCGCACACTCGAACAAGTGTTTGCCGACCAGCGCCAAATCTTAGAACGCCACAAGCAGCGCCCAGCCAGGGACATTCCCCAAATCTTCGTTCCCTACAAGGAAACCCTCGACATCTACGATGCCGGCCTCACCGTTCCCGACGACATCACCCTCGTGTGGCCCGACGACAACTACGGCTACATGAAGCGAGTGAGCAACGCCGACGAGCGGCGGCGCAGCGGCGGCAGCGGTGTCTACTACCATCTCAGCTATCTGGGCACACCCCACGACAACCTGTGGATAGCCACCACCGCACCCATGCTCATGTACGAGGAACTGAAGAAAGCCTACGACACCGGCGCCCACCGCTACTGGCTGTTGAACGTGGGCGACATCAAGCCCATGGAAATCGAAATACAGCAGTTCTTCGACATGGCATGGAACCTACAAGCCTTCCATTATCATAACGCAAACCACTACCAGGCCCAATGGATGGCACAGACCTTCGGCCTCAAGTCGCAGCAGACCCGCCTGCAAGACATCCTCGACAACTACTACCGCTTAGCCTGGCAGAGAAAGCCAGAGTTCATGGGCTACGAGATGGAATGGGACACCAGCGAAAACAACCGACTACACGACACCGACTACTCCTTTGCCAGCGGAACAGCCCAGCAGCGGCTGGCCGACTACCAGCACATTAGCGACCAAGTGCAAGCCATCGAGCGCGAGCTGCCCGCCGCCTACCGGCCAGCCTTCTTCCAAATGCTGGGCTACAGCGTGAAATCGGCCTGCCAGATGAACCGCAAGTTCCTCATGGCGCAGCACAACCACGAGACGGGCAGTGCCCAAGCCGCCCGCGAGGCACGTGAGGCCCACGACAGCATACAGACATTGCTCGCCATATACAACACACAACTGGACGGCAAGTGGAGCCAAATGCTATCTCAGGTGCCGCCAGGCTACTGCGCGAAGTACCAACACATGCCACAACTGACAACCGTCCCCACCCATGCCTACCGGCTGCCCGACGAGCAGCGAAACGTCGAGCTGCCCCACCAGATAGACCTTCGCAGGCTAAAGACAAAGAAGCCCTTCCAACTGCTCGAAGGCATCGGCACCGACTGGGTAGCCCTACAAATGGGCGAGCCACTCGACGAGGCAGAAGACCCCTCCTCGCTCGGCTCAACCCATATCGACATACCCTTACATATCTACACCCGGCAGCACGGCAACGGTAGCAGCAGCCCCACGGGCAGCAACGACAGCATCCGCGTCAGCCTGTCCGTCGTGCCCCTCTGGCCAGTCAGCGCCGACCGCAGCAACCGCTTGGGCGTAAGCCTCGACGGCTGTCCCCCCGTAGTCTGCGAGAACAAGTTCGCCGAATGGTCGTTGCCCTGGAAGCTGCAAGTACTGAAAAACCGCCGCGACTTCCTCATAGCCCTGCCCGTCGACCCCTCCAAGAAAAACCATACGCTCACACTCATCGTGGGCGACCCCGGCCAGATGGTGCAGGCCATCAGCTACCAGTAGTTCTTAGACTGCATTAGGCAGGCAATTCTTATCAAGAATTTGAGAATTAAAGTGAAGCCTACTTTCGAATATGCCAAAATCCGTATAATCCGTGAAATTCGTTGTCGAAAAAGGGGGGTGGGGAGGCTTGAACCGAGGCTTGAACCGATTGTTTGAAAATTGTTTGAAAATAAAAAAAGGAAAGGCTTGTTGTTTCGTTTTTTTTTCGTAACTTTGCCGAAAATACGCTAAACAATATGAAAAGAACTATTCTGTTACTCCTAACGCTGTTGCCTTTGGCCTTGACAGCACGAGAGGCAACCGTGGCCTCGCCCAGTGGAAAACTTATTGTGACGATCTGCGACGATGGCGGTAGCCCGACTTACAGCGTCGTGCTCGACGGCTTGCAGATGCTGCGGCCCTCGGCACTGGGCTTCAAGGCCGACTTCGGCGATTTCAGCCGAGGACTGAAGATGAGTGAGCGCGTGGTTACCAGCCGTATCGACAAGACCTATGAGATGCGGCAGGTGAAGCAGTCACACATGCATTATGTGGCCAACCAGTGCATCGTGGAATTTGAGAATGCACAGAAGCAGAAAATGTCAATTGTGTTTCGTGTGAGCGACAATGATATTGCTTTTCGCTATCTCGTTCCCCGACAGAAGGACGACAATCCCAAGTGCGCCGTCATTGAAAGCGAAGCCACTTCGTTTCTCCTTCCTGAAGGAACAACCACCTTCGTTTGCCCTCAGATAGTCCCGATGAGGGGATGGGAGCGCACCAAGCCCAGTTATGAAGAAGAGTATGAGGCCGATGCTGCCATGGACGTGCGCTCAAAATTCGGACAGGGATATACTTTCCCTTGCCTGTTCAGGATTCCAGAGAGTACCATAGGCAACGCCAGTAAGAATTCCGGATGGGTACTCATCAGCGAGACTGGCGTGTCGAGCCTCTATTGCGGTTCTCACCTGAGCGATTATCGGCAGGGGCGCGGCTACACTGTCGCTTACCCTCAGCAGGGTGAGAACAATGGTTTCGGTTCGGCAACGGCTTCCATAGCGCTGCCTGGTGAAACTCCCTGGCGGACTATCACTGTGGGCTGTTCGCTGAAACCTATTGTCGAGACGACCATTGCCTACGACGTCGTGGACCAACTCTACGAGCCTACTGAGCAGTACAGGGGTGGCCGCTATACGTGGAGCTGGCTCATCTGGCAGGATAACAGCATCAACTATGACGACCAGGTGAAATTCATCGACTTGGCGTCGGCCATGGGCTATGAGTTCTGCCTCGTAGACAACTGGTGGGACAAGCAGATAGGCCGCGACCGCATTGCGGAACTGTCGAAGTATGCCCAGAAGAAAGGTGTGTCGTTGATGCTCTGGTATAACTCTAATGGCCACTGGAACGATGCTCCGCAGACTCCTCGTGACTGCATGGAAACCGCTATGGCCCGTGACCGCGAGATGGCCTGGCTGAAAAGCATTGGCGTAAAGGGCATCAAGGTAGACTTCTTTGCCGGTGACAAGCAAGAGACCATGAAACTCTATGAGGATATTCTTTACGATGCCAATCGCTATGGCATTCAGTGCGTGTTCCATGGTTGCACTATTCCTCGTGGATGGGAACGTATGTATCCTAACTATGTGGCAAGCGAGGCTGTGCTGGCCAGCGAGAACGTGTTCTTCTCGGAGCATGCTGCTATTCAGGAGCCTTTCGAACTGACGTTGCACCCCTTCTGCCGTAATGCGGTGGGTACGATTGACTGGGGTGGCATTATCATGAACAGGCACCTCTCGCCCGACAATAAGAGCCGCCATAGGCGCAAGACTACGAACGTGTTTGAGATGGCCACGGCCTTCACTAACCAGACGGCCGTGCAGTGCGTGGCCATGCAGCCCAACAACTTGCAGGAACTCTCAACTGTGGAGCTTGATTTCCTCAAGCTCATCCCCACCACATGGGACGAGACCCGCTTTGTCGATGGCTATCCTGGCAGGTATGTCGTGATTGCCCGCCGTCATGGCGACCACTGGTATGTTGCCGGCCTTAACGCGACAAAAGAGACGCTCAAGCTGACGATTGACGTAGCCGACTTCAACGTCAAGACGCTTCTTACTGATGCTACAGACAGGAAGACGAAAAACGTCTACACCTTGCAGTCTGATGTGAAGGCCGACAAGAAAGGCAAGGTGAAGGTTGAGATTCTTCCCAATGGCGGTGTTATTCTCTATTGAGTTTTTCAAATCAATATTAAACAAAAGCAACTATGAAACAGAAAATCATCGTCGCAATCATGGCAGTGGCAGGAATGTGCCTGAACACGCATGCTGCCAACAATCCGTATAGCATCTACACGGCCAACCTGCCTTTCTCCATGCCCGAGGTTACTGCCCCCACCTTCCCCAACAGGCTTGTCAACCTTCAGGATTACGGAGCCAAAGGCGATGGCACTTCACTTTGTACCGAAGCCTTTGCAAAAGCTCTCGACGCTTTGGAAAAGAAAGGTGGCGGCAGGCTGGTTGTGCCTCGTGGCGTTTGGTTTACGGGACCCATCGTGTTACGTTCAAATATCGACCTCCATTTGGAGCAGGGAGCAATTATCCTGTTCTCTGGCGACATGAGCCTTTATCCCGTCGTAGAGACAGTCTACGAAGGCAAGGCAGACAGGCGCTGTCAGTCGCCTATTTCAGGCCATAACCTGATTAATGTGGCTATTACCGGTCGTGGCGTCATCGATGGAAACGGGCAGAACTGGCGGCCATTGAAGAAATGGAAGGTCACCGACAAGCAGTGGGACAAGATGACCAAGGGAGGCGGCGTTATGTCGAAGAAGAAAGACCTGTGGTATCCCTCTGAAGAGCATATACGGCAGCGTCCCGTATTGGTCCACCTGAATAATTGTCGGAATGTGATGCTGCAGAATGTTGCCTTCCAGAACTCTCCTGCATGGAACATTCATCCCCTTATGTGCGAGAACCTGATTATCGACGGGATCACTGCCCGCAATCCCTTTTATGCCCAGAACGGCGATGCCCTTGACTTGGAATCATGCCGCAACGCATTGGTCATCAACTCCGTCTTCGATGCTGGCGATGACTGCATTTGTATCAAGAGCGGAAAGGACGAGGAAGGCCGTAAGCGTGGAAGACCCTGCGAGAATATCGTGGTGAGCTGTTGTACTGTTTTTGCGGGGCATGGTGGCTTTACCGTGGGCAGTGAGATGAGCGGCGGCGTACGCAATGTGTTGGTGAAAGACTGCCAGTTCCTTGGCACCGACGTGGGACTGCGGTTCAAGAGTACACGTGGACGTGGCGGCGTGGTGGAGAATATCTACATCAATGGTATTTCGATGTATAATATTATTGAGGATGCTTTGATTTTCGACCTTTATTATGGGGGCAAGTCTGTGACCGACGAGATGGATGGCATTAATCAGGGTACAGGCAAGGCTCTTTCGGTGGCCGACGAAACGACGCCCTGCTTCCGCGACATCCACATAGAGAACATCATCTGCCGTGGAGCCAGCCGTGCACTCTATTTCAATGGTTTGCCTGAACAGCCTATCAGGAACATCTACTTGCGCAATATCAATATCACAGCCGACAAGGAGGGTGAGTTCAAATACTGTGAAAACATTAAGAAAGAAAATGTTGTTATTAGAACGCAATAACTTGAGTATGAAACACATGAAAGAGTTGTTATTGACGCTGGTGGCCGTCATCCTGGTGGGATGCGGAACATCCTCTACAGTGCCCATTACTGGGCGAAAGCAGAATCTGTTGGTGACCGATGCCGAAATCAATTCAATGGCATTGAAGCAGTATCAGCAGACTTTGCAGAGTTCAAAACTGTCATCGAATGCCGCTAATACGGCTATGGTAAAGAGGGTGGGAGAGAAGCTGGCTTCGGCTGTGGTTAGCTATCTGAAAAACAATGGCCTGGCCGATGAGGTGAAGAACTACGATTGGGAGTTCAATTTGGTTCAGGACAATCAGGTGAACGCATGGTGCATGCCTGGCGGAAAGATTGTCGTTTACGAAGGATTGCTCCCTGTCACTCAGGATGAAGCATCACTGGCAATCGTGTTAGGACATGAGATAGCCCATGCCGTGGCCAAGCATTCTGCAGAACGGCTGAGTAGTTCCTATCGGCAGCAGTATGGCACACAAATATTAGGCACGGTGCTTGCTGGTTCTGGTTTGAGTCAGGGCACCACCCAGCTCATAGCCTTGGGCACTTCGCTGGGGTCTCAGCTCTACACTTCGGGCTTTTCGCGTAAGCAGGAGAGCGAGGCCGACCACATGGGACTTATTTTTGCCGCCATGGCTGGTTACGACCCTCAGGTAGCCACGTCGTTCTGGCAGCGCATGGCTTCACAAGGCTCCGGGTCGGCATCCTTGTTCAGCGACCACCCTTCTGACGAGACTCGTATCAAAGACATTCAGAAATGGATGCCCGAGGCTTTGAAATATTATAAGGGCGGCAGCAAAACGGGCAAGAATGCAGGGGGCAGCACTCAGATAAAGACTACGAAGACCATTAGGATTAAGTAGGCTGACTGTCGCTGTTTGCTATTAATTGCTGTATGTATGGCCGTTCCCAGTCGCGGAGGTGGTAGCGCACATCATCATACTGCATGAGGTCAAGGTCTATGCACACGATGCCTTGCTGGCGAGCTTCAGCCGTGCGTCCCATCATCCTCTCTGTTTCCTTTAGCCTGCGTTCAAGCGTACCAATGGAGAGCCTCGTCCGGGCATAGACCAGTTGGTTCAGATAGGGGGGCTGGGATAGGCAATTGGCAGATGAGTCTGGGGCGTGACGGCTATCTTGATTCGACGATGTAATCGGTTGCGTCCAAAGCTCGGCGGTATATTTTGCAGAAAAGAGAATCTTGCTGAGACGGCTACGAGCCTCGGCAAGATTCTTTTCTTGGTTGCAGTTGGCTGCTAACGAAATAATGCAGCTGTGGAACATCTCGAACCTTAATTCCTTCTGTTGATTCTGCTTTTAATCTTATCCACGTAGGCATCGATGGTTGCTACGGCAACAATATTGACCACATCGCGCACGGTGGCTCCGAAGTCGATGAAGTGTATAGGCTTGTTCAGTCCCATCTGTATGGGGCCTATTATTTCCACGTCGGCATCAAGCATCTGCAGCATCTTGTAGCTGGAACGGGCCGAAGTAAGGTTAGGGAATACCAGTGTGTTGACGTCCTTGCCGTAGAGGCGGGTGAACGAGTACTGTGAGTCGCGCAGTTCCTTGTCGAGGGCAAAGCCAATTTGCATTTCGCCGTCGATGGGAAGGTCGGGATAGAGCTCGTGCATCTTTTCGACGGCAGCGCGCACCTTATGGGCGCCATCGCTCTGTGAGGAGCCGAAGTTCGAGTGGCTAATCATGGAAATGACGGGCTTCTCGTTGAAGAAGCGCACGGCTGTAGCCGAGAGCTTGGCAATGTCGACGAGCGTGTCGGTATCGGGGTTCTCGTTAACGAGCGTGTCGCCGATGTAAAGCGTACCCTTGGGCGAGTTGATGATATGTAGTGTGCCGAAGTGCTTGTACTCAGGACGTATGCCAATGACCTCGTTGACAACCTTGATGGTGTTCGAGTATTTGGTGTAGAGACCGGTGATGAAAGCGTCGGCCTCGCCCGTCTCGACCATCATCATGCCGAAATAGTTACGCTCGAACATCTTGTCGTTGGCCTCTTGGAATGTATAGCCGTCGCGCTGCCGCTTCTCGGCCAGTATGTGGGCATAGCGTTCGCGGCGCTCCTGCTCGTCGGGGTGGCGCAGGTTCACAATCTCTATGCCCTCTAAGTTCAAGTCAAGTTCCTTGGCCATCTTGTTTATCACCTCGTCGTTGCCGAGCAGTATGGGCTGGCAGATGCCTTCGCCTTTGGCCTGAACGGCGGCGCGGAGCATTGTGGGGTGGACTGCCTCGGCGAAGACCACGCGCTGCGGATGGGCAGCAGCAGTGGCGTAGAGTTTCTGTGTGAGCTTGGTTTCCTGTCCGAGCAGTACTGAGAGCGAATCCTTATAGGTGTCCCAGTTCTCGATGTTCTTCCGGGCCACGCCACTTTCTATGGCAGCACGTGCCACGGCAGCCGACACTTCACTGATGAGTCGGGGGTCGACGGGCTTCGGGATGAAGTATTGGCGGCCAAACTTCAGGTTGTTCACCTTGTAGACATCGTTCACTACGTCGGGCACGGGCTGCTTGGCCAGGTCGGCAATGGCGTGGACGGCGGCCATCTTCATATCCTCGTTGATGGCGGTGGCATGAACGTCGAGGGCACCGCGGAATATGTAGGGGAAGCCGATGACGTTGTTGATCTGATTGGGATAGTCGGTGCGTCCCGTTGACATGAGCACATCTGGACGTGCGGCCATAGCGTCCTCGTAGCTTATTTCAGGTACGGGGTTGGCCAGGGCGAAGATGATGGGGTCTTTGGCCATGGTTTTCACCATCTCCTGCGAAAGCACGTTGCCCTTCGACAGGCCAACGAATACGTCGGCACCACTGACGGCTTCGGCCAGTGTGTGAATGTCGTGGCGGTCGGTGGCAAAGAAGCGCTTCTGCTCGTTCAGCCCCTTGCGGTCGCTGGTAATAACGCCTTTCGAGTCGAGCATCACGATGTTCTCTTTTTGGGCACCAAGGGCCATATACAGTTTTGTGCATGAGATGGCGGCAGCTCCTGCTCCGTTCACCACAATCCTCACCTTCTTAATATCCTTCTTCACCACTTCCAACGCATTCTTCAGACCGGCTGCCGAGATGATGGCCGTGCCGTGCTGGTCGTCGTGCATCACAGGTATGTCGAGTGTGCGCTTTAGCCGTTCCTCTATATAGAAGCATTCGGGGGCCTTGATGTCCTCCAGGTTGATGCCGCCGAAGGTGGGGGCGATGCGTTCTACGGCCTCGCAGAATTTCTCAGGGTCTTTCTCGTTGACCTCGATGTCGAACACATCGATGCCGCCGTAAATCTTGAAGAGCAGACCTTTGCCCTCCATGACGGGCTTGCCGCTCATGGCTCCGATGTCGCCCAGTCCTAACACGGCTGTGCCGTTAGAGATGACTGCCACGAGGTTGCCCTTGTCGGTGTATTTGTAGGCATTGTCGGGATTCTCTTGAATCTCCAGGCAAGGATAGGCCACACCAGGCGAGTAGGCCAGGCTAAGGTCGGTTTGTGTACGATAGGCCTTGGTAGGTTTCACTTCAATCTTGCCAGGGCGGCCACTCTCATGATACTGTAAGGCGGCTTCTTTTGTAATTTTTGCCATGATTGTTACTTGTTCTTGTGTTTGAATGTGTTCATTTCGGTTTGCAAAGGTAATAAAAAAGGATTGAATAGCCGAACAATTTATTGAAAAAAATGGGCAGATAGTTGTAAATGTCAATAATAATCACTACCTTTGCATCGAACAATAGTAAAAACCTATAAAACAACAAAATCATGAAAGAACTGAAAGGAACAAAGACCGAGAAGAACCTGCAGGAGGCATTTGCCGGTGAGAGTCAGGCTCGTAACAAGTACACTTACTTCGCTTCGAAAGCCAAGAAAGACGGCTACGTACAGATTTCGAAGATATTCGAGGAAACGGCAGCCAATGAGAAAGAGCATGCCGAGCTGTGGTACAAGTATCTGAATGGTGGGAAGATTTCAAGCACCATCGAGAATCTGGAGGATGCCGCCAATGGCGAGAACTTCGAGTGGACCGACATGTACAAGCGCATGGCGCAGGAGGCACGCGAGGAAGGCTTTGACGAGATTGCCGAGAAGTTCGAGGGCGTGGCCGCCATCGAGAAGGAGCATGAGGAGCGTTATCGCAAGCTGCTCGACAACATTAAGAAAGAATGTGTGTTCTCGAAAGAGCAGGATGTCATTTGGCAGTGCTCTAATTGTGGCCACATTGTCATTGGCAAGAAGGCTCCCGAGGAGTGCCCCGTCTGCAACCATGCACAGGCCTACTTCCAGGTGAAGGCCGAGAACTATTAACCGAAAACGCTTTTCATTGTCAGTCGTCATGAAGATAGGAATCGAAGCCCAGCGCATTTTCCGGAACAACAAGCACGGCATGGACTATGTCGTCTTGCAGGAGATTCTACAATTGCAACAGATGGACAGTGGCAACGAGTACTATGTCTTCGTGAAGCCCGGTCCTGACCGGTGCGTAAAAGACTCGGCCAACATGCACGTGATTGAGCTTGCAACGCCCAGCTATCCTCTTTGGGAACAGTGGGCGTTGCCTCGTGCGGCCAGAAAGGCGGGGGTCGACATGCTCCACTGCACCAGCAATACCGCCCCAATCTTCAGCTCCATCCCCCTGTTGCTCACCCTTCATGACATTATCTTTCTGGAGCCTCGCGACAAGAACAACAAGTCGCTCTATCAGAATATGGGATGGCTCTACCGGCGGCTTGTGGTGCCCCGCATTCTGCCTCGCTGCCGCAGAATTATCACTGTGTCGAACTTCGAGTTGGAGAACATCATTGGCAAGCTGAAGATTGACCGTCGGCGCATGAAGATGATCTATAATGGCTTCAATGATTGGTTCACTCCGATAGACTCGCCTGAAGAAGTCTGCCAAAAATACATTGACAAGCGTGGCTACCTGCTGTTTCTTGGCAATACAGACCCCAAGAAGAATACCGAGCGGACACTCATTGCATACGGTCGCTATCTGGAGCAGTCGGCAGTAAAAAGGCCACTGCTGATGGCCGATCTGGACCGCCGCTATCTTGACGATATTATTCAGCGCAACCATCTTGAAGCCATCAGCGACCATCTGCACATGCCCGGCTACATACCTAACAGCGATTTGCGCTATATCTATAACGGGGCCTTCGCATTCCTCTACACTTCGCTACGCGAGAGCTTTGGCATTCCGTTGCTCGAGGCGATGGCCTGCGGCGTACCTGTGGTGACAAGCAACACGTCGTCGATGCCCGAAATTGCTGGCAAGGATGCTATTCTCGTTGACCCGGAAAAGCCAGGAGAAATAGCCGATGCCCTGCTGCGATTAGAAACCGACAACGACTTCCGACAGTCGCAACGCCAACTGGGGCTTAGCCGCGTGAAGCTGTTTTCGTGGAGAAAGACGGCCGAAGAACTGCTCAAACTCTATCAGGAGGTGGAACGCGAACTCGCCACCCCGTAACCGTTTCTTTTACTCTGTAGCCTTTACATCATGAGAATTATCTGCGACGCTCCAGGACAGACCTGCAACCGCCTTTGGACTTATGTGGCATCGGTTGCGCAATGCATTGCCGAACAGCGTAGAATGGTCATCATCTTCTACGACTGGACCATCGGGGATTTCCCCTCGTTGCTGCATTGTCCGTTCATCTACTTCCCCTTGTGGCATAAGTGGTATTTGGAACGGGGCAACGGCTGGAATAACTATAAGGGGCTGACGTGGAAAGTGACTCACAGCAAACGGTGGGATGCCATTTTCAGTTTCTTTGGTTGCACGAAAGGGTGGCAGACCCGCACTGACACTCGCTATCTGAAACAGACGCTGCCGGAACTGAAGCGTATTTTCCGTCCTAAGGACGAGATTATGCTGAAGGCCGAAGGGCTTGTCAACGAGATGAAGCAAACAAGCGACATGGTGGTGGGAGTACACATACGCCGGGGCGACTATGCCACCTGGAACGATGGCCGCTTCTTCTATTCGTTAGAAGAGTATCACCAGTTCATGCTTCGCGTACAGGCACTCTACAAGGACAAGCGCGTCTCGTTCTTCATCAGCTCGAACGAGGATTTTCCGACGGAAATGTTCCAGGGCTGTAGCTGCCGTCGCTTTGGCAGAGAACCGTCGGGAGCCATTCTCGACCTCTACACCTTGAGCCTTTGCGACCGCATGATGGGGCCGTTTAGCAGCTATTCGCGCTGGGCATCGTTCATTGGCGAGGTGCCCCTTTGTTTTTTGGAAACTGCCGACCAGACGTTTACCGACCACAGCTTTTCAAAGATTGTAGACTTCTTCCACTTCGAAAACGGGAAGGAGATTTTCGATTGGTAATCAGGACTTGGTTGAATTACAACGCAATCCGTGCTGAATTGCGTCCTAATTCAGCACGGATTGTTGGCTAATTGAGCATGAATTGCAAGGTAATTCAACTTGCTCTCAATTGCTACTTAACTTGCTCTCAATTGCTACTTAATTGCAACCTTCAGCGGATTGCGGATGGAGCGAATGGTCCAGTCGGTTCGTTCCTGCCACTCCTTCATCGTGCGCACATCGTGCTTCGACCATGCCGAGCCGAAATAGTAGTAATAGCTGTCGCCATAATACTCTTTCTTGACGCCCAAGGCATGGCCCTCGTTACCGCCCGACGGCTTGTCGAACAGGAGCTTGCGGGTCTCGTCGATGCCATAAGGGAAGAGAGCACCGACAAACAGCTGGCAGTTGTTCACGCGAGGATTGTCGGTCGGGTCGGCATAGAGCACGAAGTCCTTGCCAAGCACTACGTTGTCCTTGTCCTCTGAATGGAGAACCACGCCCGAAGCCAGGCCTACAGGCTTGGACAGCCCCTCGTAATAGACCATGACGCGATTGTAGTTCGAGCCTTTGTCGAGTTCTATGAAACGGTGTTCTACCACGGCGCTATCGCCATTGACGATGGCAGGATGGTAGGTCAGGTGGACGGCTGTGCGCATAGGGCCGTTGTCGAGAATCTCGCAGTCCTTGAAGCAGTAGGGATACTGCAACTTTCCGTCGACCATCAGTGCAGGTGTGCCGCAGCCCAGTGTGGCCCCCACCTTGTAGAGGTCCATGCCCCGGCCATGGTCGTTGTGATAGGAGTTTAGCCGGTAGAGCGAGTCGCCACGCTGGCGGTTTTCCTTGCGCAGCTTCTCCACGGCGGGCATCATCACCACATCTTCTATCCAGTAGCGTTGCTCTACAACCAGTTCGGGCGTGTTCTTCGACCACACGTCGGTGCCATAAGAGCGTTCGCCCGTCTTCTGCAAGGCTGGGCCGTAGACGCGGTAGGCCGTGCGGTCGTTCTCCCAGGCGTAGTCATCCTTGCGCTCATTGTAGACGCGACCGTAACAGACTGTCTGATAGTTTTTTGGCGTTCCTTTCTTTACGGTGAAGTTGAGCTGTCCGTGAGGACGTACGCCGGCATCAAGCAGCACCTTGCCCTCAGAACTAAGCTGATAGGGAACTTCCAGTCCGCCCTCGTCGAATACGATGAACTGTCGGCCACCCTGAATGCCTAATTTCTCAAAGAGCTCGCTGGCATTAGCCTCTACCACCTGCTGGCGGAACTCGTCGCTCTCGTTCTTCACTGTTATGTTTACTGCTGTGCCACAGCAGTATACTGAACCGTCGTCGTAGCGCACCTTCTCGCAGGCAGCCAAGAGGAAGGCCCCCACGCCGAAATTGGCCTGCGAGTGGGCGTCGACAGTCTTCGTTGGGTCGGGCTTCTCGCCGATGGGCTGCACGAATCCTACGCTGCCATCGGGCTGCAGGGCTGTCTTGACCAAATAGTTCCATGCTTTATTGATAACAGGCTCGTAGGTGGCACGGTCGAGCAATCCGTGGTTCACCCCCCAGAGCATGCCGTAGGTAAAGAAGGCGGTACCTGAGGTCTCAGGGCCTGGCGCATCTTCCTCGCAAAGCATGGAGCGGCTCCAGTAGCCACCAGGCCGCTGAACACGGGCCACGCCCTCGGCCAGTTCGCGGAAGCGCTGCACGAAGAAGTCGCGATGCTTGTAGTCCTGTGGCATATCGGCCAAGACCTTGGCCAGTCCTGCCAGTACCCAACCGTCGCCACGTGCCCAGAAGCTCTTGCCACCGTTGCAGGCGGTCTTCACCTTCGGGTAGATGTACTTGGCATCACGATAGTACAGCTGCTCCTCTTTGTCGTACATCAGGGCATCGGCCCACTTGTAGTTGTCGTAGAGCTTGTCTAAGTATTTCACCTCGCCCGTAGTCTTGTAGAGCTTGGCAAAGACTGGCATCACCATGTAGAGCGCATCGGCCCACCACCAGAAGTCGGTGTCCTTCGAACGGCACTCGGTGTCCATCACCTCAATGGCGCGTTTGATTTTGAAAGGGTCGGGGTTCAGCTTGTAGAGGTCGAGGTAGGTCTGGAAACAGATTTGCCAGTCGCCGAAGAGCACGAAGTCGTGCCCTTCGCCGTAGGTCTTGTACTTCCATTTCGATGGGTCTTTCTCCTGTGCGCCCATCCACTTGTTATGGCGGGCCCAGTCTTCGCTGTAGTTCTTCCATCGGGCCACCTCAAGCAGGCGGTAAGCCTCCATGTTGCCCGTGTGATAGGCGGCCTCGTCCCAAAACGAGCGCACCTGTGGCTTGTGGTGCTGCTGCCAGTAGTCGTTGACTTTTGTAATAATCTCGATGGTCGAGAGCGGTTTGGGCTCAGGACGTTGTTTCCTGCTGCGTGCATTGGAAGAAAGGCTGAGCACAAACAGGGCGGTCAGTAGTAGTGTGATTCGTTTCATATTGGTTGTATATTGTTGTTATTGTTTCAGATGCTCGTTGAAGAAGTTGAAGCACTGGCGGAACAGGTGGTTGCGCGTGTTGCCGCCGAAGATGCTGTGGTTGCGGTTGGTGTAGACCAGCTGCCGGAAGTCCTTGTCGGCCTGTACCAATGTCTCGACATACTCGGCCGTGTTCTGATAGTGTACGTTGTCGTCGGCCAAACCATGACAGAGCAGTAGCGCTCCGTGGAGTTTCGATGCCCTGACAATAGGACAGACCTCGTCGTAGCCCTGCGCGTTCTCCTTCGGCGTACGCATGAACCGCTCGGTGTAGATGGTGTCGTAGAAGCGCCAGCAGGTGGGCGGTGCGATAGCCACGCCACAGCAGAAAACGGGACGTCCCTCAGACATCGACATCAGCGTGTTCCATCCACCATACGACCAGCCCCAGATGCCAATGCGGTTCTTGTCGACATACGACTGGTTGCCTAACCAGATAGCCGTCTCAACCTGGTCTTTGGCTTCCAGTTCGCCAAGTCGCAGATAGGTACACTTCTCAAACTCAGCACCACGTCCGCCCGTACCACGATTATCTACGCAGACTACGATATAGCCCTGCTGCGTCAGGTACTGTTCGAGGATAGCCCCCTGCCCGTTCATACCGATTCCCCAGGCATTTTTCACTTGCTGGTTGCCGGGGCCGCCGTATTGATACATAATGACAGGATATTTCTTGTTGGGATCGAAGTTGGCTGGCTTCACCATCCATCCGCAGAGTTTCGTGTCGGGCGTAGTGAAGATAAAGATTTCCTTTTCGCCCATGTCGTACGAAGCATACTTGTCCTGTAATGCCTTGTTATCAATGAGCGTGGTAAGTGTCTTGCCTTGATTATTACAGAGCGAATAGACCGTGGGATGGTTCAAGTCGCTCCACGTGCAGACAAAGTTCTTGAAGTCCTTGGAGAAGATGGCACTGCTCCATCCCTGCTTCGGTGTGAGGCAATTGGTCTTTCCGTTTTTATGACTGACATAGACCTTTTGGTCGGTAGGGCCGCCATTGAGGGCGGCAAAGTAAAGGTCGCCTGTTGCCTCGTCGTAGCCATAGACATCAGTGACGATGGTATGAGCCACCCCCCCAAGCCTACTACCGGGTTGCTCCAGGTCGCCCACCGAGCGTTCCAACTGTCCGTTGAGCTTGTAGAGATAGGCGTGGTTATAGCCGTCGCGCTCGCTGGTAAGCACCAGATGCTGGTTGGTAATCACCAGATTGGCAAAGACATTTTCGCTAATGTATTTATCCACCTTATCTTCTATAATTTGCTGACACACAGTGCTTAACGGATTAGCGACAAATACGCGCAGACAGTCTTGGTGGCGGTTCAGCGTGAAGATAAGAATCTTCGTCGGATCGCTGGTAGCCTTGATGCGGGGAATGTAGCCGTCGCTGTCGAGGGGGAGGTTGACGGTACGCGTCTGATGACTCTTGATGTCGTAGCTCAGTACGCTCAGCTTGGCATTGTCTTCGCCGGCCTTCGGATATTTATAGCTGTAGAAACCTGGATAAGTGGCATACTCCTCCCGTGCTGGTTTCATGCCCCGGAACATCGGCATGGAATACTCCTTCACCTGCGATTCGTCGTAGCGCACCCACACAATCTGCTTCGAGTCGGCGGTAAACGTCATCGACGAGTTGAACGAGAATTCCTCTTCGTTCACCCAGTCGGGCAGACCGTTGATTATCTCATTCAGCTTTCCGTCCTTCGTCACCTGGCTTTCTGCATTGTTATAGAGTAGCTTCACGAGGAATATGTTGTTGTCGCGAACGAATGCCACTTGGTTGCCGTCAGGACTCCATACGGGCGTTTGCTGTGGTCCGCCCTCGCTCAGCGGCTCCAGCTTGGCCGATGCCACGTTATATATATAATAGGTGGCGGTGAACGAGCGGCGGTAGATGCTCTTCGTCTGTGTCTGAATGAGCATCCGTTTTCCGTCGGGGCTCATCAGGTATCCGTCTACATGCTCAATCTTGGCTCCACGAGCCGTTTCGGCATCGAAGAGCACTCCAGTTTGCTTGCCCGTCCTGAACGAATACTTTACTATCTGCTTGCCATTGGCAGAAATCTGTGCATACGACTCGCCATCGGCCAATGCCTCGACGGCAGCTATCGACTCGCCCCGGAAAGCCCCGTTGGTGATGTCTTTCAGCTCGAGCTTCTGGCCAGCGAAAATATATGCCGCGCTTAGCCAGAGCACCGTGCCAATCACAATTGTTCTTTTCATATCTCTTTGGTTACAGTTCGGAATCACTCTGCTCGAAGGTGTTGCCGCGGCGTATGTCACCCGTATCGAATCCCAGTTTCAGCCACTTCATGCGCTGTGCCGAAGTGCCGTGCGTAAACGACTCTGGCTGCGAATAGCCGCGGGCCTTTTCCTGCAGATAGTTATCGCCAATCTTCTTGGCGCAGTCGATGGCTTCCTGTAGGTCGCCCGTTTCAATCGACTGGAACATGGCGTTGTCGTGGTGGGCCCATACACCGGCATAGAAGTCGGCCAGCAGTTCCAAGCGCACACTTAGCTTGTTGGCGCTTACCTTGTCGGTCTGGTTCATGGCCTGGTGTGCCTTGTTGAGTGTTCCTGTCAGGTACTCCACATGGTGTCCTACCTCATGGGCAATCACGTAGGCATAGGCAAAGTCGCCGTCGGCTCCGAGCTGTTGTTTCATCTGCGAGAAGAACGAGAGGTCGATGTAAAGCTTCTGGTCGCCCGAGCAGTAGAACGGTCCTACCGATGCCGTTGCTGAGCCGCAGGCAGAGTTCACTTGGTTTGTGAAGAGCACCAGTGTGGGTGGCGTATAGGTGCCGAGTCCTTCTTCCTTGAATATCTTCGTCCATACATCTTCAGTGCCAGCCAGGATAATGCGCGAGAACTTGGCCAGTTCTTGCTCCTCGGCCGTGAACTCTTGCTCGTTCTGCACCTGCTCTTCCTGTACAGACCCTAATCCTCCCTGCTGCACCACGTTGTTCACTACGTCGCCCAGATTGCCACCTTGCATCAAGGTGAGCAGGGCAATCACGATAATACCGCCAATGCCGCCAATGCCGGCTTTGGCACCAGTACTCATGCCTCGACGGTCTTCCACGTTCTGGCTTTCTCTTCTTCCTGTTAGTTTCATTGTAGTAATTATTTTTTATTAGTATGTATGAATGCTTGTCTTTGTCTCTGCTGTCTACAGATACTGCGCCGTGTAGCCCTTGCCGCTTGCCTTTACCTCCTCGGGCGTTCCTGTGGTGAGTATCATGCCGCCGTTTCGTCCGCCTTCGGGTCCCATGTCTATAATATAGTCGGCCTGCCTGATTACATCGAGGTTGTGCTCAATGACAATCACCGTGTTGCCTCGGCTCACGAGTCGTGCCAGCACCTCCATGAGAATGCGTATGTCTTCGAAGTGAAGTCCGGTGGTGGGCTCGTCGAGGATGTAGAGCGTACGTCCTGTATCACGTTTCGACAGTTCCGTGGCCAGCTTCACGCGTTGGCTTTCGCCCCCGCTGAGTGTGGTAGACGGCTGTCCGAGCTTAATATAGCCCAGCCCTACGTCCTGAATGGTCTTTATCTTTCGCAGAATCTCGGGCACGTTTTCAAAGAACTCGCAGGCTTGGTTGATAGTCATGTCGAGCACGTCGGCAATCGACTTGCCCTTGTAGCGCACTTCGAGCGTCTCTCGGTTGTAGCGCTTGCCTCGGCATTCCTCGCAAGGCACCTGTATGTCAGGCAGGAAGTTCATTTCGATGGTTTTGTAGCCGTTGCCGCCGCATGTCTCGCAGCGTCCGCCCTTCACGTTGAAGGAGAAGCGCCCTGGCTTGTAGCCGCGAATCTTGGCCTCAGGCAGGTTGACGAAGAGTGACCGTATGTCGCTGAATACCCCCGTATAGGTAGCGGGGTTTGAGCGTGGCGTTCGGCCTATGGGCGTCTGGTCTACGTCGACTACCTTGTCGATCAACTCCAAGCCCTCAATCGAATCGTAGGGCATGGGCCGTTTGAGCGAACGGTAGAAATGCTGTGCCAGAATGGGATGCAGGGTCTCGTTAATGAGTGTCGACTTTCCGCTCCCGCTTACTCCTGTCACCACGATAAGCTTGCCCAGTGGAAATGTAACGTCGACATGCTTGAGATTGTTGCCGGAGCAGCCTCGAAGGGTTATTCTATTCGGAGGAAGGTGGAGGGTGGAAGGTGAAAGAAGATTACTTTCAGTTGCAGAGGTTTCCTCCTTCCTCCTTTCACCTTCCACCTTTAACTGCCCATTAAGATACTTCGCCGTGAGCGTGTCGGTCTTGAGCATTTGTGCTGGTGGACCTTGGAAAACGACCTCGCCGCCCTTCCTGCCTGCACGGGGGCCAATGTCTATCAGATAGTCGGCAGCAAGCATCATGTCTTTGTCGTGCTCAACCACGACCACCGTGTTGCCTAAGTCGCGCAGTTCCTTGAGCGAACGTATTAGCCTCATGTTGTCGCGTTGGTGCAGGCCTATGCTCGGCTCGTCGAGAATGTAGAGCACGTTGACCAGCCGCGAACCTATTTGCGTGGCCAGCCGTATGCGCTGGCTCTCGCCTCCTGAGAGCGATGCCGACTGGCGGTTGAGCGACAGGTAGTCGAGTCCCACGCCCAGGAGGAAATCAAGGCGGGTGCGTATCTCCTTTAGTATTTCGGTGGCTATCTGCCGTTGCTGGTTGTCTAAGTGCTCTTCTACGTCATCGAGCCATTGGCGCAGCTGGTCAATGTCCATCGCCGAGAGTTCGGCAATGTTCTTGTCCCATAGCCTGTAAGAGAGTGCTTCGCGGTTCAGTCGCTGGCCGTGACACTCAGGACATTGGCACTCGGCCAGGAACTGTTCGGCCCATTTCTGTCCGCCTGCCGTTTCGTCGCTGTCCATCACGTCGCGCAGATACTTGATGATGCCGTCGAAGGCCACGAAGTAGTCGCTCGACGCATGGACTACATCCTTGTCTATCCGCACATTCTCTAACGAGCCATACAGAATCTCTGTGAGCACCTCGTCGGGGATGTCGTCGACAGGGGTCTTCAAACTGCAGTCGTGCTTCTTCAGTATGGCCTCTATCTGCCAGAAAATCATTTGGTTCTTGTATTTCCCTAAAGGAACTATTGCACCTTCGTAGATGCTTTGCCTGCGGTTGGGAATAACCTTTCCCATGTCTATCTCGCTCACTACACCGAGACCCTTGCAGCGTTGGCAGGCACCTTGCGGCGAGTTGAACGAGAACACGTTGGGTGCGGGGTCGCTATAGCTGATGCCCGTTGTTGGGCACATGAGCCGTTTGGAGAAATGCTTCACCACGCCGCTGTCCTTGTCGAGTATCATGATTTGTCCTTCGCCCTGCCTCATGGCTATCCCTACCGATTTCTTCAGGCGCTCGGAAGCGTTGGTATGGGTGGCGGCGTTACCCTCGGCAGAAGGCGGCGTCAGCTTGTCGATGACCACCTCAATGTCGTGGTTCTTGTAGCGGTCTACCTTCATGCCCTGTGTTATCTCGACCACCTGACCGTCAACGCGCATGGTGAGATAGCCTTTGCGGCGCATCGATTCGAATAGTTCACGGTAATGGCCCTTGCGCGAACGAACGAGCGATGCCAGGATGAGAATCTTCCTTCCGCCATACTCACTGAGAATCATGTCGATAATCTTCTCCTCCGTATATTTCACCATCGGCTCGCCCGTGGCATAGCTATAGGCACGGCCTGCACGGGCATAGAGCAGGCGCAGATAGTCATAGATCTCGGTTGTGGTGCCTACGGTAGAGCGAGGGTTCTTGTTGGTGGTCTTCTGCTCGATGCTGATGACGGGCGACAGACCAGTAATCTTGTCGACGTCGGGGCGTCTCATGCCGCCGAGGAAGTTGCGGGCGTATGCCGAGAAAGTCTCAATATAGCGACGCTGGCCCTCGGCAAAGATGGTGTCGAAGGCCAACGACGACTTGCCCGAGCCAGAAAGACCGGTGATAACGGTCAGCGAGCCTCGCGGAAACTCGACGTCGATATTTTTCAGGTTATTCTCGCGGGCGCCATAGACGTTGACAGTGCCCGTTTCGACATTTTCATTTTTCATATTTCTTATCCACCTCCCAGCTCCTCCCAAGGGGGTGGGCGTTCATTTTTTCATTGTTCATTGTTCCTGATGCTTCTGAGCAGGTTGATGTCCTTGCGGATGTTATACTCCTTGCCATCGGCACCCTTGGCCCTGCACAGCAGGAAGTAGACACCCTCTTTCACTGGCTTGCCGTGATACTTGCCGTCCCAGCCCTCCTTAATGTCTGTCCATTCGAAGAGCTTCTGTCCATACCGGTTGAAGATATAGGCATGAAATTCAACAATGCTCTTGTAACCTTTCGAGTTGCCTTTCTTGCCGTCCTTGGCCTTGAAGACATCGTTTATCAGGTCGTCGTTGGGCGAGAAGGCGTTGGGAAACTCTAACCAGCTTTCCACAATCTCTATGTTGATGGGGTCGGCATCGAGTATTATGGTATCGTTGCCGTTATACAGATAGGTGTTGAGCAAGACCTGATAGTTGCCCGATTCCACAAACCTGTATTGCGTGTCTTCCTCATAGCGCACGAAGAGTTCCTGCCTGCCTTCGCTGGCCGAGATCTTGTAGAAATGCCATTCATACGATGCCGTCCAGTAGCCCAGGTTCTCAGGGTTGGCCCGGAACGTGGCTTCGAGCGGAGCCTGCCCCTCCTCGATGTCGGTTGTTTCCACGTTCTCGCCCTCGTCGTCAGTATAGTACACCCGCGCCTTGACCGTTTGCGCACTTGCAGCTGTCCACACGGCCGCCAGCAAAAGCATTATTGTGAGTCTCTTTTTCATATAATTTTTATTTCTTTGAGTGCAAAGATACGAAAAATTATTCAGTACTGCCAAACAAATCTCACACTTTTTGCTCAGCGGCGGCGAATAATCACGATGTTGTTTTGAGAGGAATGATTGCCATGCGCAGCCATTTGTGTGAGATTTTTTGTAGATTTATGGTTCATAATATGATTCGTTCAATTCGTGTGATTCGTGTTCGTTGTTAGATTTTTGAAGATTTTTGTTCTTTGCAAGGAGGGGTAAATTTTTCCTTCCAAGGTGGAGAAAACAGCGTATTATAGGTATTGAGTGTATCGCCCCATAGTTTTCCACAACCTGCATTTTCCATCGAAAGATTCTTCCACGTTTCTCCAAACACCACGCAATAGATGGCCCTCATCAACTCCGTGTCATCAGAGTCAAATTTACGATCAGGACAACCATAAATCTCATCATTGCGCAGATTGCCTAAGGGAAAAGTGGCAAGGCGAGTGATATCACCGTCAAGTATGTCCTTGGCGAAAGAGAAGATGAATTCTATTGGAGCCATCATCACGTGCTATCCTTTATAGTAATCGGAGTTGGAGATGTAGGTAAGCATTAACAATAGAACGATTTATGAGTCGGGGGCACCATTACTAATAGCGAATATTTCCTCCTTTATTTTCTCTATACGATTTTCTAAATCTATGCCATTTTCGTTTTGATCAATAGCGTATTCCATTAGCACTTTTTCATTCTCATCATTAGAAATCACTTGATACGATGTTTGTGTTTCTATCAAGAACACTTTTTCGCTGAGATATATACGATTTCCCCAATGTTCACGCGACACATCGTCACTTACTGCTTTTAAAAATGGATTGTATGAGTTTTCTGACACTTTCTGTTTTTGGAAAAGAGTTGTGAATACGTAAGGTGAATTATTACAGTCATTCCACCAATACTTTCCATATCGTCCTGTACGGAATAGATTGTATTTTATGTAATAACAATACTTAGTTAATTATACATTTAATCGTTTGAAAATCAATGAGTTACATTAACAATATATAACTAATAAAATTTGGTCA
>CAJONO010000110.1 GCA_905235905.1 uncultured Prevotella sp.
AAGTTTGGGTGAGTGGCTGAAACCAGTAGTTTGCTAAACTGCCGTACGGGTGACTGTACCGGGGGTTCGAATCCCCCAGCTTCCGCACCTCGGCAGGCTCCCCGGTTCCTGCTTGGTGATTCAGATTAGTTTCTTCAACATTGGGTCGGTTCATCTAACGGTTAGGATACAAGATTCTCAATCTTGGCATAAGGGTTCGATTCCCTTACCGACTACAGCAAACCGCAGAGAGCCTGATGGCTCTCTCTTTTTTTATTATATCCATTATCATACTCCGCTTTCCTATAACCGTTATACCCGCTCCGCTCGCGGGGGCCGGCATGGCGAACTGAATGGTTACGTAAAAGTAACTATTCAGCGAATCGCCGCAACCTCTTTTTGGAAACAAATCACCACTAATTGGCACTAATTTTATCCACAAATTTTCCACAAATAGTAATACATGCCCGCGGGAAGGCCATATCTGTGGCCGTTATTTATGCCAATTTGTGCTAATTTGTGTCTATAAACATGATTCATGTAGATTCGTTGAATGGTTACACGTAAAAGGCCAATCCTTAAAAAGAGTTAATACTCTAAAGTTTTAGAGTGAAACATTTGCATATTCTAAAAGTTTAGAGTATATTTGCAGCGTAATTCTAAAAGTTTAGAAAGATGAAAGACAAAAGACAACTGACGAAAGCCGAGACACAGGTGATGAAAGCCCTGTGGAGCCTGCCCACGGAAGGGGCAGTCTCGGCCGACATCATGGAGTGCATGCCCGAGCCAAAGCCCGCCCTGACCACCCTGCTCACGTTTCTGAAGATTCTGAAGGACAAGGGCTTCGTGTCCTCAAAGAAAGAGGGCAAGGCCCAGCGCTTTCGTGCCGAGGTGTCGAAAGACGACTACACACGCACGTATATGAAAGAGGTGAAGCAGACGTTCTTCGGCGGCAGCTTCTCGTCGTTAGTATCGTTCTTCGTCAAGGAAGAGCAGCTGTCGCAGGAGGAGATCGACGAGATTATCGAGATCATACAGAAGCGGAAAGAATAAAAAAAACACCATATTCCATCGGCGTATGACAGAATTTCTTATCTACGACATGAAGGTCGCAGCCCTGATAACCGCATGCTACATGTTCTACCGGCTGCTGATGGAACGCGAGACGCTCCACCGCCTGAACCGCATTGTGCTGCTCACGTCGGCCAGCATGTCATTGGTGCTGCCCCTCTGCATCATCACCCTTCACAAAACGGTGTGGGTGAATGACACACAGACCATAGCAGCCGCGCCGTCGGCGGCAACAGCCACGGCATACGAGCGCTTACTGTCGGCATCTGACCACTGGTGGTCATGGCCTCTGGCGGCCATCATCATAGCAGGTATCGGCAGCCGACTGCTCTATCTGGCCTGGAACTACCTGCAACTGAGAAGAATGATGGGTGCATGCGAGCTACACACCATGGACGACGGCACACGCTTGGCCCTGACCGACCAGCCCATTGCCTCGTTTGCCTGGATGCACACCATCGTGATGAACCGTCAGGACTACCTCTCCCAGAACTCCTCCTTGCTTGTCCATGAACAGGCGCATGTGCGCCTTCGTCATAGCTACGACGTTGTGTTCGTAGAGATTCTCACGGCTCTGCAGTGGTTCAACCCCACGGCATGGTTTCTTCGTCAGGACCTGCGCAACCTGCACGAGTATGAAGCCGACGCATCCGTTCTCTCGCAGGGCTTCGACGGAAGCCAGTATATTCAGCTACTGATGCAGAAAGCCTCCGGCATTCAGGCCTGTGCCCTGGTGAACGGCATCGGAAACAGTCAAATCAAAAAAAGAATCATGATGATGTTAAAGAAGAAATCGAAATGGATGCAGGGCGCAAAGATGCTGTTCCTCGTCCCCATAGCAGCCGTATCGCTGTCGCTGACGGCCCGCACCGTCATTGACTATCGCGTATTGCCGGGTCAGGAAGAGTCAAAGCCCGTCGTCCCTGTGGCCGAGGCCCCACAACCCGACGAGAAGGTTTACGACATCTGCGAGGTCCTTCCCAAGTTTCCTAATGGCGAAGCTGCATTAATGAAGTTCCTGAATGAGCACCTGATATATCCGAAGGAATGCACCGACAGCGGCATTCAAGGACGCGTCGTCGTTCAGATGATTATCGAAAAGGACGGCTCTGCAGGCAACTTCAAGATTGTGAAGAACGCCCATCCCAAGCTCGATGCCGAAGCACTTCGAGTGCTAAAGCTCATGCCCAAATGGACGCCGGGCAGACAGAAGGGCCAGGCGGTACGCTGCAAATTCGTGTTCCCCGTCACCTTCCGTCTCAACTGAGGCCGGCTCCATCCGCTTCAGAGGGAAAAATTAGTAAAGTTAATTAATCAATACCGCCTATAGGCCGCACAAGGGCAGCTGCGACTGCTCCCCTTGTGCGCTTTTTAATAAGAAGCATAACGCATCATCCTCAGGGACTAAATCTCGTCTTTGCAACCCTTGCATCTTCCTTTCTGCTAAAATCACATAAAATTTGGCATTTTTTCGGAGAAAGCGGTGGCAATGCGGAGATTTTTGACTATATTTGCACCGTGTTTCAAAAGAGACACAACAGAAATTGCTCATTATTCTCACTCGAATCGGAACCTCGAAAGATGAATTTCAGAGCAAAAGAATACCTTATAAGGAGTATGCGCCCTACAGCG
>CAJONO010000111.1 GCA_905235905.1 uncultured Prevotella sp.
AACCCTCAACCCTCAACTCTCAACTCTCAACCCTCAACTCTCAACTCTCAACCCTCAACTCTCAACTCTCAACCCTCAACCCTCAACTCTCAACCCTCAACCCTCAACTCTCAACCCATAGGAGAAGACCCCTATCTTATACATTATTATAAAATAGGGCTCGACGGCAAGCACCTGGTCTGCCTCACCCCCGAGGAGGGCAACCACAGCGTGACCTATACCGACGACATGAAGTATCTCGTCGACACCTACTCTACCGTCACCACGCCGCCCGTCACCGTGCTTCGTTCAGGAAAGGACGGCAAGATTCTGCGTACGCTTGAGACTGCCGACATTACGAAACTGAAGGCCGAGGGCTGGACAGCCCCCGAAGTGTTTGTGGCCAAGGGCCGCGACGGTGCTACCGACCTGTGGGGACTCATTCGCCGTCCACGCAACTTCGACCCGCAGAAGAAGTATCCCGTCATCGAGTATATCTACTCCGGCCCTGGCGACCAGTATGTGCCGAAGTCGTTCACGCCGTGGCTCTGGAACTTGGACGACCTGGCCGAGCTGGGCTTCATCGTGGTGCAGGTCGATGCCATGACCACGTCGTTCCGCACCCGCCAGTTCGAAGAGGTGTGCTACAAGAACCTGAACGACGGCGGACTGCCCGACCGCATAGCATGGATCAAGGCCGCCGCAGAGAAATATCCCTACATGGATGCCGACCGTGTGGGCATCTATGGCTGTTCGGCCGGTGGTCAGAACGCCCTGGCCGCCGTACTCTGGCATGGCGACTTCTACAAGGCAGCCTATGCCGCTTGCGGCTGTCACGACAACCGCATGGACAAGATCTGGTGGAACGAGCAGTGGATGTCGTACCCCATAGACAGCAGCTATGTAGCCTGCTCGAACGTGGAGAACGCCTGGCGGTTAGAGCGCCCGCTGATGCTGATGGTTGGCGAGCTTGACGACAACGTAGACCCCGCCTCGACCATGCAGGTGGTGGCCGCCCTGCAGAAAGCCGGCAAGGACTTCGAACTCGTCGTCGTGCCTGGTGCCCACCACTCCATGGGCGAACAGTTTGGCGAGCACAAGCGCTACGACTTCTTCGTGCGCCACCTCATGGGCATCGACCCGCCCAAATGGCAAGAACTGAAATAGCAGAAACAAAACGGCCACGAGTTTCAGCGAAATTCGTGGTCGTCAGAAAAACCATTCTCTCAAGTTCAGGACTCAGCCTTCAAGGGCACGAGCACACTAAACGTAGAGCCTTCGCCCAACACCGACTCGACCATCACGTCGCCACCGTTCTTGCGGGCAAAGTCGGCACACAGCTGCAAGCCCAGTCCCGAGCCTTCCTCGCCGCCAGTGCCATAGGTCGTCTCGCCCTTATGGAAAATGCTGTCCAAGCGCTCCGGGGCAATGCCCACGCCGTGGTCTCTGACGCTCACCTTGGCAAACTGCCCCTCCTTGCTCATCATAATCTCGATTGTCGAGCCTTCGGGACTGAACTTGATGGCGTTCGACATGAAGTTTCTCACCACCGTCTTCAGCATGTCGTTGTCGGCACGTACGATGGTAGGTTCCGACGAGCCGTTGAAGGATAGCTTTATTTTCTTGGTCATGGCAATCATCTCGAAGATGTCGACCACGCCGGGAATAATGTCGTTCAGGTCCAAGTCCTGCAGCACCACGTTCAGTCGTCCCGTCTGGCTCTTCGTCCACTTCAGCAGGTTGTCGAGCAGGTCGTGACACTCTTCCGACTCGCGGTTGGCCTTGTCGAGCAGTTCGAACAGCTCCGGCCCTATGGTGTCTGGCGACATGGCCGAAACAACCAGGTTGAGCACCATGCGGATGCTGGCCATGGGCGAGCGCAGGTCGTGGGCAATGACCGAATACATCTTGTCGCGGTTCGAGATGGTGGCGCGCAGCTCCTCGTTCTGCTTCTGAATGAGCCGCTTGGCAGCCACAAGGGTTATCTGGTGCATCACGCGCACCACAAGCTCTTCCTTGTTGAAAGGCTTGGTGAGGAAGTCGTTGGCACCCACCTGGAAGCCATGCACCAGGTCGCTGGGATTGTTGAGAGCCGTCAGGAAGATAATGGGAATGTCGGCCGTCGTGGGGTCTTTTTTCAGAATCACAGCCGTATCGAATCCCGAAATGTCGGGCATCATGACATCAAGCAGAATCAGGTCGGGCTTCTCAGCCTTTGCCTGCTCAATACACATATTTCCGCAGTTGGCCGTACACACCTGAAACTTCTCGTTTGTCAAGAGAATTTTCAGGAGCAGCACATTGCTCACCACGTCGTCAACAATCAGAATCTTATAGTCAGATCGGTTGATTTTCTCCTCAAGTTTTTCCTGTTCCATCATCGCTATTAAAAGAGGTGTAGGTTTATAGGCTGCAAAAATAATGCATTTCTTTGGATTCTCCAAGAAATTAAAAATTTTTAATATTGTGAATTTTCCCAAAAACGGTGCATAATTCAAAAATTTTGTGTAAGTTTGCAGCGTCCAAGTAAGTAGGTCACGCTTCCAGGCGTGACAACAGATTAAACGGATTGAATGGATGAGGTCCATGCGCAGCCAAAATCCGTGAAATCTGTTGTTGAAACAAATATTCGTTTGTATAAACCAAATTTGAACAGTTACTTAATTGTAAAGTGAAAAAATGGCAGAAGATAGTATCGTGCTAAGGAGCGAGGGGCTTGTGAAGCGCTACGGCAAGCGCACGGTGGTCAACGATGTGACGTTCCACGTGCGGCAGGGCGAGATTGTGGGCCTGCTGGGTCCTAACGGGGCCGGGAAGACCACCTCGTTCTATATGACCACAGGGCTGGTAGTGCCCAACGGCGGCCACATCTACCTGGGCGACGAGGAGGTGACCACCTACCCCGTCTACAAGCGGGCCCGTGCGGGCATTGGCTATCTGGCACAGGAGGCCAGCGTGTTCCGCAAGATGACGGTCGAGGACAATATCCTCTCCGTCTTGGAGATGACGGGCCGGCCCCGCGACTATCAGTTAGAGAAGCTCGAAAGCCTCATCAAGGAGTTCCGCTTAGGCAAGGTGCGCCGCAACAAGGGCGACCAGCTCAGTGGCGGTGAGCGTCGCCGCTGCGAGATAGCCCGCTGCCTGGCCATCGAGCCCAAGTTCATCATGCTCGACGAGCCTTTTGCCGGCGTCGACCCCATTGCCGTAGAGGATATTCAGTTCATTGTCTGGAAACTGAAGGACCGCAACATTGGCATCCTCATCACCGACCACAACGTCGAGGACACCCTCTGCATCACCGACCGCGCCTACCTGCTGTTCGAGGGGCGCATCCTCTTCCACGGCACCCCCGAGGAGCTGGCAGCCAACGAGGTGGTGCGCAAGAACTACCTGACCGACTCGTTCGTGCTGCGCCAGAAAGACTTCCAGCTGCTTGAGGAAGAACGCCGCCGCAAGGAGGAGGAAGAAGCGCAGTCGTAACCCATTGATAATCAGGAGATAGCAAATTACCTTGCAATTCAGCATCGATTAGCGCCTAATTCATACTGAACCATGACGCAATTCATGCTGAATTGCAAGGTAATTACTTCTTTGCAGTAAGTAGGTAACGCAAACCACTTTTTTGGAAACAAATCACCACTAATTGGCACTAATTTTATCCACAAATTTTCTACAAATAGCAATACAGGCTCGTGGGAAGGCCATATTTGTGGCCGTAATTCATGCCAATTTGTGCCAATTTGTGTCTAAAAACATGATTCATGTAGATTCGCTGAATGGTTACTAATCGGAATAAACAAGCAAATAAATGTTAAAATCGGGATAAAAGGCACATTACGCAACGGCCAGTTCTTCACCCAACTTATGAAGGTGATCCATTATTTCCTGTTCACGCTCCTTTGATGGTTTTTTGAACCCATTAATGTAGTTCCGAAGCAGCGTGGGGTTCATCCCTATCCTGCGGGAAAACTCAGCAACATTGATTTCCTTATGGGTGAGGAAGAAGCGCTGCAGGGCGCTTGGTTCCGCATCCTCATACCCAAAACTCTCAAAACTAATGTCTTCATCAAGGCCTCGCCAATGAATGCCGTCGAAGCCGAACGTGTACTTATTGCGTTCTTCATCACCGGCTTGCCACAGTCGTGGATACCAGAGTAACGATTGCTTGCGCTCACGTCCCTCCAAATCCCTTCCGTAGATGTAATCGGCATCAAACCAAATTTCCTTAATCTTCAGCATACATTACCTCCTTTTCTACTCAAAATGTTCCTTCCACCGCTTTATGATAATATCGGCATTCTCGTCAACCACCCTCTTTATCTTCTTGTAGTCATTTGTCTTGATGCCTTGTTTCTCAAACAATTCAAACTCAGCACCATTCCAAATGAACTTTGCCATACCGCCATTACCCTCTACATGTATGTGGAGGGGTTCGTGCTCTTTACTATAAAAGAAGAACGAAAATCCATAGAACCTAAATACTTCTGGCATGCTTCTTCGATTCTTTACATAACTCCGATGCAAATATAGGAATTATTTTCGATACCAGCAAATTTTCACACAGCTTTTTCTCATAATTTTTATGATTATCCGCCCTATATTCATAAAATAAATTGAATTAGGGTTCTGTGACAGGGCGAACACTTTGACCGTAGTAGCGCTCAATGTAGCTCATGTTGTCGTGGTCTCTGCTGGAGAAGTAGAGGTAGCCGGCGTAGTTTGGGTACGACGTGTAGTGCGATGACGACCAGTAGCTACCCCACGAGCCGGTGCTGAGGAGGCTCATGTTGTTGCGATAGCCCGCAGCGGGCAGAAAGATGGAATTACCGTTGGGACCCGTCACTTTGTAGCCATTAATGCCATTCTGAGTGGTCCACGTCCAGGTACACTTAGTGCTGAGTTCGCTCAGTTCGTCGTAGGTGGGCATGCGCCACTTGCCGCCCCAGTTGGCCGTTGCAGCATCATCGGATGCCTCTAACGTGGTCTTGTTGTCCACAGTGCCGAAGTTAGAGTCTGTACAGTATTTGGTCATCGTGGATCTGCTACCATTACAGTACTTGTAGGTACTCCAGTCGTAAGTGGTCTTCGTGGTGGTCTCACCCCAGGCGAAGTAGTCGCCGTAGTCTTCGGGTGAGGAAGCCCCAACGTTGGTCGTGGCCCAACGGACGCTTAATCCAAGGTCTGCCCAGACGTGACCGTTTTCAGTTCCGGTTGTATTGGTAACAGAGACGGTCAAACGATTGTTTCCTTCATAGCTGAGGTATAGCCGGAACTTGTATGTACCTGCCGAAAGGCTGAGATTTTCACCATTCCGTATAAGGTTGCTCTCCGTTCCTCCCCAGTTGAGAGTCCAGTCATGATTGGCACGGAACTTAAAATCCTCATCACTTACAGTAGCCGTTGCCTCCCAGCATCCGTCAGAAACATTATAGGTCATGTCTACATCAGAACTCCAATCTGTAAAAGTGCCTATGATGCCTACAGTTTCTATTTTCGTAAGGCTGTACTTCATGTTGGGCAAGTCAAGTTCTATCATATAGAAACCTGCCTCGGAAACGCTACAGTTTGAACCGCTGCCCACAGCAAGCGTCCCTCCAGAACTGCTACCTTTGACCAGTTCCAAACAGCCCTCCCAATCGTCTTTGTTGGGTTTGAACTTGAACTCCCCAGCCAAATAATAGTAACCCACGTATTTCCCATCGCCTTCGACACTGCGCAGCGCATGAGACGTTGACCAGCCACTTTCGTTTCCAATCTCATAGTAGAACTCCGAATAGGTATTGACCTCGGGGACCGACGTGCTTCCGTTGATCGAGTAGATATAGCTGCCTTGTACGGTCTCTGGGGTATTTCCTTTGTAATTCACCACCTTACCGAAGATGACGACCTCGTCACCCACCTTCACCTGGTCTTCGCGGGTAAACTTCGTATTGCCGAGGTAGAGACAGCGGTAGACGAGGAGATTGGCGTTGCCATCAGAAATATAGAACGTTGCATTGCCATACTGGGGCGACACATCGGTGATGGACGATATGGTGCCCTTGAGGTAGATGTCATCCGACTGTACGTCAGCGCCTAAGGACTGCATGAGGTAGATGGCTGCCGTGCAATCGTAGGGGTTGGCTCTCGTGCCGTCGCCAGTTCCTATATTTGTCTTGCCTTCCTGCGTCACGATAATCGTTGCCGTGGCATCTGTTCCTGTAAGCACTACACGGGCAGAACGCTCAAGGGTTGATGTGTTCTCGGTCACGGTGAAGGATAGTGCTGTTGAAGACGTCTGCTCTACGGTGAGCCAGGAGTTGGAAGCCCTGGTGGCTGTTCCTTCATAGATGTTGATGGCAATTTTTGTGTTCGCGCTGAAAGTGACGGTCTTCGTCTGCGCCGTGACATCGAAGGACACGGATGTCTGTGACACTTTGATATACGACTCTTCGCTCACGGGAGCCACCATATCGTCCGTAGTGGCGGTGTAGTCGTCGCCGAAGTCGTTGCCGTCCTCGCAAGCAGTGAGCGACAGGAGCAGAAAAAGGCAAATATAAGTTTGATTTATAATATTCTTCATGACGTGAAAGGATTTGAAATTAAGCTCCGTATCTTCTATCATTGCTTCAACTTTTTTAATGTTTCCAACAGGTTTCGCGTACTGTATTTCACATGGTTCTCACCATTCACCTCTCCACCGTCAGTAATGACGAAATAAGAAAACTCATGTATTCCCAAGTTGATGCCTGCGTTTTCGTCAGTTCTGCTTATGAGCAGTGTGCCATTGGTTTCGGGCGACAAATACCAGCCCGTCAAGACATCGTCGGAAGCTTTAGCAAGAACATTCTTGAAATTCTTCACCACAGTCTTGTTCAGAGGTAAAGCGCCAAAGCCATCCCACCCAGCCTCATACTCCTGAAAGTCGGACAGCTGTTCGAGCAATGACGTATATACACTGCCACGTACAGAAGCTGCGACTCTGTCTTTCTTCAGACTCTTAATGAAGCGGAGTACTTTTTCCAGATAGCTTTCGTTATCGGCGATATTGCCCAGTTCCCGAAAGATTTCTGCACTTAAGTTAATTGTATTCATAGCACAGCGTAAATTATTCTTTGTTAGAAGTTGACACTGAGACCAAGGCGGACGTTGAAGCCCGTGCCCCATCCCTTGATTTTCGAAGACACGTCGGCCAGCTGACCAAAGATGTCTGACTTCTGCAGGGCAAACGACATTTCTGGTGCGGCATAGATGCTGACCGAGCGCGCCAGTGCATATTCGGCCTTCACGCCCGCACAGCCAGCAGTGGCGTTGCCCTTGCTGCTACCGTCGTCGCTCTTGACGCTGACAACCGAGACGCCCACCTGCGGGGTCAGGCGGAAGCTGCTGCCCGCATGGATGCCATAGCCTAACTTGGCAGAGATAACCGTGGGCTTGTAGGTGAGCACATAGGTAGAGGTGGCCGACGAGCTGTACCAAGTGACATCCTCGCTCTTGGCCAAGCCGAAGAGGTAGGATGCCTCGACGTTGAAGCCTGAGAGGTAGGCTCCCACCGTAGCTCCTGCCGCCATGAGCGAACCAGCCTGGAAGACTGCCGACACATAGGCATTGGAACTTTTCAGCCGTCCAGAAGGCTCTGCCGACTGCTTCTCGGCTTTCACCTTCTGCGGCTTGGGCTGCTTTTCCTGCTTGGCCTTTTCGTCTGTCGTCGTTGCCTTGGTGAGCACAAGCTGCGCCTCGGTTGTTTCGTTCTCCTTCAACTCAAAGAGCTGCATGGCAGGCTCATAGCCTTCTTTGGTCAGAGTGACGCGCCGCTGACCGATGAGCATGTCGACGATGTTACGTGGCGTTTTTCCATAGTCCTTGCCGTCGATGGTGATGGCGGCACCAAGTGGCTTCGAGGTCACGGCCAGGGTGCCCGTGATGGGCGTGGGAGGCGTAAGCGTAAAGGTGCGGTTATTGTTCTCCTCGACGGTGATGTACTGCTGGCTGTTGCGATGATTCGTCTGCTGGCACTCCACCTGGTAGTTGCCGGCTTTCAGAATGCCCTTCCAGGAGCGTTGTCCTTTCTTCTCGCCGTTCACGTAGATGTCAGCATCGGCATCGACCTGCAGCGTCACTTCAGAGAAGTTGGGGCGCAAACGGACATGCTCTACAAGGGTTTCCGTGCGGTCGTTGAGTGTGAAGCGACCGTCGACGGTGTGATAGTTCTCGGCCAAGACACGATAGGTGTAGGAGCCATACGGCAGGCTCTTGGCCACGCCGCCGGTATCATCCGTATTGCCAAACAGCTCTTCTTGCGCGTCGGCCTTGCTGCTCGTAATCATCACCACCGCCCTTGCCGAGGCAGGCTCGACGGCAAACTGCACCATCTGGGTGTAGACGGGAGCCGCCACGACCGACAGCTGCATGACGTAGGTGCGGCCAGCCTGGATGGTGGTATGCAGGTCGTATCTGCTCACCGTCGCGTAGCCTTCACGCTGAATGGTGACGTGCTTGGCATTGCGCTGCACGTAAAGCCACAGCTCGTCATCGTGCTCCACCACCTTGTGGTTCAGCATGCCGAAGCTGAAGAGGTATTCCGAGAGACGGTCGTCGGGATTGTTCGACGTCACCTTGATAATGGCGTAGAGCGAGCCGTCGCCACTCATCTTCTTGTATTTGTCGCTTTGGGCCGTGAGGTCGAAGGGGTCATACTCGAAGCTTGCCACCGAGAATTTCTTCTTCTGCTGGGCATCGGCACTGCCGACTCCCGCAAACAGCAGGAGCAGAATGGCCGAAAAAGCGAGGAACAGTTGTCGCGTCATATTATTGTTCGTGTACATAAATTATAGGGAGTTCAAAAGTCGTCTGCAAAGTTACAATTTGTTTCTGAAAAAACAGATGTTTTCTCGTAAAAATTTTTGAACACGACGAAAGATTCAATGTCAGAACATCTGCATGACCCTTCGGATGCCGGCAATAAGGGTATCGACCTCTTCCTTGGTGTTGTAGAGTGCAAACGAGGCGCGCACGGTGCCTGTGACACCCAGACGGGTCATAAGCGGATGGGCACAGTGGTGGCCAGTGCGCACGGCAATGCCCAAACGGTCGAGCAGGGTGCCCATATCCAAGTGGTGAATATCGCCCACAAGGAAGCTCACCACGGCATCTTTGGGAGAGGAAGATGAGGGGCGAGGGCCGAAGATGCGGATGGCGGGGATGGTCTGCATCTGTTCCATGCAGTAACGGGTGAGTGCTTGTTCGTGAGCCTCAATATGGTCGAGACCGATGGAACTGATATAGTCGATGGCAGTGGCCAGTCCGTGGGTAGCCACATAGTCGGGGGTGCCGGCCTCGAACTTGAAGGGCAGCTGTTCAAAGGTGGTCTTCTCCCACGAGACGTGGTCGATCATCTCGCCACCGCCCTGATAGGGGGGCAGCTTCTCTAACCACTGTTCCTTGCCGTAGAGCACACCGATGCCTGTGGGGCCATACATCTTGTGGCCGCTGAAGGCGAAGAAATCGCAGTCGAGCGCCTGCACGTCGATGGCTATATGGGGGGCACTCTGCGCCCCGTCGACGAGGACGGGAATGCCGTGGGCGTGGGCAGCTGCCACAATAGTCTGCACGGGGTTGACGGTGCCCAGGACGTTGCTCACGTGGGTGATGCTGACCAGGCGGGTCTTGTCTGTCAAATATGTGGCCATGTCGTCTATGCACAGCACTCCCTCGTCGGTAATGGGCAGATGGCGCACTACAATGCCGTGCTTCTGGGCCTGCAGCTGCCACGGCACGATGTTGGAATGATGCTCCATATCGGTGACGAGCACCTCGTCGCCCTCTTTCATGAAGGCTTCGCAGAAGGTCTGGGCCACCAGGTTGATGCTCTCGGTAGTGCCACGGGTAAAGACAATCTCGCTGGTGCTACGGGCATTGACAAACTGGCGCACCTTCTCGCGAGCCGCCTCGTGAAGGTCGGTGGCCTGCTGACTGAGATAATGCACACCGCGATGCACGTTGGCATTCACGTTCAGGTATTCCTCGCGCATGGCATTGAGCACACAGAGGGGCTTCTGGGTGGTGGCGGCATTGTCGAGATAGACAAGCGGCCGTCCGTAGACTTCCCGCGAAAGGATGGGGAAGTCACTGCGTATCTTACTGAGGTCGTACATAACTTTGTCTTTTTTCACTCTTTCAACCTTTCACTTTTTACTATATTTCTCAATGAGCCCTTCGGCCTGCGGGTCGCCCATGTCACGGGCCTTCTGCAGGTTTTTCAGTCCTTCGGCCTTCTCGTTGGTCAGACATTGTCCCAAGCCCAGGAACAGGTAGCCGTCGCTCTGCTTCGGTTCGAGCGCAATGAGCTGCCGGGCCGTTTCCTTCACATCGTCGTAGAGGCCCACGCGCACTAACAGCGAGGCTTTCTCGGCTAAGTAGAGCGGCTCTTTCGGACTAAGCTCGATGGCGCGGTTGATGTCGTTGAGAGCCTGCTGGAACAACCGTCCGCCAAGGTCGGCCTGATGGCGCAGGTAGTAGAAGTTGGCATTGAGCTGTGAGCGCATCAGGGTCTCATAGTCGTTCATGTCGAGCACGGCATCGCGATAGCGCCCGTGATTGAGAAGCACTTGGGCTCGTGCCAGCAAATAGGGAGCGGCCTCTCGCAGATAGGGCTTGGTGAAAGTAGACAGTGCACTGTCGAGCAGGGCCATCTGTCCTATGCTGTCGCCCAGCATGGCGCGGCATCGCGATGCCTCGTAGAACAGTTCGGGCGAACGTAATGACGACTGTGTGAGTTCCAGATCGATCTGGCATGCCTCCTCGTATTTCTTCTGGGCGAAGAGCACCTGTGCCTGTTGGTGGCGGTAGGTGGGCTGCGCACTCAGCTCGTAGGCTTGCCGAGCTTCATCGAAGGCCACGTCGAGCGACCAGGGGTCGAAGGTTTTTTCGGGCATGTAGAGTTCCTTGTCCATGATGAGCCGCGAGTAGGCATAGTGAGCATCGGCCTTGTTGTCGGCTACACTGATGGCCTGCTCCATATACTGCTTGGCCGTAGCGAAATCGGCTGTGCTCAACGCCATCCGTGCCCTATACTGATAGCCGTCGGGGGCAGTGGGAAACTGGACAATGAAGTCGTCGACCAGCTGGACATAGGGCAACGAGTCGAGCGACTGGCCGGCCACATAGAGGGTGAGCAGGGCCTGTGAGAGTTCGGCAGGCAATGCCTTCTTGATGCCAATGGCTTTCAGAGCAGGGTCGTTAATGCTCAGGCCGGTGATGCGCAGGCTGTCGGCAAAGTGTGCGTCGACAGCATAGCTCAAGGTGTCGTTAGTGCGTTGCTGTGGCTGCATGATAGCGACGACCTGTCCCTGTTCGCTCAGGAGTGGAGCACCGACAGTGTTTTCGGGCATGGCGAGAGCGATGGTATAGTAGTGGTAGTCGCGGTTGAACGACTCCACCTTGCGCACCACGCCTTGACGGGCTTTCTTCGCTTCGCGATAGGGCAGGAGCCACACGCCGTCGCCCTGCCGAACCGCAGTCGGACTGAGTGTGAGGGCAGCCGACTTCTTCTTCACCTCAACGCGAAACTTGGCCACGTCGTAGGTTTCGTTGGCTCCGAGCATGCACGTCACGGGCCACTCCTTGCCCTCCGAATCGATGACCACGGCACTGCTGGCTCCACGAAAAGCATTGTAGGGAGCCACGGCCTCGCCTTGTTCGCCAACGTAGAAGCCTGTGGCACTGCCGAGGAGGGTGCCGTCGGCAGCAAAGGTCTTCAGGGTGAACACGGCCTTCGATGCCTTCTTTGCCCACGATGGCTGTGCCGAAACGTTCAGCACTGCCAGGCAAGCGACGAACAACACAGAAAAAAAGACTAATATGCGTTTCATTTTCATTCTTATTTCTAATTCTCGATTTTCAGCAATTGTCTTGCGTTCTCTATAGCAGCCTCGCTCACGTCGCTGCCGCTGAGCATCTGGGCAATCTCGCTCACTCGCTCGGCCGGTGTGAGCTGCTGCATGTGGCTTGTCGTGCCCTGTGCTGTCTCGTCCTTATAGACCTTGTAATGGGTGGTGCCTAAGGCTGCTATCTGGGGCAGATGGGTAATGCTGATTACCTGTCGCTCACGGTCGCCCATCTCTCGCATCAGCTGTGCCATCTGCTCGGCCACACGTCCGCTGACACCCGTGTCTATCTCATCGAAGATGATGGTGGGCAGTTTCACGGCTCCGCTTATCATGGCTTTCAGTGAGAGCATCACCCGGGCAATCTCGCCGCCCGATGCCACCTGCGACACTGGTTGCATGGGCGTAGAGGTGTTGGCACTGAAGAGAAACGACACGTGGTCCTGACCGTTACGGCTCAACGCTTCCTGAGTAATGGCGATGGCAAAGCGCACATGAGGCATGCCCAACGGCACCAGCCGCCGCTGCATTTCCTGCTCAATATGGCGGGCTGCCTTCTCACGCAGTTTGCTTAGCACGTCAGCCTTTTTCTGGCATTCAGCTTTCAGGGTCTTCAGCTCTTCCTCCAGACCGGCCAAGGCCTCATCGCCGTTCTCAATACTGTCGAGCTTCTGTCGAAGGTCGTCTTGCAGGGCTAATAGCTTGCCCACAGTATCTACACGATATTTCTTCTGTAGGTTGTATATATTGTCGAGCCGGGCGTTCACGGCATCCAGTTCAGCGGGGTCGAAGTCGATGCTTTCCAACTGATGGCTCACCTCGCCCGCTACATCTTTCAGTTCTATGTAGGCCGAATCCATGCGTCCCGCCAGCTCGGCAGCATCAGGCAGCACCCGCTCAATGCCATGCAGGGCGGCCGTGGCCTGCTTGAGCGACGAGAGAATGCCGCGCTCCTCGCCTGAGAACGCTGTCTCGGCCTCGTAGAGGGCACTCTTGATGTCTTCCGAGTGAGTCATGGTGTCGCTCTTCTGTTCCAACTCTTCCTGCTCACCATCCTGCAGACGCGCCGCCGACAGTTCGCCGTACTGGTATTGCAGGAAGTCGGCGTTCTGTTGGCTCTGGGCCATCTCGGCCTTCAGCGCCTCCAGCTTCTTCTCAGTGGTCTGATAGTGAGTGAAGGCGGCCTGGTAGTCGGCCAACTGCTGGCCATTGGCAGCAAGGATGTCGACCACCGACAATTGGAAGTCTTGCTTGTTGAGCAGCAGGTTCTGGTGTTGTGAATGGACGTCAACAAGCCGTTCACCCAGCTCTTTAAGCAGCGTGAGGGGAGCGGGCGTGTCATTGATAAACGCCCGGCTCTTGCCGGCAGCCGTTAGTTCGCGCCGCACAATGGTGTCGGCTGGCTCGTAGTCGATCTCGTTCTGCGCGAAAAACGCCTCCAGCTCATAGCGTGAAAGGTCGAAGTGTGCCTCAATGACACACTTGTCGGCACCTTGCTTCATGGCCTTGGAGTCGGCCCGCTGTCCGAGGAGCAGTCCGATAGCACCAAGGATAATACTCTTTCCTGCACCGGTCTCGCCCGTGATGACCGAGAAACCGCTCTGAAAATCGATGTCGAGCTTATCGATAAGGGCGAAGTTCTTAATATAAAGATGTTTAAGCATGCTTCTGTTAGGGAGTTGATGATGTAATATCTTTCATGTTTTGGATGCCTCCATATAATCTGGCAGGATAGCGTCTTTTATAGCCAGGGCAAACCTGTAGGCAAGCATGGGCGGCACGGCATTGCCCACTTGGGTAAACTGCCTTGCTGGCGTACCAGTAAACTCATAGCTGTCGGGGAAAGTCTGAAGCCGGGCACATTCTCTTACCGACAATGTACGTGGGGAGAAAGGATGCAAATGCGAGCGTCCCCCACCTTTCAGTCCACCAGCAATAACGGTTTTAGACGGTTTGAAAGGGTCGAGCCGGTCTACTCTTCCCAGATGATCTCTTTCTCCTGGTTTTAAACGGCTGTATCTTAACACGGACTCTGCATTGTGCTTTCGAGTGACATGATTAGACAAACCCGTCAGTGGACGCATAAACACAGAGCCACATGGTGTCTCGTTTAACTGGAATGCTGGAATATTTATCTTTAGTTTTCCTCTTGTGCCCATGGCTATCCATCTCTTACGATGTTGAGGAACGCCATAATATGTAGCATCGACCACACACGGGGTTGGAATGTAATAGCCCATTTCCCTCAACTCATCCAGTGCTTTGGCAATTTTCCCATCAGTATCACATTCCATTATTCCTGAGACATTTTCAATCAGGAAAGCGAGTGGCCTGAACTGTATTATATACCAAATATAGTCAAAAATGAGATTCCCTTTTTCTATATCGTCAAAACCTGTCCTTTTGAAATTGTCACCGTCTTTGTTGAACCTCTGGTTTGCAGCTATACTGAAAGACTGGCAAGGAGGCCCTCCATGGAATACGCCATTGAATTCTTTTTTTACACCGTGTTCACTGAGAATGGCAGCAATCACCTCACGTTTACTGATATCACCTTCATAATTGGGTGGTCCAATAACAAATTGGTCTGGATTGTTGTGTCTTAGTGTCTGGCAAAACAATGCAGTATGCTCTATGCCTATGATATTGTTGAATCCTGCATACTTGAAACCAGTATCAAGTCCACCTGCTCCAGAGAAGAAGCTGACGGCAGGAATGCCATCCTTGTAGACAGGCACATCATCAATCGATTCAATGGGAGCAAATGGATTGTTCTTTGTCTTAAAACACATACCGTCAGCATACGACAAGTCATCATAACTGTATTGGTTGTATTCTAACAACTCCGACAACTTCACCCCTTTTTCTATTGACTGGTGCAGAATTTTATTTTGTTCTTCCAATGCTATTTTCATCATGTAATTTCTCTTACAGCTTCTAAATAAACGCTCATGGCTTCTTGTTTTGAACGGAAATCGTCCTGATTGTTTGATTGAAGCCATTTCTTGTAATATGTGTGAATAGCACGATGACATGACGGACAAAGACCGACCATATCATTCAAAGATGTACCCTCGTTAGAAATCCTGACAACCGATGCCAAAGGCAACAGGTGATGCAAGTCGAGCATATAGTCGACCCAAGGGTACTTTTGCTGCATGTGTGTCTCACAGGCAGTGCAAATTGGTTCTGGATGCGCTGCTATATAGAATTTTCTCAATAAAGGACTACGTTCTATTCTCAGATGCTGTACCCTAATCTTTTTACCTTCGGCAAATTCAATATCCGAAATATTAAGAGGTGCTTTTGTCACCTTTTGCACCGTAGGCAAGATGATGGTTTGTGCAACCTTTGTTATTTGACAAAATTCTTCTGTTCTATTAGACAAGGGAGCGTCAGAAATAGGTTGCAAGACGTTGTCCAGGATAAACTGCACATCATCATCCCCATTAACATCCAGATATAAGCTACCTTTAAACGCCTTCAAAAAACTTAGTTGGCTAATAAATGCCAGCATCTCTCTTAACTGTCTATAGCCATCTCCTTCTACAGCATAACCTGTTGGCTTCAGTCGTTTGTAAAAAGCAATGTCCTCGAGGCCAGTGCAAGAATTACCTATAACATAGCTGCATATTTCCTCTAAGCTGACCTTTGCCTCTTTCCCTTTTTCCTTTTGAGCTATGAGGTATTTTATGACTGCGCAAAAAGGGTAGACCCGAGGAGTAACAGTATCATAATCATGAAAAGCAGGATATGGATACCTGAATCTCCTGACTATCTCGCAAAGATAATCGTCACAATTAGACAAGACCGAGTTTTCTTTTGACAACAATCTGCAAATATCAGAAACCACTAACGAACCGTTCTCGTTTCGCGCCAACATAGCACACTGAAAAAACCTCGCATAATTCCTATTTACCTTATAGCGGTTTGGAGCAAAAGGCATCCCGACGTTTTCTGTTAATGCTGAACGAAATGCATCATTAACAGAATCGTCGTTTATGTTCCTGTTTTCAAACCGAACGAGAACTTTTGCCGTTTCTTGAATCACATCAAATTGAAAATAGAGAACACGTCCTTGATCCCAACGCCATTCAATCATAAATCGTCTTTTTAAAAAGTATCGGCAAAATTACGAATTATTTTTGAGACAGACACAATTATAGCCGAAAAAATGCATTTTTTAGAAAATAATGACTAACTTTGCAGCAAAATCTAAAAGACATAACAATGATGATATTGGTGATGATTACCGCCTCGGTGCTGCCATCGGTGCTGTTGTTGCTCTACATTTGGAAGAAGGACCCCGTGCCGGAACCTTTCTGGTGGCTCTTCAGGAGCTTTACGTGTGGTGTCCTCATCTGCTCGTTTGTAGCAGCTATCGAGAATATCGTCAAGACGATGCTCTTCGGCAGCGGCGAACCGACGACCCTCTTAGGCACCACCCTCATGGCCTTTCTGGTGGCCGCCCTGCCCGAGGAGGGCTGCAAGCTCATCACGCTACATGGCTTGCTGAAAAAGAACCCTTATTTCGACGAGCATATCGACGGCATTGTCTATGCCGTTTGCGTCGGTCTGGGCTTTGCTACCGTAGAGAACATTGCCTACGTGTTGGGCGAGCCCGACAACTGGATGGGCGTGGCCATCAGCCGAGCCTTGCTGGCCGTACCTGCTCACTATGCCTTTGCGGTGGTCATGGGCTACTACTATTCCGTCTACCATTTCGTCGACAGGTCGAAGGCCGTACGCATGCGCATCCTGCTCATTCCTGTTCTGCTCCACGGCATCTATGACGCTCTGGCCTTTTCGGGTACAGTAAACCCGGTAATCGGGGGCATGGCCTTCTTTGTGCTTGTGTTCTTCTGCATCAAGATGCACAAGTACTGCGACAGGCAAATCCTGGCTCAGATAAAGCGTGACATGGATGGCGTACCGCTCACCGCATGGAGAGAGAAAGCCGGCAGCACCACAGAAGGAGAGCACTCATCATTCCTATAAAAGAAAAGACATAACCAAAGAAGTATATGGCACTGATAAAACCCTACAAAGGCCTCTCACCCCGCTGGGGAAGGGACTGTTATTTCAGCGAGAATGCAACCATAGTGGGCGATGTAAAGATGGGCGACGAATGCTCCATCTGGTTCAATGCCGTGGTGCGTGGCGACGTGGCGCCCATCACCATAGGCCATCGTTCGAACGTTCAGGACGGCGCCGTGGTTCATGTGACCAACACCACCGGCCCCACCCATATAGGCAACGACGTGACCATAGGCCACTGCGCCTGTGTGCATGCCTGCACCATTCACGACGGGGCACTGATAGGCATGAACTCGACTATTCTCGACAATGCCGAGATAGGCGAGGGAGCCATTATTGCCGGCGGCGCACTGGTGCTGCAGGGCACGAAGGTGGGGGCTCACGAACTCTGGGGCGGTGTGCCAGCCAAGTTCATCAAGATGGCCCGTCCTGGCATGGCCGAAGCCTTTGCCGCCCACTACGTGGAGTATGGCAAGGAATACCTGGAAGCCGATAAACAGGAAAACGAGAACTCGTAAGCCGTAAGAAGGAAGTGATGGAGCAACTGTTGCACTACGTTTGGAAGCACAAGATGTGGCCGTTGGAGGCACTGCAGACCACCGATGGCCGCACCGTCGAGGTAATCGACGCGGGGCTGCATAACCGTAGCCACCAGGGACCAGACTTCTTCAACGCCAAGGTGCGCATAGGCACTACGCTCTGGGTGGGCAACGTAGAGATACACCTACGGGCAAGCGACTGGTATCTGCACCACCACGACCGCGATGCGGCCTACGACAACGTGGTGCTTCATGTGGTGGGCGAGGCCGATACCAATGTCATGAACTCCCGACAGGAGTATCTGTCACAGCTCGTCCTCCCCATCCCGCCATCGGTGAGCCAGCACTATCAGGAACTGCTTGCCACCGACCACTATCCCCCCTGCTACCGCATCATACCCTCACTGAGCCTGCTCACGGTACACTCATGGATGGCAGCCCTGCAAACTGAGCGGTTAGAGCAGAAGACGCAAGCCATTGCCCAAAGGGCCGAACAGTGTAACGGCTCGTGGGAAGATGCCTACTTCGTGACGCTCGCCCGCAGCTATGGCTTCGGCGTAAACAGCGATGCCTTCGAGCAATGGGCCATAAACGTGCCCATGGTGGCTGTGGGCAAGCACCGCGACGATCTGTTTCAGGTAGAAGCCCTCTTCCTGGGGCAGGCAGGACTGTTGCAGCAGGAGGCTGTGCCCGAACGCTATCGCGAGACAGCCCGGCAGGAGGGCTATTTCGACCGTCTGCGCAACGAATACCAGTACCTCGCCCACAAGTTCTCCCTGAAGCCCATTGACTTCAGCCTCTGGCGCTTTCTCAGAATGCGGCCGCAAAACTTCCCCCACATACGCATAGCCCAGTTGGCCAACCTCTACTACGAACGGCGGACGAGTCTCAGCCAACTGCTCGACTGCCAGACCATTAGCGAGATGCGCCAGCTTTTGCAGACCCACGCCACACCCTATTGGCAAACCCACTACACCTTTGGCGCAGAAAGCCCGAAAAACCAGAAAAAGCTGTCGGCAACAACAACCACACTGCTCCTTATCAACACGGCCATACCAGTGCTCTTTGCCGTGGGGCGGCACCGCAGGAAGGAAGAATACTGTGACCGTGCCTTCGACTTCCTGGAGCAGCTGAAAGCCGAAGACAACCATGTTATAAGAATGTGGCGCGAATGCGGACTGGAAGTGCAGAACGCCGGCGACTCGCAAGCGCTGCTACAGCTCAAGAACCAGTATTGCGACCGCAAGGACTGCCTGCGCTGTCGCATTGGCTACGAGTATTTGAAGGAAAAAAGAAACTAAGCTGTCAAAACAAAAACGATGAAGTATATTTTCGAAACACGCTTTGAAGTGCGCGACTATGAGTGCGACATTGAGGGCATCGTCAACAACGCACAATACATTCACTATTGCGAACACACACGCCACCTGTTCCTGAAGGAGTGCCGCCTGAGCTTTGCCGAGATGCACCGCAAGGGCATCGATGCCGTGGTGGCCCGCATGCAGCTGCAATACAAGGTGCCGCTGCGCCCTGACGACATCGTGGTGTCGCGGCTGAACCTGACAAAGGAGGGCATCAAGTATGTGTTCCACCAAGACCTCTATCGCGCCAGCGACGAACAGCTCTGCTTCCGCGGACGCATAGAGCTGGTGTGCCTCATTGACGGCCGCCTGGGCCAGAGCGACGACTACGACCGTGCCTTTCAGAAATACATCCAGCCCGCATGAACAACCTTCTCTACGACATAGCCCTGACCCGAATGACGGGCTTCAACTTCCAGACGGCACTCGAACTATACCGCAGCTTGGGAAGCGGCAAGGCCGTCTACGACAACCGGCAGAACCTGCGCGACGTGCTGCCCGACTGCTCCTACCGCCTCGTTCAGAGCCTGCAAGACTGGAGCCTCGCCCTGGCAAGGGCCGAACAGGAACTGGCATTCATCGAGAAGCATGGCATAGCCACCCTGCCGTTAGGCCACCCCGACTACCCGCAACGGCTGGCCGAAACGCCCGACGCTCCTATCCTGCTCTACTATCTCGGCTCGGCCGGCCTGAATCAGTCCCATGTCATATCCATCGTGGGCACCCGCCACGCCACCACCTACGGCCAAGACCTCATACGCCATTTCGCTGAGGAGCTGAAAGCGCTCTGCCCCGACGTGCTCATCGTGAGCGGACTGGCCTATGGCATTGATATCTGCGCTCATCGGCAGGCCCTGAAAAACGGGTTCGAGACGGTGGGTGTACTGGCCCACGGTCTCGACGAAATTTACCCCCCCCACCATCGCGAAACGGCCAAGGAAATGATAGGCCAGGGCGGACTGCTCAGCGAATATATGTCGGAGACAAGGGCCGAGAAACTGAACTTCGTGCGGCGCAACCGCATCGTGGCAGGCATGGCCGACGCCACCGTGCTCGTAGAGAGCGCAGCAAAGGGCGGGGGACTCATTACCTGCAGCATGGCTCAAAGCTATGACCGCCAGGTGTTTGCCTTCCCTGGAGCCATCGGGGCACCCTATAGCGAGGGCTGCAACAACCTGATTCGCGACAACGGCGCTGCCTTGCTCACCTCGGCTGCCGACCTCGTGGCTGCCATGGAATGGCAAACCGACGCGCAGCTGCAGCAAGCCAAGCAGAAAGGCATAGAGCGGACGCTCTTTCCAACACTTACGGAAGAGGAGCAGAGCATCGTCAGACTACTTGACGAGAGCGGCGACTTGCAGCAAAACATCATTGCGGTAAAGGCCAATATTCCCATAGGACGGCTCACCGCACTGCTCTTCGAAATGGAAATGAAGGGCGTAGTCAGACTCATGGCCGGCGGCACTTGCCACCTGCTGAAATGAAACTCGAAAACAAAGAATGAAAATAGGAAACATTGACTTCGGCGAGCAGCCGCTCTTCCTGGCACCCATGGAAGACGTGACCGACATAGGCTTCCGACGCCTGTGCAAACGATTCGGTGCATCGATGGTCTACACCGAGTTCGTCAGTGCCGAGGCACTCGTAAGAGACGTGAAGACCACCGTCAGAAAGCTGACCATCAGCGACGACGAGCGCCCCGTGGGCATACAGATCTATGGGCGCGACACCGATGCCATGGTCGAGGCGGCCCGCATCGTAGAGCAGGCAGGCCCCGATGTCATCGACCTGAACTTCGGCTGTCCGGTGAAGAAGGTGGCAGGCAAGGGTGCCGGTGCCGGCATGCTGCAGAATGTGCCGAAGATGCTCGACATAACGCGTCGGGTGGTCGATGCTGTAAGAGTGCCCGTAACGGCAAAGACACGTCTGGGGTGGAACCACGAACAGCTCATCATCACCACACTGGCCGAACAGCTGCAGGACTGCGGCATACAGGCCCTCACCATACACGGTCGCACACGCAGCCAAATGTATACCGGCACGGCCGACTGGACACTCATAGGCGAGGTGAAGGCCAATCCCCGAATACACATACCCATCATTGGCAACGGCGACATTCACTCCCGCGAAGAGGCCGATGCCGCCTTCAGTCGCTACGGCGTCGATGCCGTGATGATAGGCCGCGCCACCTTCGGATGCCCGTGGCTGTTCAGCACACAGGAGCTCACTCTCAACGAGAAGCTCGACACACTCGAAGAGCAGTTGCGCATCAACGTCGAAATGATTGGCGAACAGCGGGGCATCCTGCACACACGCCGCCATCTGGCTGCCACGCCCATCTTCAAGGCCATACCCAACTTCCGACAGACGCGCATAGCCATGCTGCGGGCCACGACAATGCCCGAACTGCTCAACATTCTCGAACAAACCCGGACACTGCTCAACAGCCATCCGTAGCCCTTTTCAGAATTCACGAAATTCGTTGTCGTTAAAAGGGATGATTACCCTTGGAAATGTTACCCACGAATAAATATTCACTCTTACAGTTACCCAACTAATTGATTTCCAGCGCGTTATAATTCAGCCCGAATTACGACGCAATTCAGCATGAAGTGTCTCACAATTCAGCATGAATTACGACGCAATTCAGCATGGATCCTTCAGTAAAAAACTCCAATATACAAAAAACTCCTGACATTAGTGCTGCTTTGCACTCAATGTCAGGAGTTCCCTTTGCAACGAACCGTGTCTGTACGATTCTCGTCAAACTGATATGATCTTGTCGTCGTCTGCCGTGACCCACGACATGAACGCCACGTCAAACGCCTTCTGGCACTGGGTGCTACAGTTCTTGCTGAAAGCATTACTCAGTCCGAGCACCCTGGCCTCTGGCCATCGCTTCCAGATCGCCTTGTAGTCGATGCCGTTCCATGGATTGGCCATCATGATGAGCGTTGGCTCATAGCCGGATGCAATCTTCCTGATGTTCTCTAATAGCGTGTTCACGGTTATCAGCACCACCCGTTCCGATTCCATCTCCTCG
>CAJONO010000112.1 GCA_905235905.1 uncultured Prevotella sp.
GCCGTCCTTCAACCCAGGGCGTTGCCCTGGGCTAAGAGTATTCTGCCCCTTTGGGGCGCTAGTGGTATGATTGCGGATAATCATTTCGTCATTTAAAGAAGGATTATGCCAAATGCTGCTGGCATAATCCTTCTTTTTGCTATTCCCACTTTACAAAGCCACACCTTTTTAATAATAATAACATAAAAAAGGAATGAAAAAGACATATTCTCACATTTTTTTCTTAACTTTGCGGCACAAATCGTAAATATATAAATCTATAAATAGTAAAACTTATGGCATTTTTAACTAACGACAAACTGGTCATCGTCGGTGCAGCCGGCGCTATTGGTTCAAACATGGTTCAGACGGCCCTGATGATGGGTCTGACAAGTGAGATTTGTCTCTACGATATTCCTTTCGCCGCCAACGCTGTTGAGGGCGTGGCCGAGGAGATGCGTCAGAGCGGCTTCGACGAGGCCCATATCGTGGCCACCACCGACGTGGCCGAGGCTTTCACCAACGCCAAGTATATCATTTCCAGCGGCGGTGCTCCCCGCAAGGCAGGCATGACCCGCGAGGACTTGCTGGCCGGCAACTGCAAGATTGCCGAGGAGCTGGGCATGAACATCAAGAAGTACTGCCCCGACGTGAAGCACGTGGTCATTATCTTCAACCCCGCCGACCTCACTGGTCTGGTGACGCTGCTCTACAGCGGACTGAAGCCTGGCCAGGTGACGACGCTGGCCGGTCTCGACACCACCCGTCTGCAGTCGGCCTTGGCTAAGAAGTTCGGCGTGAAGCAGAGCGAGATCAAGGGCTGTGCCACCTACGGCGGTCACGGTGAGCAGATGGCCGTCTATGGCAGCCACGTGACGATTGCCGGACGGAAGCTGACCGATATTATCGGCACGGCCGAGTTCCCCGCCGAGGAGTGGGAGCAGATGAAGGTCGACGTGACGAAGGGCGGCGCCAAGATTATCGAGCTGCGCGGACGCAGCTCATTCCAGAGTCCCGCTTACCTGTCAGTCGAGATGATTCGCGCCGCCATGGGCGGTGAGGCCTTCCGCTTCCCCGTAGGCACCTATGTGAAGACCAACAAGTACGACCACATCATGATGGCCATGAACACGAAGTTCGACAAGAACGGCGTGACCTTCGAGGTGCCCCAGGGCACGGCCGAGGAGAATGCCAAGCTCGACCAGAGCTACGAGCACCTCTGCAAGATGCGCGACGAGCTTGTGACGCTCGGCATCGTTCCAGAGATTTCGAAGTGGAGCGAGATCAACCCGAACCTCTAAGCTATCAGGAAAAAGCTGATTACAAAACACTTGCTGGCCTGTCCTCAACAAAAAAAGGACAGGCCAGCGTTTTTTTTGTCATTCCCAAACGAGATTTTTCAAAAAAAAGTGCTTGTCTGTTTGGCCGTTAAGAGCAAAAAGCGTAACTTTGCAAAAAAAGAACAGTAGCACAATGGAACATCCCGAGAACAGCTCAGAGTATGCCGGCTTGCAAGTGAACAGCGGCGTGGAACAGCCTGCCATCATCAATCCCTATCTGAAGCGCAACCGCTTTCGCCGCCGTGAGCTCTCGGCAGGCGAGATGGTCGAGGGCATCCTGAAAGGCGACGTGACCATCCTTTCGCAGGCCGTGACCCTCATTGAGAGCGTAAACCCTGACCACCAGGCCAAGGCGCAGGAGGTTATCAACCGTTGTCTGCCCTACAGCGGAAAGTCGGTCCGCGTAGGCATCAGCGGTGTGCCCGGTGCGGGAAAGTCGACCAGTATCGACGAGTTTGGCATGCATGTACTGAAGGAAAAGGGCGGAAAGCTGGCCGTGCTGGCCATCGACCCCTCGAGCGAGCGCACCAAGGGCAGCATACTCGGCGACAAGACCCGCATGGAGAAGCTGGCCCTGCACCCCGACTCGTTCATACGCCCCAGCCCCTCGGCAGGCTCCTTGGGCGGCGTGGCCCGCAAGACCCGCGAAACCATCATCCTCTGCGAGGCTGCCGGCTTCGACAAGATCTTCGTCGAGACCGTTGGCGTGGGCCAGAGCGAGACGGCCTGCCACTCGATGGTCGACTTCTTCCTCCTCATCCAGGTGGCCGGCACGGGCGACGAGCTGCAGGGCATCAAGCGCGGCATCATGGAAATCTCAGACGGCATCGTCATCAACAAGTGCGACGGCGACAACGTGGACCGCTGCCACATGGCCGCCACCAACTTCCGCAACGCCCTTCACTTCTTCCCCAAACCCGACAGCGGCTGGCTGCCCAAAGTGCTCTGCTACAGCGGCTTCTACGGCACGGGGGTGAAAGAGATCTGGGACATGATCTACGAATATATCGACTTCGTCAGGCAGAACGGCTACTTCGACTACCGCCGCAACGAACAGGCCAAGTACTGGATGTACGAGAGCATCAACGAGCATCTGCGGCTCAACTTCTACAACAATCCGCTCATTCAGAAGCAACTTGCCGATGCCGAGCGCACCGTCCTTGCCGGACAGAAAACCAGTTTTGTCGCTGCACAGGAACTGCTCGACAGCTACTACGCCATGAGGACGGAAAAGCGATAGCCATTGGGGCAATCATCTGATTTTTACATTCTTTAACCCTACTTTGTTCTTTTATTCACAATAAAATGCCTACCTTTGCAGAAATATATGCAATTATAGGCATTTTTTAATGCAGAAAATCAGAAAATATAATAAATAACAGTTTTATGAAAAAAATCATTTATTGTTTGTTCGCCCTTTTGGCTTTCGGCGGAACGGCCATGGCCCAGAAAGTGACGGTAGCCAATGTAGAGGCAGTGCCCGGCGAGACGGTATCGTTCTCGGTGAGCGTATCGGAACTGAAAGCTGACACCTATACTGCCATGACACTCTATGTGCAGTTCCCGGCTACGGGATTCACAACTACCGCCAAAAAGGTGGCTGACATTTGGGAATCATCTTCCACGTTAGGCGATGTCGATGAAACGGGATTGGCTATCATCCCCATTGCCAGCGACGTGCCAATTCCTGGAACAGAAGTTGAGAACCTTGTCACAGTAAGCTTCACAGTCGATGAGAGCGTCGCCCTTGGCGAATATGACGTGACGCTGAAGAACACCATGTTCGAGTATGGCACCAGCGACAAGGATTATGCCGAAGACGTTACTTTCAAGGTGAATGTGGTGAATGCCCACACGGTAGTGCTCGACGAGAACTCGACAACCGCTCCAGTTGCCGCTGAAGGCGTGAACGTGCGTGTTCTCCGTACCATCAATGCCAACCAGTGGAGTACCATCTGCCTGCCATTCGCCATGACAGAGGCACAGGTGAAAGCAGCTTTCGGCAGCGATGTGCAGGTAGGCGACTTCACAGGCTATGACACGACGGAGGATGCCGACGAAAACATTGTGGCCATCACCGTAAACTTCAACAACGTCACAGCCATGGAGGCCAACCACCCATACATCATCAAGGTAGCCGAAGCCAAGACTGAGTTCACGGTTGAGGGCGTGGCAATCAATCCCGAGGATGAACCTTCCGTGTCTTACAGTTTTACAACAGGAAAAGGGAAAAACACCGTGTATCATCCTATAGACTTCATTGGTACGTATGTTGCTGATTTCAACTTCTATGAAGCAGCTAAGAGTACACCCTTGTTCCTTAGTGGCAACAAATTCTTCTATGCTACAGAAAGCAGCAAGCCCATGAAAGCCTTCCGTGCCTACTTCGATTTCGACGATGTGCTTGCGTCGGTAGATGAGTCGCGCATCACGATGTCGTTCGGAAACGAGACGACGGGCATTGCATACAACCGTGAGACAAAGGTCGATGACCGCTACTACAACATGAACGGCCAGCGTATCTCAGCACCCAAGAAGGGTCTCTTCGTGAAGCAGGGAAAGAAAGTCGTATTGAAATAAAACCAAACAAAAGAAAGTATGAAAAAGACATATATCATGCCATCGATGAAGATGGTGGAGAGCGAGACAGAAGAACTGATGCAAGCCTCACAAACAGGAGGAGTATCGTCTGAAAACGGTATCGGCTATGGCGGCGTAGACCAGGGTGAGAATGAGCCTAACACACGTCCCCAGCAGACGGTATGGAGTTACGACGACGACGCAGAATAGAACCTCTGCATAGGCGATTGACCGCCTTTGAAATCGTAAAAGAGCAGTAGTCATACTGGCACCAAACCATAGCAACAGCAGCTACAACAGAATGTGATTGTAGCTGCTGTCACTATTTCCCCACAATCGATACTGAACTGCGTCGCAATCGATGCTGAATTGCATCGCAATCAATGCTGAATTGTGTCGCAATCGATGCTGAATTACCTCACAATCGATGCTAAATTACCTCACAATCGATACTGAATTGCGACACAATTAATGCTGAATTGCGACACAATTAATGCTGAATTACCTCACAATCGATACTGAATTGTGTCACAATCGATACTGAATTACGTCGCAACCGATGCTGAATTACGTCACTATCGATGCTGAATTACGTCACTATCGGTGCTGAATTACGTCACTATCGATGCTGAATTGTGGTCAGTCGATAATTCCAGTGCATGACGGCGCAGCCGCTCCCCTCCTTTGTAGAGGAGGGGTTGGGGTGGAGTGAGTAACTTGTTCATTGACAGGATATTACAGACCCCACCCCTGCCCCTCCCCTTGATGGGAGGGGAGCGGCTTACGCTCGGTCGGATTTGCAATCCGACCGCAGCGAATATAAGCATTTTTAATGCAGCAAACGCGTTATAAGCGGATTGCAAATCCTTATACTCTATGCGGTCGGATTACAAATCCGACCGAGCGTCCGTCAACCGTACAGGTCAAAAATCTGTGAGATCTGTGTGACCTAAAAAACAACGGATACTGAATGAAAGCATCATTCAGTATCCGTTGAAAACTATTCTGACCGTCGCGTTTTCAGATTATTCCCCGACAATCGACTTGAATATCGACTTGGTGTAGATCAGTTCGACATTGGGATGCAGATACCAGTCGGTCTCGTCGACCTTCTTCTCGCCCCAGTTGTTGAACTCGGGATAGGCCACGCGGATGCACTTGTACTCACGCGGATAGCGGAAGTCGTTAGGTATGATGATGGCATGCGGATCCTCGCCCCTGCGCGAGATGTGAACGTCGTAGTTCCTTGTCTGGTTATAGACGAAGGGCAGATACTTGTCTTCGGTGAAGGTGAAGGTCGAAGGCACCTGAATCAGCTCCCTGACAGCGGGCACGTGCGGGTCTTCCTCGATGGTGTTGACAAACTCGCGTATGCCGTCGGGCTGACCGAAGATCTTATGTACCTCGGTGATGGTGTCGAGCACCTCGCCGTCGATGTTGCGCAGGTAGAGGGCGTCATGGGCACCGGTAGCCTCGAGGCTGAAGAGCACGTGGGTCATGTCGACGCGCTGAGCCTTGATGACCACGTCGTTCATGTCGTAGTCGCCCAGACGCTGGTCTTCGAATGCCATGGTGTAGACGTTGCGGTCGAGCTTGATGCTGTCCTCATAGAGCGTCACACCGCCGTTCACCTCGAACACCACGTCGTTGAAGTCCTTGTCGACCAAGTCCTCAAAGCCGATGTATGCCTTGCCGTTGGCGCTGAAGATGGCGGCACGGCTCTTGTTCTCGCCCAGATAGTTGATGCCAGTCTGACGGGTAGCGCTGTTCCAACCGAAGTACCACTTAGCATAGAGGTTGGCCTCGTTGTTCAGCAGTGAGTCGGCATAGAAATTGACGGCACTCTTCACTGGCGCGTTGGTCTGCGAGACGAGTGTGGGATGCTCGGGCACACTGTCGACGCGGAACATCAGGCCGATGCGATAGCCGGCAGGGAACTGGTAGCTACCCGTGGTGCCCTGGGTGGGCTCGCCGTCGCCGAAGTAAGCCAGCGTGTAGGTGCGGCTGCGACGGGTGGTGTTGCGCCAGCTGGTGTAGTATTTCTTGGCGTAGGCCACGCGCTCCTCGGCAGTAGCGCCCTTGTCAAGACCTACGAGTGCGTCGCCACACTCCAACAGCTTGAACTTAGGCAGCGACTTCAGGAACAGGGCGCGCTCGGCATCGCTCTTGCCCTCGATTTCGGCGGGGTTGTAATAGTAGTAGTAGAGCGACTCCCAGCCTAACAGGTCGGCACCGCAACGCACTGGGGTGATGGTGATGGGCTTCTGAGTGCCGTCGGCATAGAAGTAGTTGGCGGTATTGATAGAGTACTCGCTCTCGTAGACCTTTGCCGAGTTGTCGGTGTTCTCAGGCATGATGCCAGTGATGACGTTGTAAAGCTCGTTGCGCTCGTCGTTGGTGAAGTCGGCCACGTCTTCGATGGTTGCCTCAATGTCGTAGAACTTGTCAGTCCAGCCAGAGTTCTCCCACTGGTCTTCGCGTGTGGCGTTAGACCGATAGTTGGTCGACTTGTTGGGCTTCAATGCCATGTTGGTGTTGTCGGAGTTTCGACCCTCGGAAATGACTCTGGGCGCAGCCACCGGTGCGCGGTAGGCACCACGACTGCCGGCAGCCTCCTCACGGAAGCTGGCGATGCCTTGGCTAAGGGTGAAAGGCGTGACACGATAGTAACCCTCGGCACTGACGCAGGCTGCATAGAGGGTATCGATGCAGTTGGGCACGTCGAACGACAGCTTCACCTTCTGACCAGCCTTCGCAACGGCCTCATTCAGGATTTTTGCCTCAGCAGGATTGATGAAGGGGTTGGCCGTAAGCACCTGTACACTGGCAATCTTGAAACGGCTTGTCTCTTCGGCATTGGCGGTAATTTCCACCTCGCCCTTGGTAATCATCTTCCAGTCCTGGTTGGGGTCGAAAGTAATACCAAATACTTTCTGAACATTTTCTTCAACAGCGGCTCTGTTGACCTCGTCGCCCTGATAGAGATCTTTCTCTTTCGTACAGCCAACAATGGCTAAGGCGCACACTGAATAAATAAATAGTTTTTTCATAAAAAAAGCGCTTTAAAATTATAATTTGTGTGCAAATTTACACATAAATCATAGAACGCAAGTAAATTTCAACAATCTTTAACCTTTTTTACACATTCCATTATTGTAAGCTCTTCAGACGGAGAAGCGCCTCTATGTAATAGTAATCGGCGTAGATGATGCTGGCATCAATCTCGCTGCCAGCAGGATGATGGCCCGTGGAGTGCATCAGGAAGGCGCAGTTTTTCTCGCGACTCTGATACCTGTCGCTGCTCAGGTCGCGAAGTATGTTCTCTGCGGCTTCGCGATAGGCCTTGCCCTTTTCTGCATCGACATACTGGTATAATTCCAGTAGGGCGCTGGCTACGACGCAGGCTGCTGAGGCATCCTTAGGTGCTTGTTTCCCTCGCGGGTCGTCCATGTCCCAAATAGGAACCCAGTCATCGCTCGTCTCATGCAGTCGTTTCAGATAGAGGTCTGTCACCTTCTGTGCGAAGTCCAAGAAACGCTGCTCCTTGGTGTAACGATACACCATCGTATAGCCATAGATGGCCCACGACTGGCCACGTGCCCAAAGCGACGAGTCAGCATATCCCTGATGGGTGACGCCCTTGATGAAGTGGCCGTCGAGCGTATCGTAGACCGCCACGTGATAGCATCCCCCGTCATCGCGGAAATGATGCTTCATCGTCGTCTCGGCATGTTTTGTGGCTATATCGTATAGAGGTGAGTGGTGAGTGGTGAGAGGTGAGAGATTAGATTTTTCGACAGAGTCTATTCTCTCACCTCTAACCTCTAACCTCTCACCTCTTACCTCTAACCTCTCACCTCTTACCTCTAACCTCTCACCTCTTACTTCGTCTGCCCAGTAGAGCAGTTCCAGATTCATCATGTTGTCCATGATGGTGTTATGTCCGCCATAGTCCTTCACATGGCGCGGCCAACTGAGGATGGTACCAACCTTACTATTAAATAAGGTGGCCAGTGTGTCGGCAGCAGCCAGTGCTATCTGCTTGTATTGCTCATTTCCCGTAGCCTCGTAGCCTTTCAGGAACGAGTTGATGACGAGGAATCCCAGGTCGTGGTCGTAGGCGGGTCTTTCCGCCAAGAAACTCAATGCCTCCGTATACCCCTCAGCAATCATGCGAAGCGAGTCTATCCTCTCACCTCTTGCCCCTTACCTCTCAAATATTCATAGTCCATCCAAAGAATGCCGGGCCAGAAGCCCGAACACCACTCCTCGGCACTGGCTTTGCGACAGTTCCACGTGGTTTCTCCCTCCAGGATGTTACGCGGCTCCATCGAATAGTCGTAAGTGCCGTCCGACTGTCTGAGGGAGTCGAGGGCACGACCGACCTGATTGACACAATACTGCAGAGCCTCGTCGGCATTGAACGGTGTGGTTTGCGTCTGACATGCCATAAGCAAGCCGACGGCCATAGCGAAAAGTATTTTCTTCATAACGGTGCTATATTATCTTTTCTTTAATACGTACTGAAAAGCCATATTACTCAATTTTCTTTTCTTCAACGTTGGCGGCAGACGATGCTTCAGAACTGTCGCCACGGTACTCCGAGGGGGTAACACCGAATATCTTTTTAAAAGAGGAAGAGAAGTTGCGAGTAGTGGCGAAACCGACATGAGTGGCAATCTCATTGATGGAGAGCTGGGATTCGGTAAGCAACTGGGTAGCTTGCTTCAGACGCACGTTTCGGATGAAATCAGTAGGTGTAATGCCGAGCATGTTTTGCAACTTTTTATAGAGGGAGGCACGGCTCATGGCCACGTCCCGCGCAAGCAGCTCAGCGTTATACTCCTCATCATCGATATGCGTCTCTATGGCTTTCAGCATCTGCGCTACCAGTTTTTCTTCACCGGCATTGACGGCAATCTTGTCTGGGCTGATGTTGGCAGATTCGGCAAACTGATGGCGAGCTTCCTCACGGAGTTCGAAAAGACGATTAACTCGGGCATCGTTCTCGCGTTCCAGCTCTTTACGCTTGCGCTTATAGACTATCGATACCATAGATGCCATAAATGCCAAAGACAGAAGGGCATAAGTCACTTTTGCCCACCATGTGAGCCACCATGGTGGACTGATGACAAAGGACTGTTGTGTGATAGGTCCCCATTTGCCCAATGCCGTGGAAGCCTGCACTTCGAAAGTGTAATGGCCAGGAGGCAATGACTTGTAACTGGCAGTTTTGTCGACGAGAAAACCATCGGTTACAGTATTCCATTCGCGCTCCAGTCCGTTTAGGCGGTAGCGGTAGAGGTCGTGTGACGGTGTGGCATAGTTTAGTGTCGAGAACTGGAATGCAAGGTAATTCTGGCGATAGGATAACTCTCTGTCAATAGTTGGAACCGACACTCCGTTTATTGTGGTATTGGTAATGACCACAGGGTGGGGTTCCTCTTCACTTATAAGTTCTTTGGGACGGAAGGCTACTGCTAACCCGCCACCAGCGGCAAACACCAGCCGACCGTCATCGGTCAGACAGGCGGCACGATCCATCATAGCAGTAGCCGGAATGCCATCGTCGGCACCGAGGTTGACCACTGTTGGCGTGATGCGCGATATTCCGTATGATGTGCCAGCCCATACATTTCCGTCACCATCCAGTACGAGGCTGCGAATGCAGTTGTTGGCAAGATTGGTGATACGGGTGATACTGCCCCCACTCTTTGTGAGTCTGAACAGTCCGTTCTGTGTGCCTATCCACAGCTGTCCCTCACGGTCCTTCAGCATACAGTTGTACTTGCTGCTGTAGTGTTCTATCTCCTTGGCGTAAGGGAAAGCGGCCAGAGTGTCGGCTTGCGTGTCGAGCAGGAACATGCCGTTCTGCGTATAGACAGCTACCCATTTGTCATCCAACTGACAGGCTCCTACCATAAAACGGTACTGATTCAAGGCCGGCAGGATGTGGTTCAGCGAAACGGTAGTCTGTTGTTTTGGCAGATAGTAACTTAATCTGCAAAGTGAATCACAGCGCAAATGTCGTCCGTCGTGCAGTAGTATAGCAAATGTCGTTTGCCCGGAACGAAGAGTGGAGCCACGAGCCATTCCGATCAATGGGTCATCGCCGGTATGCATCTCGGGGCTTGTCCTTGATGGCGGCTGGTAGAAGATGCCATTGGAGCGGGTTCCAATCCACAAACCGCCTTGGCTGTCAGTAGTGGCGAGGGTGATGTCACCAACGCTGAGAGAGTCGATGATAGCTTGCTGCGCCGCCGTTGGCCGCGGTGTGTTAGACTCACCTGAAAGAACAGCTTTCAGCAGACTGTCGCTATGAGTATTTTTAACGTCGTTAGTAAATATCCGCCTATGGGCACTAAACCGATAGACCCTGTAGAAGTCGTGCAACCAAAGAATAGAATCTCCTTCCCACAATTGGCCATAGCCATAGGTGTAATGTGGTAGCTGGTAGGCTTGGTTCTGGTCGCAGGGCACCACATCGAATGACCGGCCATTAGAAATACAAAAGACTCCTTCACAATTGACGAGCATCTGTCTGTTAGGCAACTCCACAATCTGCTGCACCTCACCCGTCGGAAGTCCGTCGGCCACCGTCCAGTGACGCTGTCCGTTGATGCCCAAAGCTCCAGTTATCAAGCCCCATGTCATGAGGAGTAATTTCCGTTTCATCATCAAGTTTCCTAAGAAATTGTTGGCAAAGATACAAAAAAAGCTTGTAAAGTACAACGGATTTGGGAAGATTAACGCAATTCGACCGTAAATAAAGGCTCAGGGGAAAATCGGGGAAGTTCTTTGCAAAGCAAAGCGGCAAAGCAAGAACTGCCTCAAACTGCTATATTTTGCATAGCGATGGATTCCGAAAAAGATTGTAGTTTTGCAGCCGGAATTTAAAAACGTAAGTGAAGTATGAGCAGATCAACTTTCAAAATCAAAATCGTTATACCATGTTTTTATTTTTCACTCCGCCCGAAACCGTCCGTTTCAGCCCCATTCAATTTTGAAAACGCCCGAAATCGTTCATTTCGTCCCCATTTAATTTTGAAAATGCCCGAAATGGCTCATTTTTGCCGTTTTTATTATTCATTGGGCCTAAAATCGTCCATTTCACCCGTTTTCATTTTTCATCGGGCTTCAAATCGTTCATTTCGCCCATTTTCATTTTTCATTGGAGCCGTCCCGCATCGTTTCCGCGAGTTTCCAATCGCAAAATTACGAAAAAAATCGCATACGTTGTATCATCCGTATGCGATTTTATGATATTTTAGCAGGAAATCTGTAGTTTGAGAGAGGAAAGTGATATAAACGTAGGCAAATAGGGAAGAAATGTCCCGAAGGGACTACAGACCACAGGCAGGCGGTGGAGCGAAGCGGAACCCCTGCTAACAGCCGTACACACATTATAAACCCCGACGGGGTGACAGAATGCCCACCGCTGTTCTCTGCCACCCCGTCGGGGTTGCCGTCCCCATAAACGCAACAAGCAGGGGCTTCATCCCTGCCTGTGTTCTCGTCAGGCCTTCGGCCTTTCAAAAGCGCATTGCTATCTTACTGCTTCGACCGTGTATCCCTTCCGTCGCAGCAAGTTAATTATTGAATCATCGCCCAACAAATGGCGGGCACCCAC
>CAJONO010000113.1 GCA_905235905.1 uncultured Prevotella sp.
ATATCCCTGTACCCAGGGCGTTGCCCTGGGCTATGAGGTATTGGCCTTTCAGGCCATTGGTGGTACGATTGCGGATAATCATATTTTATTTTCATCTGTGTTTCTCCAAGCCAAAGGTGATGCGCAGTCGGCGCAGCAATGCCCGGAAAATCTGGCTGAAGTTGCCGTAGCGCAGGTTGAGGCACAGCTCTTCGAGCGAGCGGCTGGTCTTCACGAGCCGATGGTTCCATCCCAGGGTCTTGTAGCGGCGCTCCTTGTAGGCCACGTTCTCAATCACATATTTGGGATGCCTCAGGGGGAACTGCAGCTCATAGCGCGGCATGGTGAAGATGCGGCGCAGCTGTCGCGGCGTGGTCTTGAGCTCGGCCGAGAAATGGGTTGAGTCGGCCATCAGTCCGATGTTGCTCACCAAGTTCTTCGTGGGCATGACCGAGAGACCTGAGTTCAGAATCATGTCGGCCCAGTAGATGGTCTCAAAGTATTCCTTTCCGCTCTGGCTATGGTCGCGAAACATCTTGAGCATGTTGTTGCGGTAGTCTCTCGCTTTTGCCATGGCTTCCAACTGCCCGAGGTTGAAAGGGTCTCTCATAAAGGCATAGTCGGCCTCCCATCGCTGTGCCACTCGCCGCCACGATGCCCATCCCCAGATGCTCATGAACGAGGTGAAGAAGTAGTCGTAGGGCACGTCGGCGGTCACCTCGTCGGTGTTGAAGCCCGCTATCATTGTCACCCGCTCGTCGTGCTCGTAGCGGTCGAGCATCTCCTTGCAGAAGGGGAAGAACGACTGTGAGGGCACCACGTCGTCTTCGAGCACGATGACCTTGTCGGCCAGGGAGAAGGCCCACTGGTGCGAACGGAAGCCCGAAGGGTCGCAGCCCTGGTTGTGGTCCAGATACTGCCGCTGCACGTCGCACTCCCAGTCTATCTGCTCGTCGGCCACAATCTGCCGGCAGGCCATGATGCCCGCCATGTCGCGCTCGTCCCGAGGCCCGTCCTGATAGAGGAAGAGGCGCGAGGGACGGGCCTTCTTCACTTCGTCGAAGACTCTCTGGAAGGTGTCGGTGCGGGTAAAGAACAGCATCAGCACTGCCACGTCTGTTTTTGCAGGGTGTTTCGTCATTTCGCTGTTGGCTATGTTTTAATCAGTTCTATTCCGTTTTGCTCGTAGTATTCCGAGATGGAGAGGAAGTCGCGGTAGGGCTTGTTGTGCTCGCCAGGAGCAAACAGCACGTTGATCACTCTGCACTGCGGGAACATCTTCTTCAGGTTGTAGAGTGCCGACGAGGTGAAGCCCACAACGGCACGGGGCGGACAAGCCTGCTGCTGCAACTCGATTTCGACCGTCATGTCGACAGGACGGAACTCCACCCGATGCTCTTCGCAGAGCCTGCGCGCATAGTCGCCCTCGTCACTGCGATGGGGCACAAACACCATCTCCTCGTCAGGGTATTCGGCTTTCAGCCTCGCCATCAGCTCGCCGCTCTTGCGCGCAAACTCTTCCTCGCTTATTTTCAGCTGGTTGCAATAGCTTTGCGACACGGTTCCTATCAGGTAGACGCCCTGGGCTTGTGGCTGACCAGACGGACGGTCGTTGCTTGCGAGGTCTAAACAGAGGGGGGCAATCTGATAGCTCGGATTGTCGATGTCGCTATACATGGTGAGCAGGTTATGGTAGAGGTCGAAGCCCCGCCTACGGGCCATCAGCCTGATGACGGGCTTCTCCTGGAAATACGTAATGTCGGTGATGTGCTGGTGTTTCAGCAGTGTCACTGTGGCCACGCCGTCATCGAGATAGACCACGTGGGCGCCGTCGGCCACCCTACTACAGCCGGCAAAATGATGGAAGGGAGCCCCGAAAAAGCCTATGAACAGGCGGCGATAGTGGTTGTGAGGCCGCTTGACAAGGCACAAGAGCTGATACCACTTGTAGGTGAAGTGATTGTAGCTCACGGTCTCATAGGCAATGTGGCGCATGTTAAGAAAGCGGGTGACGGTCCTGTTGCGCTGCCGGTTGTCGGTAAGCATTACCACCATCTTGTAGTCGTCGATCAGCAACTGTCTCAATGCAGCAACAGCACAGATGGCCTGCAATGGCGAGTCGATGAAGAAGACTGAAGGTATATGGGGGTCGAACGGATGGGTCATATTATTTCTTCAGATAGTCAAGTGAAAACCTTGTGCCTATGTGCAAATCCTGGCAGACGGGACGGCCCAGTATCTGGGAAAGATGCTTGGGATGTAGCCCGAAACCGGGGCGCACGGAGCGAACGTTCTGCTCGGTGACAATGTCGCCAGCCTTCATCTCTTCGGCCACGTAGAGCGAACGGGCAAACTCCCTGCCCTTGATTCGGGAAGGGTCGGTGGGATAGGCCACGGTGCCCAGTGCCTTCTCTACGCTCCGGATGCCTTCGACCATCTGCCGGAACTCATTGGCCTCCATCGAGAAAGCGGCGTCGGGGCCGCCTATGCTGCGGTCTAAGATGAAGTGCTTCTCTACCACTTCGGCACCCAGGGCAACGGCAGTCAGGGCGACAGTGCTGCCCTCGGTATGGTCTGAAAGCCCAACCTTCGTCCCGAAGCGCTGCCGCATGTCGGGGATGGTGAGCAGGTTGGCATCCTCAATTGGGGCGGGATAGGCCGAGGTACACTTCAGCAGGGTCACGTCGTGGTTGCCCTCCGCATGAATGGTGTCGAGGGCCAGCCTGATGTCTTTCTCGGTGGCGATGCCCGTGGAGAGGATGATGGGCTTCTGCTTGGAGGCAATATATGCGATAAGAGGTATGTCGGTGATTTCGAACGAGGCAATCTTGTAGATGGGATTGTCGAGAGTTTCCAGGAAGTCGACGGCAGTCCTGTCGAACGGGGTGGAGAAACAGGCGAGTCCCTCCTCACGGGCCACCCGGAAAATCTCCTCGTGCCACTCCCAGGGGGTGTAGGCCTGCTGGTAGAGACTGTAGAGTGTCTGGCCTTCCCAGAGGCCCTTGCCGCAGACAAAGTCGGGCTCGGCACAGTCGAGGGTGAGCGTGTCGGCCGTGTAGGTCTGAATCTTGATGGCATCGGCCCCTGCTTTCTTGGCCGCCTTGATGGTCTCGATGGCAATGTCGAGACGATGGTTGTGGTTGGCCGACATTTCGGCAACGATAAACGTTCTGCCCATATTACAGTTCCTTTTTAAAATAGATGTTGTCGTTATCTCGGTGTGTCTCGACGAATCCTAACTTCTGGTGATAGCGCAGGGAGCGCAGGTTCTCATGCTTCACCTTGGCTGTCAGCGTCTTGATGCCACGCTGGGGCAGGCTGGTCAGCAGCTGGCGCTCCCACCGCTCGGTCTCGCCCTTCCCCTGTGTGGCCGGGGCTGCGATGATGCCCCGCTCCCAGATGCCGTTGCCCTCGTTGCTGAGGTTGTAGGTGCCCATCAGTTCTCCGTTCTTATAGACGGCATAATAGAGCCGGTCTTTGTTACCTTGCAGGCTCTTGACAAAGCTCAGATGGGCATCTTCTGCAATCAGTTCCGGATGCACCATCCACTGCCTCACGCCATCCTGGTTTCTCAGTGCCAGAATCTCGCGGTGCTGTGCCAAGGTGCAGTCGGTATAATCGACCACTTCGTATGTGTCGTTCCAAAGAGAGTGGATGACCACATCCTTGTATGTCCCGTTGAAAAGGCAATGTTCGCGGAGGGTGGCCTCACGGAGAAAACCGTTCTCTTCCAACATGGTGTAGAGATGGGGACGGAGGTCGAAGGCATAGGTGTAGATCTTGTGCAGGCCGAGGTCGTCGAAGGCCACCTTGCGGAGCATCGTGAGGTAGCGGCTCCAGTGCTCGGCAAAATGGTCGCTCTCCAAGCGTGTGTCCATGATAAACGAGATCTCGGCGTGGCGGTCAGTCCAGTCTATGTGTACCAATCCGCCGTAGCCTATACAGGCACCCTTCTCAAGATAGGAGAAAAGAATCTGGTCGGGATGCGGATTGTCATACAGCCGGTTCACGACTGTGTCGAAATAGCGCTGCTGGTCGTCCTCGGTCAACGGCCGGTTCTGGCGCAGATGGTATATCTGCTCGTTGCGCCACTTCATGATGAGGAAGCGGTCGTCGTATCGGATAGGTACAAGGGCATGGTTACCAATGCGCCGTTCCTGCTGTTTTAGGCAAATATAGGCAGGCACGTTGTTCATACTGTTTGCGTCAAGAGGTTGTATTTCATTTCGGCCAGCTGCCAGTCGGTCTCAGTGTCCAGGTCCTGCACTTCCAGTTCCGGGAGTATTAGCGGAGCGGTGTGCCGGCACCATACGGTTTTTTCGGCCAGCAGTGCATGGGTCTTCACAAAGTAGAACTGGCCTGCGTCGTGGTAGATTTTCTCCAAGTCCTGCGAGCGGCTTTTCAAGTGTTCAGGATAGGTCATTTCCACCATTCCTGTCTTGTTGATGCGCAGGCTGCGCTGTATGGGATAGGAATATCCGACCATCGTAAAGCAGGCATCGACCGTTTCCGACAATTGGGCTGAGGCTTCCTTGAGCCGCCCGGCGGTGACAAAGGGAGCCGTGGCATATAGACAGCAGACGACATCGAACGTGCGTCCCTGTTGCTCATAGGTATGGATGACTTCCGTCAGCACATCGACCGTGGTCGCATAGTCGTTGGCCGTGTCGCTGCTGCGCATGAAAGGCACCGTTGCGCCATATTGCCGAGCAACCACGGCAATCTCCTCGTCGTCGGTCGATACCATCACCTCGTCGAAGATGCCGCTGTTCAGGGCCGCCTCTATGCTATAGGCAATGACAGGCTTGCCCATGAAAGGCTTGATATTCTTCCGTGGAATGCGCTTGCTGCCGCCACGGGCGGGAATGATGCAAAGAGTATTCAAGATAATTACGAACTCTAAACTCTCAACTCTCAACTCTCAACTCTCAACTCTCAACTCTCAACTCTCAACTCTCAACTCCTTCACCTTACTGATGACGTATTGCTGTTGCTCGTCGGTAAGCGTTGGGTACATGGGGAGTGCGAGGCAGTGCCTGTAGTAGTCCTCGACCACGGGCAGGTCGCCCTCCTTGTTGCCCAGCCGTTTGTAGTAGGGCATGAGATGGAGCGGATAGTAGAGCACTTGGGCGTAGATGCCCTGGGTGCGCAGGTAGTCGTAGAGACCCTTGCGGTCGGCAACCTGAATGACGTAGAGGTGGTAGGCATGATACACGTCGGGGGTCTCGAAGGGTGTCTTGATGCCCTCCACGTCGCTGAACGCCTCGTTATACTGCCTGACCAACTGCCGACGACGCTCCACATTCTGCCGCGCCACCTTCAGCTGCGAGATGCCCAAGGCAGCCTGAATGTCGGTGAGACGGTAGTTGAAGCCCAGTTCCACCATCTCGTAGTACCAGCCACCGTCGGCCTTTTCCATCTTGTCGGCATCATGGGTGATGCCATGCGTACGGTTCAGGGCCACGCTGTCATAGACATCCTTGCGGTTGGTGACCACCATGCCGCCCTCGCCCGTGGTGATGTGCTTCACAGGATGGAAGGAGAAGACGGTAGCATCGGCAAACCGACAGTTACCCGTATACTGCCGTTCGCCCTTCGAGTCAGTGAACCACGCACCCGGGGCGTGGCAGGCATCTTCTATCAGCCAGCAGCCATATTCGTCGGCCACCTTGCGAAACTCCTCCATGTTGTGAGGATAACCGGCAAAGTCGACGACGATGATGCCCTGATAAGTGCCCCGTGGCGATGCGGCCAAAATCTCACGCAGCTTGCCGATGTCCATGAGGTAGGTCTGAGGGTCTATGTCGCAGAACTTGACGTTGCCGCCACAGAAGCGCACACAGTTGGCAGAAGAGGCAAACGTCAGGGGCGTGACAATGACGTTGCTGCCGGGCCTGACGCCTAAGGCATGGGCCGCCAGATGCAGGCCTGCCGTGGCATTGCTCACGGCCACGGCATACTGCGGATGGCCAACGTAGGCACGGAATGCCTCTTCAAACTCAGGAATCTTCGGTCCGCAGGTCAGGTAGTCCGATTTCAGGACATCGACAACGGCCCGGATGTCTTCATCAGAAATATGCTGATGACCGTATGGGATAGGGAAGCACCCACCCCCAGCCCCTCCCGAGGGGAGGGGGAATTGGTTACCTCCATGATCTTGATTATTCATTGTTCAACGTTCTGAATTTTTCACGGAGCGACTCGACGGTTTCCCAGTTCTCGTTGTTGTCGGAACTGAAATGGAAGCCCTGCGGCACGAAGTGGGCGTTGTGGTGCCGAAGATACTCCTCTGTCGTGTGGTTGAACGACACCGAGGGCAGGATGGCATAGTACTTGCCCAAGTCGATGGTGCTCAGCGAGTCGGTGGGAGTAATCATCTCCTCGTGCAGCTTCTCGCCCGGACGAATGCCCACTTCCACCTGCTTCAGGTTCGGGGCAATGGCCGTGGCCACGTCGGTAATACGATAAGAGGGAATCTTGGGAATGAACAGCTCGCCGCCCAGATGATGGCCAAGGGCCCACATCACCAGATCGACACCCTCTTGCAGCGAAATGTTGAAGCGGGTCATGCGCATGTCGGTGATGGGCAGTTCGGTGGCACCCTCGTCGCGCAGCTTGATGAAGAAGGGAATGACGGAGCCGCGGCTGCCCATCACATTGCCGTAGCGCACCACCGAGAAGCGCAGGTCGCGGCTGCCCTTGATGTTGTTGGCCGCCACGAAGAGCTTGTCGCTGGTCAGCTTAGTGGCACCATAGAGGTTGATGGGGGCGCAAGCCTTGTCGGTAGAGAGCGCCACCACGTCCTTCACGCCACATTTCAGGGCGGCGTTAATCACGTTGTTGGCACCGTCGACATTGGTCTTCACACACTCCATGGGGTTGTATTCCGCCGTGTCCACCTGCTTGATGGCGGCAGCATGGATAATCACGTCGACACCCTCGCAGGCACGTTCCAGACGCTCACCGTCGCGCACGTCGCCTATCAGGAAGCGAAGCATCGGATAGTCCTTTGCAGGATACCTCTGCTTCATGTTGTATTGTTTCAGTTCGCCACGCGAGTAAATCACAATCTTCCTGACCTTCGGATAGTCGCGGAGGATGGTCTCTACAAACTTGTTGCCGAAGGAACCCGTTCCTCCGGTTATCAGTACGGTCTTACCATTCAGCATAACTATAAACTATAAACTCTAAACTCTCAACTCTCAACTCACCTTTTCACCTTTCCCAAGAAGTCAACCATCTTCTTGAGGTTTTCCTCGCCATACATGCCCATGCCATGCCCTCCTTCAGGCACAAAGGTAGCCTCCGTTTCTACACCGGCAGCCTTGAGCGTCTCGAAGAATTTCCTGCCTTGGCAGCAGGGCACCACATTGTCCTTCTCGCCATGGAAAATGATTACGGGCGGGTCGTTCTTGTCGACGTAGGTCGTGGCGCTAAGACTGAGATACCTGTCAGGCTCCTTCGAGAGCTTCGAGCCGAGCAGCACGTCTTCGGGGCTGTTGTCGCCCATCTGCATGTGCTCGCCACAGTCCATGGCCGTAAGGTCGATGGGGCCCGACCAGTCGCAGGCGGCACTGACGGCACTGCTCTCGCCGGTATAGTTGCCAACACTACCCTCCAGGTCAATCTCAACCGTGCCCACCTTGGTCTGCCTCATGCCAGAAGTGACGGCTGTGGTCGATGCCAGGTGGCCGCCCGACGAGAAGCCGCTAACGGCAACGAACGAGGGGTCGAACCTGTATTTCCTTGCCTCGCCGCGCACAAAGCGCACCACGGCCTTGATGTCGTGGAGCTGTGCCGGCCACTTGGCGTCCATGCTCGAACGGTGGTTAGGGCACACCACGGCATAGCCAGCCTCAAGGAGCCGCTTGACGATAGTGCCCAGGTCGGCGGCACCCTTGCTGCTGTTGCTGAACCAGGCACTGCCATAGATGTGAATCACTACGGGATAGGCGGCCTTCTCCTGCTTGGGCAGATAGATGTCGCAAGTGTGGTAGGCCTTCTGGTCGCCCGCATAGTTCACGTCTTTCCACTCCTGCGACGTTTCCAACTTCACCTGTGGCATCTGGAAGCCACCAAAGCCTCCCTGCGGCTGGCCCGCGGCCACTGCCCACAGGCAGGCCAACCATGCTGTCAACAATGTTTTTCTCATCATTTCGTTCTTTTTTTCTTCGACCGATGTCACGCCGGAAAGCGTGACCTGCTACTATGAAGTTGCAAAGTTACACAAAAAGAATGAAACCGAGAAGCTATTTTGAAAGATTAACGTTAGTTACCGAATTATGAACTGTAGTTTCCCACCCTTTAAAGAACGGTTACTCATGAATATTCATTCATTTTTAGAATTCCGTAACCATCTGATTTACTGTGCGTTGTAATTTGATGCGAATTACGTCGCAATTCTGCCTGAATTATACGACAATTCAGGCTGAATTTCATCCTAATCCAGCCTGAATTTCAAACACGTTTCCGTGAAGCCTCAAAATGAAAGAATATGCAGACTTCACTTTTTCCTTCCGAATGCCGGGCGGTCGTTGTCATCGTTCTTAGGCATGGGCAGCGCCACAAAGTCGAGCTCGTCGCTGTAGGCCGTACCCGTCGCGCTTACGGCGTAGGCACGGGCATGGTAAGCCTTGCCCTTCTCCAGACCGCTGACCGTGGCCTCGAAGGTGCCGTCGCCACTGGGTGCCGACTGGCCCACAATCACTTTCTTCGAGGCGGTGGTAGGAAGAGCGGCTTCGCCGTAGCACACGCCATACTCCGTGATGGCAAACATCGACTCGGTCACGCTCCCGATGAACGATGCCTGACGCTCGTCGCTGTCAATGAGCAGAAGCTGACCCAGAACGGGCAGGCGTCCCGCCTCCTGCGTCACGACAACCTTCACCACCTGACGCTTGTTCTCTGAAGTCACGGTGATGGTGTCAGTGCGCTCCTGTAGCGTGGTGTTGGGCTGACAGCTGAACGCAACCTCAAGCGTTCCCGTACCGCTGACGGCAGAGAACGACGTAAGCCAGTCGTGGGCAGTGCTCAGGTGCCACGTCACGTTGCCCGTCACTGTCAGCGTCTTGCGCTCGCCCAAGGCCGAGGCCGAGATGCGCTGCGGGGTGGCGGTAAGGATGGCACTGCGCCCCTGTTGGCGAATGGTGACCGTGGCCGAGGCACCGCCGTCGCCCGTCACGGTCAGCGTGGCCGCCGGCCGACTGTCTTCCTGCTTGTTTTCCGTCACGCGTACCTGCACACTGCCGGTATTGGTGCCCTCGGTGGCCGATAGCCCCACCCATTCCGGGCATCCCGTGACGGACCAGTGGCCGTTGGCCGTCACCGTAAACTCCTGATAGCCCGCATCGGCTGCCGCAAACTCCAACTCGGAAGGTGTCACTATAATCTGCTCCACGTTTTTCTCCTGACGCACGGTCAGCGTGGTGCTGATGCCGCCGGCACTCGTCAGCGTCACGGTGGCCGTGCGGTCGGTAGCCGACGACGGGTTCTGCGTCATTGTCACCGCCACGTCGCCCGTGCCCTCGCCACTGCTGGCACCTAACGACAGCCAGCCGTCGGTCGTAGCGATGCTCCAGTAGCAGTTGGCCTCAATGTGTATCGATGCCTGTGTGCTACTGCCGGCTGCCACTACGTCGGCCGTGCGAAGATAGTCGCCGCTCGGCGTGGCATCCATGGCGCCGTTCTCGTCCCAGCAGCTTGCTAATGCCAGTACGCCGGCAAGCAAGGGAATATAGATATGATACTTGTATTTCATTTGTTGTTCACTTTTTCTCTTCACTTTTATATTTTTTATTTTTTTATTTTTTATGATTATCCGCAATCATACCACTAGCGCCCCAAAGGGGCAGAATACTCTTAGCCCAGGGCAACGCCCTGGGTTGAAGGACGGC
>CAJONO010000114.1 GCA_905235905.1 uncultured Prevotella sp.
ATTGAGTATCTCGAGGAGGGCACCAACTTCCTCATTCTTCGCGTCTTTCTTTCTCTTATAGATGCTCAAACGCTACGCGGAGCTTCCCCGTCTTGCCTTTATTTTAGGCCGAATTGCGTTAATCTTCCAAAATCGCTTCGCTTTTACAAGCTTTTTCCGTAACTTTGGCTACGCCGAACTTACTTGGTACTCAGAAAAGCTCAAATAAATTTGGCTTTTCCTTCGTTTTTTCGTAACTTTGCCACCAGTATTCCTGTATATAATGTGGCTTTATTATGAAAAAGAATCTGGGGCTACTCACATTGGCCGCGCTGGCAGCACAAGTGGCCGACGCTCAGAAAGCGACAGCCGATCGACCGAACATTGTTTTTATCCTGGCCGACGACATGGGCTATGGCGACCTCTCGTGCTTCGGCAGTAAGCACGTCAGGACACCCAACATCGACCGTCTGTCGCAACAGGGCACCACGTTCACGCAATGCTATGCGGGCAGTGGCATATCAAGTCCCTCGCGCTGTTCGCTGATGACAGGCCTGAACACGGGGCATACCCGCATACGCGACAACCAGTGTCCCGTTGGGGGACGGGTGGGCGTGAAAATCAACCCGAAGGGCGACACCACCTATATACACCGCACCAACCTGATGCCCGAGGACACGACCATCGCCACCGTGCTTTCGGCAGCAGGCTACCGCACCTGCCTGGTGAACAAGTGGCATCTGGACGGCTACGACCCCGAGGCCACGCCCAACCACCGCGGCTTCGACGAGTTCTATGGATGGACCATCTCGACCGTCCACTCCAATGCGCCCTACTATTACCCCTACTATCGGTTCGACGGCGACCAGCTTATCAACATCCGGGAGAACCGGAACGACCGCCACGTGCGCCACAACACCGACATTTCGACCGACGATGCCATCGCCTTCATGCGCCGACAGAAGGACAAGCAGCAGCCGTTCTTCCTCTATCTGGCCTTCGACGCGCCCCACGAACCTTACATCATCGACGAGAAAACGTGGCGATGGCACGACATCGACGAGCCGTTTGCCTCAGCCGAGGCCAAGGAGAATGCTCAACGCTATGCGGCCCTGATAGAACACATGGACGCAGCCGTGGGCCGCGTGATTCGTTTTTTAGAGAAAGAGGGGCTGCGCCAGAACACGATTGTCATCTTTGCCAGCGACAACGGTGCGGCCATCCAGGCCCCACTGCCCCAGCTGCGGTGCAATGCGGGCTTCCGTGGACGCAAGGCCCAGCTATACGAAGGCGGCATCCGAGTACCTCTTATTATTAATATGCCGGGCCGCGTACCCGTGCGCCGACTGGAAAACATTGTCTATTTCCCTGACATGATGCCCACACTGGCCCAAATAGCCCATGCCACCACGAACCTGCCGCAAAAAACCGACGGCATCGACATATCGCCCCTGTTCTTCGGTCAGGAGGTGGATACCGACCACCGCATGCTCTACTGGGAGTTCACGGGCAAGCAACGTGCCGCCCGACTGGGCAACTGGAAGTGCGTTACCATCAAGAAAGATGCTCCTTTAGAATTGTACAATCTGAAGGACGACCCTGGCGAACAGCACAACCTGGCAGGCGAGTACCCCGAAATGGTGCAGATGTTCGACCTCCTGATGCGACAGCAGCGCAGCCCGTCGGAATGCTGGCCGCTACCTGGGGAATGAACCGTCCTTGGCTGAATGACGGTGACGGCCTTTTCCATCACAATTATACGAAATAGTGGGCAAAGGTGAATAAAAATATCGAGAAAGAGCCTAAAAAAATGTAAAATCTGACTTTATTAGAGGAGTTTTGGCTAATTTTGCAGCGTGTTTTCAATATAACGCGATGAGTATAACCAAAATTGTAAGGAATCTCTTTGCCCCCCGCTGGCAGGAACTGGAACATCACCAGAACGGCGGGGAGGCTCTGCAGCAAGAAGCACTGCGACGGCTGACAGGGCGTGCGAAGGATACTGAATACGGGCGCAACCATCTGTTTGCTTCCATCAAGAGCTACGACGATTTTGTGCGCAACGTCCCGGTCAACACCTACGAGGAGCTGAAGGGCGACATAGACCGTATGCGCCAAGGCGAAAAAGACGTGCTGTGGCCAGGACGTGTGAGATGGTATGCCAAGTCGAGCGGCACCACCAACGACAAGTCGAAGTTCATCCCCGTGTCGGCCGAGGGACTGAAGCGCATTCACTACCGAGGCGGCACCGACGTGGTGGCCCTCTACCTGAGAAACAATCCCGACAGCCGCATGTTCGATGGCCGTGGGCTCATTCTGGGCGGCAGCCACGCACCCAACTACAATCTGCCAGGCTCATTAGTAGGCGACCTGAGTGCCATACTGATTGAGAACATCAATCCGCTGGTCAACCTTGTGCGCGTACCATCGAAGAAAACGGCACTGCTAAGCGACTTCGAGGTGAAGCGCGACCGCATTGCCCGCGAAGCAATGACGAAGAACGTGACCAACCTGAGCGGTGTGCCCTCCTGGATGCTGTCGGTGCTGAACCGCGTCATGGAACTGAGTGGCAAGCGACACCTTGAGGAGGTGTGGCCAAACATAGAGGTGTTCTTCCACGGTGGAGTGGCCTTCACACCCTATCGCGAACAATACGGGAAGCTCATCACCTCGCCCCGCATGCACTACATGGAAACCTATAACGCATCGGAGGGATTCTTCGGCATTCAGGACGACCCGCACGACAAGTCGATGCTGCTGATGCTCGACTACGACGTGTTCTACGAGTTCATACCCATAGAAGAGTTTAAGGAGGAAGGTGGAAGGAGAAAGGCGATTCCATTATGGGGCGTTGAGACGGGCAAGAACTACGCCATGCTCATCTCTACTTCGTGCGGACTGTGGCGCTACATGATTGGCGACACCATCCGCTTCACGTCGACCAATCCCTACAAGTTCGTCATCTCAGGCCGGACGAAAAGCTTCATCAATGCCTTTGGCGAGGAGCTGATTGTAGACAATGCCGAACAGGGACTGGCCTATGCCTGCCAGAAGACGGGAGCCGTGGTGTCAGAATATACCGCCGCGCCAGTGTTTATGGGCAGCGATGCCAAGTGTCGCCACCAGTGGGTCGTTGAGTTTGCCAAGGCTCCCGCCAGCGTAGAGGAGTTTGCCGGCATCCTCGACCGCAAGCTGCAAGAGCTGAACAGCGACTACGAGGCCAAGCGCTATAAGGACATCACCCTGCAGCCGCTGGAAATCATTGTGGCCCGCCAAGGGCTTTTCAACGAATGGCTGAAGCAGAAAGGCAAACTGGGCGGACAGCACAAGGTGCCGAGACTCAGCAACGAGAGGACGATACTGGAGCAGCTGCTACGGATCAATGAGGAAAGAGGAATGAGGAAAGAGGAATGAGGAAAGAGATGACATACACGAGAGTACATCGGCCGGGCACGAAGAGCTTATGGAAAGTGCTGACGGCGGCCTTTCTCATTTCCCACTTCTCGTATCTCATTTCGAGCTGTGCGAGGATGGGCAGCCCCGACGGTGGCTGGTACGACGACACACCGCCGCATGTGGTGGGATCGACACCCACCGACAAGGCCACCAAGGTGAAGTCGAAACGCGTCACCATCAATTTCAATGAATTTATCAAGCTCGAAGATGCGCAGAACAAGGTCATCGTATCGCCGCCACAGCTCGATATGCCCGAGATAAAGGCGGCAGGCAAGCGCATCATCATCGACCTGAAGGACTCGCTCAAGGAGAACACCACCTACACCATCGACTTCAGCGATGCCATCAGCGACAACAATGAGGGCAACCCCATGGGCAACTACACCTTCAGCTTCTCTACAGGCACAGAAATCGACACGTTCGAGGTGTCGGGCTATGCCCTCAACGCCGAAGACCTGGAACCTATCAAGGGCATACTGGTAGGACTATACGATGTCTCTGCCTTCAGCAAGGCGAAAAAAGATACGGTTGGAATACCAGACTCATTAGTAAGCGAAACAGGCCTCATGCCTCTCAGTGACAGCGTTTTCCACAAGCAACCAATGATTCGCGTGTCGCGCACCAACGGCAGCGGCCGCTTCACCATCAAGGGCGTGGCGCCAGGCACTTACTTCTGCTATGCCCTGCAAGATAGCGACGGCGACTACGTCTACGGGCAGAAAAGCGAGAAGATAGGCTTCTCCCACGATTCCATCAAGCCCTCATGGAAACCCGACGTCAGACAGGACACCATTTGGCTCGACAGCCTCCACATCAGTAACATACTGCGCGTAGACTTCACCCACTTCCTGCCCGACGACGTGACGCTTCTTTGCTTCCAGACCCCGCAAACCGACCGGTTCCTGATAAAGACCGAGCGCAAAGAGCCCGAAAAGCTGGGCTTCTTCTTCAGCTATGGCAGCGATACGCTGCCCCGCTTGCGCGGCCTGAATTTCAATGCCGACAGTGCTTTCGTCGTGGAGCCATCGGCCAAGCTCGACACCATCTATTACTGGCTACGCGACACTGCGCTCGTCAATATGGACACGCTGCGCATTGAAGCCCTCTACCAGACGACCGACTCCACAGGACAGCTCGTAGAGAAGCTGGACTCCTGCATAGAGTTCCTGGCCAAGACCCCATACGCCAAACGAATGAAAGAGCAGCAGAAGAAATACGACGAATGGTTTAAGAAGGAGCAGAAAAAGAAGAAACGGGGCGAGCCCTACGACAGCATCATGCCCAGCGAAAAGCTGAAGCCCCGCATTAATCCTACGGGCAGCATAGCGCCCAACCAGACCATTCGCATCGAGATGCCTGCACCGCTGCTTGTCTGCGATACGGCTGCTATTCATCTCTACACGAAAATCGACACCCTATGGTACGAGGCCAACCGCACCATACGGCAAACCGGGCCGCGAGCCTACGCCCTACAAGCCGACTGGAACGAGGGAGCGGAATACAGTCTGGAAATAGACTCGGCTGCCTTCCAAAGCATCTACGGACTGGTGTCCGACCCCATCAAACAAGGGCTGAAGGTGAAGACCGAAGACGACTTCAGCACCCTGTCGGTGAGTGTCGACGGAGCCAAGCCAGACACCGCAACCATTATGGTGCAGGTGCTGAACAGCGGCGACAAGGTGATGCTGCAGATGCCGGTGGTCGACGGCACGGCAGAGTTCCGCTACCTGACACCGGGGAAATACTACCTGCGCGCCTTCGTCGACTTCAACGGCAACGGTGTCTGGGACACAGGCGACTACGACCAAGACCTGCAGGCAGAGCCAGTGTTCTACTTCCCGGAGGTGGTGGAGTGCAAGGCCAAATGGGACGTAAGCCGGAAATGGACCCTCGACGCCCTACCCCGCTACAAGCAGAAGCCGCTCGCCATTACCAAGCAGAAGCCCGACAAGCAGAAGCAACTGCGCGACCGTAATGCCCAACGTGCCAAGGAGAAAGGCATAGAATACCTGAAAGGGAAGGGCATCAACGTAGGAAAGTGAAAAGCTGAAAAATGAAACGGTAAAAACAAAAAGTAGAATGAGAACAAATGTAAAATACGGCAAAAGAATGACAATCCTGTTGTTTGTCATTTGTCTTTTATCACTCAGCCCCGCATGGGCTCAGAGCCCAAACAAGACGACGAGTGCATGCGGCATAGAGAACACCGCCTTCCAAGGGGGCGAGTTTCTGGCCTACGACCTCTATTTCAACTGGAAGTTCGTGTGGGTGAAAGTGGGCTTCGCCTCGATGTCGACCGTGAAGACGGTCTTTTCAGGACAGGAAGCCTACCGCACCAGCCTCATCACCCGCACCAACAGCAAGTTCGATGGCCTCTTCACCCTCCGCGACACGCTCGTGAGCTATTGCGACAAGGACATTGCCCCACTCTACCACCGCAAGGGAGCACGTGAGGGCGACCGCTATTACATTGACGAGCTGTGGTACAGCTATCCGCCCAACCGCTGCCACCTGAAGATGCATGCCATCTCGACCCGGGGTGAGCATGAGTGGCAGGAGAAGGAATATCAGGACTGCATCTACGACATGATGAGTATTTTCATGCGCGCCCGCAACTTCGACGCCTCGACCATGAAGGAAGGCGACGTGATTCCCATGCCCATCACCGATGCGTCGAGCCTGAAAAACTCGTGGCTGAAATACCGGGGAAAGGAAACCTTCAAGCTCGACGGCACCAAGGATAAGTACCGCGCACTCGTGTTCTCCTTCATCGAGCACGACAACGGGAAAAACCACGAGCTGATACGCTTCTACGTGACCGACGACCAGAACCACATTCCCCTACGCCTCGACATGTTCCTGTCGTTCGGCTCGGCCAAGGCTTTCCTGCGTACCTACAAGGGAGTGAGAAGCCCCCTGACCTCGAAGGTCAAATAGCCACCAGTTTTTTGCATATACATGCGTTTTGGACTGTTCGGTGCCGGTTGCTTTGGCAACCAACTTGAATTAGCCTGAAATTCAGCATGAATTGTCCGCCAATTCAATATGAATTGCAAGAGAATTCAGCATGAATTGCGAGATAATTCAACATAGATTACAACCTGCTGATTACCAAATGTTTACGCAAAGCAAAGCAAAGCGTTTTGCATAAAAATACACGTCCTTCCCCTATTATCCGAAGAAGAAATAGCTGAAGAACACGGCTGCCAGCATGCCGGCAACGTCGGCCATAAGACCGCAAGCCACCGAGTAGCGATACTTCTTGATGCCCACGCTGCCAAAATAAATGGCCAGGATATAGAACGTGGTGTCGGTACTGCCCTGGAGCACACTGGCCAGATGGCCGACAAACGAGTCGACACCGAACGACTCGAAGCACTCCAGCATCATGCCTCGCGCACCGGCACCGTTCAGGGGCTTCATCAGCGCCACGGGCACGGCACCCACAAAATCGCTGTTCCACCCCAGATACTCCACGCCTTGCGTCAGCCAGTCCTGCAGCATCTTCAAGGCACCCGAAGCGCGAAACACGCCCACGGCGGCCAGAATGGCCACACAATAGGGAATGATACTCACGGCCACATGGAAACCGCCTTTGGCCCCCTCAATGAAAGAATTGTAGACGTTGAGTTTCTTATAGACACCCGAATAGATGAAGAGCAGAATGGTGCCCAGAATAAGACAGCTGGTGAGCAGGCGGCAGAAGTGCTGCATCTGCTCATTGTCCATACCGGCAATAGCCCAGAAGAGCGACGACACCAACAGGGCTATGCAACCCAGCATGATGAGAATGTTCTTTTGCAAGAGATTGATGCGCTGGTAGAGCGACACCGTCAGCAGTCCCACGAGTGTAGAGCACATGGTGGTGAGCAGCAGCGGAATGAAGATGTCGGCAGGGTCGGCAGCCATGTAGCGGGCACGATAGGCCATGATCGAAACGGGAATGATGGTAAGCCCCGAAGTGTTGAGCACCAGAAACATGATCATCGAGTTGCTGGCCGTGTCTTTCTTCGGGTTAATGCTCTGCAGTTCCTGCATGGCCTTCAGTCCTACGGGCGTTGCCGCATTGTCAAGTCCAAGCATGTTGGCCGAGATGTTCATGAAGATGGAGCCCAAAGCCGGATGGTTCTTGGGAATCTCGGGAAACAGCTTGGTGAGCACAGGACTCAGAAAGCGGGCCAGCCGGTTCACGAGGCCGCTGTCCTCGCCTATCTTCAGAATGCCCATCCAGAGCGTGAGCGTACCTGTGAGACCCAAGGTCATCTCGAATGCCGTGTTCGACATCTTGAATGTCGAGTCCATCATCTCCGGCAAAGCGTCATAGTCGCCTAAGAACACCAGCTTTACTACACCCACCAGCACACCGATGGTGAATAGGGCTATCCAAATATAATTAAGTGCCATTTCTTGGTTTTTGTTTTTTTAGGTTTTCTTGTCTGTCGCCTTTAATCGGGCAGAATGGTACACTTGTCGCCTACCTTGACGAGCTTCTTCAAGCGGTCAACGTCGTCGTTGTGCATTCGCACACACCCTTCGCTGCAGCGAGTGCCTATAGATTCCGGGAAGCACGTGCCGTGAATGCCGATGCTACGGTTCACTGGCGTCTTCAGGCGAATGAACCACGGCCCGTAGGCGCCTTTCCGCATGCCGTAGCCATCCTTGAAGTCGTGTTGCCAGCTCGAAGCATCTTGTATCTGGATAATCCGGAAAGTTCCCTCTGGCGTCTTCATGTCGCCTCGACGTGTTTTGTTGCCCAGCTTCAGGCCCACTCCTACCGGGGCCTTCAGCAGCGTGTCGTTCTGGGCATTGACGACCCACAGCGTGAACGCCTTTTTCGATATTAACACACGGTTCTGTGCCGGGCAAAGGGCCACGCTCACCACGCACATTGCGATTACAAAAAGAAGTCTCTTCATCTTTTTTCTGATACGTTTTACAAGAAACAAAAAATCGGAACCCCCTTGTTTGTTAGGATTTCCGACGATTTGTTGTTGAGGTGCCTGGCGGATTCGAACCGCCGTTCACGGTTTTGCAGACCGTTGACTAAGCCACTCATCCAAGGCACCTTTTTGTTATTGCGGTGCAAAGGTATAGTTTTTTTTTGGCCTGACCAAATTTTTTTGCTTGTTTTTTTAGCTTGTGTGCAAAAAAGACGGGCCAAAAGGACAGCCGGCCGCCATCCTCACGGACAGCGGCCGGCCTTTCTTAACCAATTATTGCTGCGTGGCGGCGGCGGACTTCACAGACGGCACACAAGGCCGCCACACAAATTTATCATTATGTAAAACTATTACTCACTCCATGCGTACTCCTACGCTGGGGGTGACTCTTATTCCTCCTCGTCGTCGTCCCAAAGGCTGAAGCTTGGCTTTGCCTCGCGAGAGAGGAGGTCGCTTTCTTGATTGGTGGTTCCGGTCACTGTAAGCGATCCGCATACCATCTGTTGCATGGCCACCTTTGTCAGCAGGGTGGCGGGCTGCATATATGTCTTTTTCATAATCGTATGTTCTTTTTTGTTAGAATCGGATATTATAATCTCACTTCATCATGACCTTCTTCCCGTTGACGATGTAGAGGCCCTTCTGCGGACTGCTCACACGCTGGCCGTTCAGGTTGTAGACAGTTTGGCCAATGGTCAATGATGAATGTTCAATGGCCTCAATGCCGGTGGGCTCGCTATCGAGCATGAAGATGCTACGGGCGGTGGCAACAGCCTCGTCGAGATAAAGAACCACACGGTCTTTCAAGGTTGCAGCATCACCCGTCCACTGCTTGAAGCAAGCCCCATCGCCGTTCTTGGCCAGCACATAGGGGAACTTACCGTCAGGCGTAGTGGCTGTTGCTACACTCAGCAGGTTTGTGGCAGGAGCAGAAGGTGCGTCGGCCAGCAACGTAATGGTCTTGTCGCCAGCACCCTTCAATAGCACAGGAGTACCGGCGGGAACGCTTGTCACTGCAGTCATGGTCAGACCGGCTGACACACTGGCTGCAGTCACCACGTAGGCATCGCCAGAGACGAACTGCACGTCATACTCTGGAATGTAACTTGCCCAGCCATAGCTCTGAACTTCTGCAGTCAGATTGTTTACGATGAGCTGTACCTCGTCAAGGAAGAAACGTTTGTTACCGCCATCGGTGGAGAATGTGAAACTTACCTCGCCTGCCTCGGTAACGGTCAGTGTTGCTGTAAAGTCAGAAAATTTGCCCTTCGTGGTTGTCACGCTTCCTTTGTTTAAAGATGCTCCTGTAGCACTAAGATTGAGAGTCGTTCCTTCACTATTACCATTCCATGCTCCTGCTTTAAACGACAATATGTAGATTCCAGCGGCCAAGTTCAAAGTTGCTTTAGCACTGCCACCAGCGCCACCAGTACCAAACTTTGCGCACTCACTTGCAGCCTTTTCATTGCTGAAAGTCCATGCGGTAGCGTTGTCGAGCATATTTTCTTTGTTAAGTGTTGTCGATGCAATGGAGCCACTCCAACTACCATCGTTGCCACCCGTACCGTTACAACCGTCAAACGACTCGTAAAACACTTCATTGTAGGCAGCGACATGCGGAGCTTTGTTCACCGTAACCTCAAAAGTCCTGCTTACCTCCTTATATGTGTCGGTGTTCGTAAGAGGGGTAACTGTTACAGTAACGTTTGCCTTACCTGTAGCCTTCGCCTCATAGGTACCGTCTGCTACTTCGAGGATGTCCTCATCGTCGCTTTCCCATGAAATGGTATAGTCGGTTCCTTCAGCCATTGTGTTTACAGCAGGTGTAATTGTCAGGGAGAAATCGTCCAAATCGCCTACACTGACAGTAGCAGGGGCAAAGTCATTGTCAATAGTGGCAATGTTAGTCTTTGCAGTACCTGACGGGGTATAGGTCACAGACAGGCTGTTGACATAAAGACGTGTGTTTTTAGTTGTGCCCGTACAAGTAAACAGGACGGAACTGCAATCAAGGTTGTTAACAGTAATAGTGCTGTTCGCAGAAATGCTTTGGTTGCTGCTTGCCGTACCATCATCAATAGAATAGGTAACAGTCGTACCCATTGATGAACCAAGTGTAACAGAGTTTATCTTTACACCGTTATTGGCTGTCACAGTGAATGTGCCACCGTTTTGATAAACACGTATTTCATTGCTATTTACTGCTGGGGCTGTCGAAGCAGTTCCTTGGGCAGCCTCGTAACTGATGTTTTCGTCACCATCTACGTTTCCACTAATAGCACTGAAGGATGTCATTGACTTAGTTACAGGATTCGTTGCCCACGCACTTCCGCTGCCTACTATGAGGGCGCATAGCAGGAGCATCATTCTTGAAAGTAATTTTTTTCTCATAATAATAAATAATGTGTGAATAAAAATATCTCATACTCAGCTGTCACGCTTGGAAGCGTGACCTACCAGCAACGAGGCTTACCCACACGAGGCGTGGAGTAACCTCTAATTCTCTAAACTGAGGTCCTGAGAAAACCTTTAAGGAAAGAATATAGCGACACACTCCACGCCAGTACTTGGCGTACAGTAATCTCACTATGCTTTCTTGTCCTTGTGAAATTTCTCAGGTTTCAGTTTACAAGTTCAGCATATCGCCGCGCACTTTTCTCGGTGCGTGGGTGTCCGCATTCACGAACACGGTTGCAAAGGTACTTACTTTTTATGAACCGACCAAAGAAAAAGCCTAAAAACTTTGTAAGATTAGGAAAATGATCACCCCCGAAGGATAATCCACAAAACAATCGGCAGCAGTTATACCTCACAAAATAAAACTGCTGTCGATTATTTCTACGGTGTGACTTTACAAAGCTGCTATCTCCTCAGAGTTGAGTCCCGTGTATTTATTTATTACTTCCACAGCCACGCCATCGGCTTTTAACATTCGGGCGAAACTAACTTTTTCTTCAGCACGGCCTTCAGCACGGCCTTCAGCACGGCCTTCAGCACGGCCTTTATTAAAGCCGTCGTCGAAGAACACGCGCTCACGGTAGACGGCATCCCAGAAGCGGTCGTAGGCTTCTAACTGCCCCTCGTTGTAGGCCGACTTCTCCAGCATCTTCAGTGCCTGGCACGTATCTGGGTTCTCCAACAGCTCGGCGGGCACTTCCTCCGTGGAGGCGTTGATTTCCGTGAGGAAGCGCAGCCACAGCACCATCATTTTCTTCTCCGCAATGCTCTTCGGCTTAAACTTGGGCAGCTCGATAAACACGAAGCGCAGCCCCTCAATGCGGCGGTCGTTATGTTCCACATCGACGATGGCGTAGTCGTGGTAGAACTCATCAGGGCCTGACTCGAAGCCAGTGTCGTTGATGAGGTTCAGCGAATAGACGGGCTGTATGAGCTTGTATTCCTCGCCGGGGTTCAGCTGTTTCACCACGGCCTTGGCGGCGTTGAGGATGACACGGTGGCGGAACTCGTTGTTCCAGTTCAGCTGCATCTCCACGATGAAATGGCGCCCGCCGGTCTCTTTGCAACGCACATCGACCACGCTGTTCTTCTTACCTGGATTTTCCGGCACCAGCTCTACAGGCAGATACTCCACGTGCTCTATCTGCTTGCCCTCGTCAAGGGGCAGCAAGGCGTTGAGCAGGCTTTTCACCAACTCTTCGTGCTCGCCAAAAATCAGTTTGAAAGTCAGGTCGGCCTTCGGGTCCAGATATTTACCTTTCATATCGCTTTACTGTTTTTACGTTTGTCATCGACTGCAAAGTTACCAAAAAAAAATAAAACCGCAAAGATTTTTCGCAGTTTTATTGAACAATTCAGCTTCCACATGTTATGAAACGGCCACATGTAATCCGATATAATCATAGCAATATTACTGAAGTTTCCCACCCTTTGAGGCGGTGCTAAAAAATGAAGAATCGAGTATGAAATAGATTGCAAAATATAACAGAAATCGAGA
>CAJONO010000115.1 GCA_905235905.1 uncultured Prevotella sp.
AGTGGCCGCGATTCGGCTTTCATAGTTGTTGTCCACCCAATACTCAAAACTACGGGCAGAGGTCAGCGGTTCGTCATTTGGCTGTGGAACATAAAAGAAATCGCGCTTCAGCGGACCCCACAGTCCTCGGTCGTTCTGGGCACGGACGTTGAAATAGTGCAGGCCGGGGCGAAGCTCACTGCCGTCAAATTCAATAGTAACATCTGCGTTAGTGAATTTCTTTGTTGTTCGTGCATCATATTCAGCATCTACCCAATACTCATAACGTTGCGGTGTCTGAGCTAACCCAGTGACCACTGCAAGCCAGAGTAAAAGTATTTGTAATATTCGCTGTCGCATAAGCTGTTTGCATTACTGGTTCGCAACTTTCAGATTGACTGTCACTTTCTTCGTTTTGGGGTCTACCGTTGAGCTGTAATCAGTAATCTTTGGTACTGTGGTTTGCAAAGAAAATGGAGTTTCTCCTCCGTACATACCTACTATAGTTCCATCAGTACCCAAATAATCTTTTTCTGCTAACTCTTCTACAGATATTGTCACATTATAATTATCGTCAACTATGTTGGCAAGAGTCCAGCAATTATGATCTTCGCTATTTACATATAGGTTTTGGCCACACAGACAATTGATATAGACTGTTGTTACATCGTGATGATTATCAGACCATGAACCTATTATGCAATTTCGGTATGTTGCTCGTTCAACACTACTATTCCCATAAGTATACCAACGATTAAATAAATTACCGATATTGCAATTATTAAAAACTGCATTCTCAGCAGCTGGCGCATCACCTTCAATTTGCGCTATTCGAGAATTACTGACATATAGGCCTCCTACATTAGAAGATAGTAAGAATGAACCCCAGCAACGTTCTATTACAGCATCATTAGTGAATTTATCAAAGTATATTCTATAAAACACACATTTTCTCAAGGTAAGACCTTTTGACTCTTCTGTAACAGTTAGGTTACCTGTAATATAAATTCCTTCTATGGAGTGTGTGATATTACCCTTTATCGCTAATGTCAGATTTCCATTTATTATTGACTTCCAATCTCCGCATCCAATGATGGATATGTCTTTTGACACTGTCAAATCTCCAGGGAACTCTCCTTCATTGAGATAAATTGTATCACCATCAACAGATGCATCTAAAGCAGCCTGTATGTTGTTGGCTGTAAAGAACGACACTGTTCCCTGATGGTGCAGGATAATCTTGGCATTCTGTGCCTTCACACTCTGCATGCCCATTATCATGAGGCATACAACGAAAAGAATCATTTTCTTCATAATCATATCTGTTTTTAGTTGTTTTTATTATTTTCTGTCTGAAAAGCTTTGAGCATTTGAGAAAAAACCGTATCTTTCATTTCGGATTCGGTTTGGGGTTATCATCTTCACCTGGCTCGGAGCCTAAGGTGGTCACGGTGACGACGTTGTCGCTATAGGTAGTACCGATGTCGGAGGTGGCGTATGCACGAATGTAGTAGGTGACACCTGCCTCCAGACCTGTCAGCATGACCGACAATGTTTCACTATCTGCCAGTTGAACGATGTCATTGACAGTAGGTTCACTGTTTGCCTCGCTATAGCAGAGACCACATTCCGTGACAGGGAATGCCGACGTGACGCTGAACGACAGCGTGGCCTCATGACGCCCGACGGAGTTGGCCACCAACGACAGCGTTCCCACTACGGGAGGTGTGGCTGCAGCCTGAGTGAGGGTCACGGTCTCACGCCGGTTGCTGCCGGAGGCTATGGTGACGGAAGACGACCGCGCCGTCGGCTGCCGGTTCTCTGGCAGGGTGACGGTGACGGCCTTGCTCTGCGAACCGCTGACGTCTGACAACTGCACCAGTTCGTCGGCAGTAACGACCGTCCAGTCGGCATTGCACGTTATCTGTATCTGTTTGCTCTCGCCCGTTGCGGCAAAGGTCAGTGCCTGCGGCGAGACGCTCAGCTCAATGGCCTTACCCTGCTGCTGAACGATGATGTAGTCGGTCTTGGCACCGTTTTCAGCCGAGACGACGAGGGTGGCATTACGGGCCACGTCGGTCTGAATCTCACCGACTGTCACCTCAACCTTGCTGGTTCCCGTGCCGTTCTGCTTGTCGAGGGATAGCCAGTCGGCCATGCCCGTAATCTCCCATGTGGTATTACTGGTGATAGTGAACTCCTGCTTGCCGCCGCTATACAGGTAGGTCAGTGTCTTGTTGTCGCCGCCTTGCGTTTCTAACTGCACTTCTCCTTGCGTCTGGCTGATGCGCACGGTTCTCGTAATGCCACTCTTCGTACTGATGGTAAGCGTGGCCTGCCGGCTCTCACGACCGACGTTGGCTTCGGTCTGCATGGTGAGTCCCGCATCGGCTTTCTGAATGGTCAGATCGCCCCAGTTGGCCGTCTTCTCAACGGCGAAGTCCCAGTCGCAGTTGCTTGTTACGGTAATGGTACGAGAAGCGGCATCCTTGGTAAGGTCTAAACTGGTCTCGCCGACGCGCAGCATGTCGGCCATCGGCATCACTCCCTTCACCTCCTCACTCTCGCAACCTGCCAGAAGCCAGACGAAGGCTATATATATAATAAGGTGTAGTTTTTTGTTCATCATCAACTCTCCATTAAAAGTTTACAAGTACTCCCACGTGAGCCACGAAACCACCGGCAGGAAGATGGGCTGCCGACGACATCTTCGTGTAGTTGGCATCTTTCTTCAGTGGCAAGTCGTATTCGGGGGCGGCAAAAAGATAGCAGTGCTCAAAGGGGACATATAGCAGTTTCATGCCTGCAGTAAGACAAGTGGCCGACGCCCCGTCGGCATAACTCTGCTGAGCATCGTTGTCGGCCACGGAAAGACGGTCGATGCTGACACCCAGTTGGGGCGTGATGGCCAGCTTCTCACTGAGGTTCACCTGATAGCCATAGTGCAGGGCCATCGAACTCTTCCTGTAGGTGCAGCCGCTTCGGTAGTCGTAGGAGCCATCGTCGGCATACCAATAGACGGGGTCTGACTCCGCGAGGCCGAAGGTATAGCTTGCCTGAAGGTCGTGACCGTGGATGACGGCTCCCAAGATGCCCGTCGCGCCCGACATGGAACGTATCGTATAGCCACCACCGAAGTAAAAGGCCAATGGCTTGACGTATTTCTTGCGCTCCAGCGATACCGTGTCACGTGTCGTCTGGTTATGGTGTACCTGTAGTTCCCTCTTCAGCGGCACGTAGCCCCGACGGGTAAACTCGAACTGATAGGTGCCTACGGGCAGCGTTACCGTTTCGCTGAGGTCTATGAAATGATTTCCATTGTAGGTGGCAACCGCATTCCGCGGACGGGTATAGACGTTCAGCCAGCCTATGTGGGGAGTGGGCGGCTTGACCGCTATTTCATTCTGCCACTGAGCCTTCACGGTGAACTGTGTCTTTACGGGGTCGCAGTCGGCCTTGCGGGTCTCTACCTCGTGGGTGCCCTCCTTCAGCTGGTCTTCCCATCGGCCCGTGCCCACCAATCGGCCTGCATAGTAGATGTCGGCATTGCCTTCGACGGTCACCGTGACACTGCCATACAGGTGCGACATGTCCTGCATGTCGACCGACACCACCCGCTGTCCTTCCTCCTTGCCGTCGTTGCTCGACACGAAGAACTCGGCAGTGCCCTCGAAACGGCCATTGACGGCCTTCACCGTGTGGCGGCCAAAGTGCATGTAGTAATTGTAGATGGGAGCCTTGTCTACATACTGCCCGTCGATCTCGATGTCGGCCCCGGCTCGCGAGGCGGTAAACGTGACGTAGCGACCCGTGCCAATGTCGAGCAGCAGCTCGTAGGTGCGCCCTTTATCGACAGACTGGGGGAAGATGTATTTAGACAGATGTCCTATCTTGGCGTGGTTCATGGTGAGATGGGTCACGCCGTGGGGCACGTAGAGCCATATCTCGCCAGGATGGGTCTCGTCGACGGCCACGTGACCAAGAGAGCCGAGGTCGTAGGTGAAGCCATGCTCACGGGTGATGATTTTGATAATAGCGCAGGTCTCGCCATTCTGGTCAGTCTTACGGGTGCCGGGCCTGGTGGCCGTCAAGTCGTTTTCCAAATACCTGAAGCCCACCACCCTCATCTCCTGTTGGGCAAGGACAGGGAGCACACATACGAAACAAAATGAAAAGACGAGGAATCGTTTTAGGTTCATCTCTGGTGTTCTCTTGCCTGCCGACGCCCCTGTGCAGGCCTATCAACTATTCACTTTTTCGCAGATATACAAAAAAGGCGCAGGTGTCTGTTCTTCTGCCTATCCTGGCTCTATAGGCCTTCGCATTGCCCTTCCCACACAGGATAAGCAACGCAGTTAGCCCACGCCAGCACGACCTCTATATATTTAATAAGGTATATAGAAACGCACCACGCAGACACCTCGGTTGCCATCTGCCTGCTGTGGGAATGAGTTTGCGAAGTTCATAGAGCACAACGACAGACGTTCGAAAACGTCTTTCTCATATATAAGAACGCCCGCCGCCCGCTATGTGGGCTAACAAGCGATAGTGCAAAAGTACGAAGAAAAAGTGAAACGGCAAAGAAAAAGAAGGGAAAATTTGCACGTGTCAAATATAATGGGCCAAATTCTTGGCCGTTAGGGAAAATATCGCTATCTTTGCACGGTTTTTAGGTCGTTTCAGATGAAAAAAGTCGTTTTAACCGTTATTCTCACTCTATGTGTGCTTCTGGGCAGGGCTCAGGAGGGCCAGACCGTGTTCAACTTCCTGCGTCTGCCCGTAAGTGCCCACGTAGCAGCTTTGGGTGGCGACAACATTACGTTGGCCGAGGACGATGCCACGCTCGTTTTCCATAACCCGGCACTCGCCCGGTATGCCTCCGACCGTACGCTCAACCTGAACATGATGACCTATATGCAGGGCACGGTGACGGCAAGTGCCTCGTTTGTGAAGGCCGTAGGCGAGCGCGGCTCGTGGGGGCTCAGCGGCCGCTACATAGACTACGGTTCGATGAAAGAGACCGACGACGGGGGCCTGGAAACGGGCACGTTCGGCGCTCGCGACATGGCTGTGGCTGGCACTTTCTCATACGGTCTGGGCAATCGCATCAGCGGCGGCATCACGGCCAAGATGGTGGCATCGTATATTGGCAACTACAACTCGCTGGGGGCTGCCGTCGACCTGGGACTGAACTACTACGACAGCGAGCGCGAGTGGAGCATATCGGCTGTGGCCCGCAACCTGGGCGGACAGCTCACTGCCTATGAGGACGACTTCGAGAGTATGCCGCTCGACCTGCAGGTGGGCGTGAGCAAGCGCCTTGTTGGCTCGCCGCTTCGCTTCTCGCTGACGCTGGTGCGGCTGAACGACTGGGAGCATTCCTTCGGCAAGCACATCGTGGTGGGTGCCGACCTCCTTCTAAGCGACCAATTCTATGTGGCTGCCGGCTATAACGCCATGCGAGCCGCCGAGATGAAGACTGCCAGTGGCGAGGGCAGCAGTGCCCACGGCGCAGGCTTCTCGGTAGGCGCGGGCATGCAGTTGGAGCGCATGAAGCTGCACTTCGCGTGGGCAAAATACCACGTCAGTGCCAGTTCGCTACTCATTAATTTCTCATATATCCTATGAAAAAGATTACTATTGCCATCGACGGCCATTCCTCGTGCGGCAAGAGCACGATGGCCAAAGACCTGGCCCGCCGCGTGGGCTACGTCTACGTAGACACGGGTGCCATGTACCGCTGTGTCACCCTCTTCGCCTTGCGCAACGGCCTTTTCCGTGAAGACGGGAGCATCAAGACCGACGAGCTTGAGGCGCTGATGCCTCGCATCGCCATCTCCTTCCGGCTGAATGCCGAGACGGGGCGCCCCGACACCTATCTGAACGGTGAGCGCGTGGAAGACGAGATACGATCGCTCCTGGTGTCGAACCACGTCAGTCCCATTGCCACCATCCCCTTTGTGCGGTCGGCCCTTGTTGCCCAGCAGCAGCAGATGGGGCGCGATGGCGGTGTGGTGATGGACGGCCGTGACATCGGTACCGTGGTCTTCCCCCATGCCGAGCTGAAAATCTTCGTCACTGCCTCGGCCGAGGTTCGCGCACAGCGCCGCTACGACGAGCTGCAGCAGAAGGGCATGCCTGCCGACTATGCCGACATTCTGAAAAACGTGCAGGAGCGCGACTACATCGACTCGCACCGGGAGGTGTCGCCATTGCGCCAGGCCGACGATGCCCTGCTTCTCGACAATAGCCACATGACCATCGACGAGCAGAACCAATGGCTCATGGAGCAGTTCAACAAGGTTCTTTATAATTTGTAACTCCTATCCTTTAAGCAACAACCGCTCATGAATATATATGCACTTTGACGGTTTTGCTAAACCACTGATTTACAGTGTGTTATAATTCAACCCAAATTACGTTTCAATTCATGCTGAATTACACGACAATTTAAGCTTAATTGCATCGGAATTCAGCATGAATTTCAGACGTGCTTTCGTAAAGCCCCCAAATGCATAATTATGCAATGATGAAATAATAACTATGTACGATAAGCTCTTTTCTACCACGGATTACACGGATTGAACGGATTTTGCTGCAATCGGGATAATGATTTTGGGGGATTACAGCGGCTGTCGCCGCGATGCCCTGGAGCGCAGAAATCCGTACAATCGGACGCTTGCGGCTGAATCTACTATACAGAAAGAATCCGTTTCATCCGTTAAATCCGTGGTTCTGTTTTACTTGCGAAAGCTGAATAATTATTCTCATTCGTGACCCACATTATTCTCATTATTCTCATTCGTTTCAGCAAACTATACCAAGTTATTTTTGAACGGTTACGTAATAAGTGGTGCTAAAGCATCCTTAAATCGTGGATGGTTTGTTCGGGCGACGGACTCTTGAACACGTAGCTGCCAGAAACCAGCACGTCGACACCCGCCTGAACCAGCCGTGGGGCCGTCTCACCCTGTACGCCGCCGTCGACCTCGATCAGGGCCTTGCTGCCGCTCTCCTGAATGAGCTGTCGCAATTGCCGGGTTTTCTTCAGCGTGTTCTCGATGAACTTCTGTCCGCCGAATCCTGGATTCACGCTCATCAGGAGCACCATGTCCACGTCGCAGATAATGTCTTCCAACAGGGAAACGGGTGTTGAGGGGTTCAGCGTGACGCCGGCTTTCATCCCTTCGTTGTGAATTTCCTGAATGGTGCGGTGCAGATGGGTGCAGGCTTCCAGGTGTACGTTCATCATCATAGCACCCAGTTTGGCCGTCTGCCTGATATAGTTTTCGGGCTTCACAATCATGTAGTGTACGTCGAGCGGCTTTTTGCAGAGCGAAGCCACAGCCTCTAAGACGGGAAAGCCAAAGGAAATGTTGGGAACGAACGAACCGTCCATCACGTCGAGGTGAAGCCAGTCGGCCTCGCTTCGGTTAATCATATCTATCTCACGGTCGAGATGCAGGAAGTCGGCAGCGAGCAGTGAGGGGGAAACCTTTGTCATTTTGACAATCTGACAGTTATTCGGTTTGACAATCTTTGTTTATTCTCAGTTCAGGCAGTAGGCCTGATTGTTCACCACGCGGTAGGTGTAGGCGAGTTCCTTGATAAACTTGAGCACCTTCTGGCTCGGTGTCCTTTCTTCGTAAGTAAATATCTGCATAGGCATTTGCGTTTTGGTTTGCTTCTATATTAGTGAAACGCTGGTACCCCGATATTTATTGTTTCAGAAGAAGAAAAAAAACATTCTTCCGACCATGACGACCGCAAAACGGCCAGGTGAAGGTCAGCCGTTTGCCGTAGTGTTGCTGGCTTCTGCCAGTGCTTTCTGATAGCAGTCCCGGCACAGCGGCTCGTATTCGCCCGTTTCGCCCAGGAGCACCCGGCGCTCGTTTTGCACTTTACGGTGGCTGACGTAGGCCAGCGAACCGCATCTCACGCAGATGGCGTGGACTTTCGTCACGTCGTCGGCAATGGCACAAAGGGCGGGCATGGGGCCGAAGGGCACACCCTTGAAGTCCATGTCGAGCCCCGCAATGATGACGCGCACACCCCTGTTGGCCAGTTCGTTACAGACATCGACCAGCCCCATGTCGAAAAACTGTGCCTCGTCGATGCCAACCACGTCGATATCGTTGGCCAATAGCAGAATGCTGGCCGACGAGTCGATGGGTGTCGACTGTATGTGCTTCTGGTCGTGGGAAACGACGTCTTCCTCGGAATAGCGCACGTCGATGGCGGGTTTGAATATCTCCACTCGCTGCTTGGCAAACTGTGCCCGTCTCATGCGGCGAATCAGCTCCTCGGTCTTGCCTGAGAACATCGAGCCGCACACCACTTCTATCCGTCCGGGCCTATGTGCCTCTCCTGTCATGTTATCGGTAATCATGTGTGCAAAGTTAGTGATTATTTTTCTTATAGCAAAGAATTCTGGCTTTTTTTGTCTGTAAAGGCAATAAATCCATTGCTTTTTCGGTTATTATCTATAATGCGAAGAAATATATATATATATGTGGCCTTGGCCTTCATCCTGATGATGACGGCAGGATGTTCTACGCAGAAGAACAACAGCCGCAGCCGCCTCTGGCATTCGTTCACGGCCAAGTATAATACCTATTATAATGGTTCGCAGGCATTCATCGACGGTTCGTTGGAGAAAGAGAAGGGCAACAAGGACAATTTCACCGAGATGCTGCCCCTCTACGCCGTGGGCAACAAGCAGAGCCGCGACTTGGGCAAAGGCAACTTCGACCGTGCGATAGAAAAGAGCGAGAAGACCATCAAGCTTCACTCCATCAAGGTGAAGCCCGTATGGAACAAGTCGCGCCGCAAGACCGACAAGGACAAGGAGTGGCTCGCCCGCCGCGAGTATAACCCTTTCCTATGGAAGGCATGGCTGCTTCTGGGCAAGTCGCAATTCCAGAAAGGCGCGTTCGACGAGGCTGCCGCCACCTTCTCCTACATGTCGCGCCTCTACCAGTCTCAGCCGGCCATCAATGGGGTGGCCCGCTCGTGGCTGGCCCGCTCGTATGTAGAGCTCGACTGGCTCTACGATGCCGAGGACGTGATACGAAACATGCGGCGCGACTCGATGCATTACAAGGCACAGAACGACTGGGACTATGCCTATGCCGACTATTACGTCAAGACAGGCGACTATGCCAATGCTGTGCCCTATCTGCGAAAGGCCATCAAGCATGAGAAGCGCAAGACGCAAAAGGCCCGCATGTGGTTTCTCATGGGACAGATAGAGGCACAGTTAGGCCATCGGCAACAGGCCTACGACGCCTTCCAGCGCGTGGCGCGCCAGAATCCTCCCTACGAGACCGAGTTCAATGCACGTATCGCTCAGACCGAGGTGATGGCAAAGGGCAATGTGAAGAAGATGATTTCGCGACTGAAGCGCATGGCGAGGTCGGACAACAACAAGGACTATCTGGACCAGGTCTACTATGCCATGGGCAATATCTATCTGACCCAGGGCGACACGGCCAAGGCCATCGGTGCCTACGAGACGGGCAATGAGAAAGCCACTCGAAGCGGCATAGAGAAAGGAGTGCTGCTCTTGCGCCTTGGCGGCCTCTATTGGGAAATGGAAAGATATAACGACGCACAGCGCTGCTACGGCGAAGCCATCGGCCTGCTCGACAAGGAACGCCCCGACTATGAGGAACTGTCCATGCGCTCGAAGGTGCTCGACGAGCTGGTGCCGCATACCGACGCCGTCCATCTGCAAGACTCGCTGCAGCTGCTTGCTAAGATGTCGGAGAAGGAGCGCAACGAGGCTATCGACCGAGTGATAGAGGCCCTTAAAAAGAAGGAGAAAGAGGAGCGCGACAAAGCACGGGAAGCCGAGGTAGAGGCCGCCCAGAACAAGCAGGGGGCCACGGGCAACCGCAACCAGCGCAACAACCAGCCGACGGCCAATACCACCCAGCAGAAGAACGGGCAGTGGTACTTCTACAACCAGATGGCCGTGAACCAGGGCAAACAGCAGTTCCAGAAACAGTGGGGCAAGCGTGAGAACGCCGACCATTGGCGGCGCGCCAACCAGACTGTAGTGGCCGGATTGGGAATGGAAGGTGTGGAACAGCCTGACAGCTTAGGCAGCCTTGAGGGGCAGGACTTGCCAGAGAATGCCGAGAAGCAAGACAAAAAGGAGGAGAAGGAAGTGGCCGACAGCGCACAGAACGACCCCCACAAGCGTGAATACTATCTGGCACAGATTCCCTTCACCGACGAGCAGGTGCAGGAGAGCAACCTGATCATCATGGACGGCCTCTTCAACTCAGGCGTCATCTTCAAGGACAAGCTCGACAACCTGCGTCTCTCTGAGAAGCAGCTCTCGCGCCTCACTACCCAGTATCCTGACTACGAGAAGATGGACGAGGCGTGGTATCACCTCTTCCTGCTCTATTCACGCCTTGGCGACGACGAGCTGGCAGCCAGCTGCCTGGCCCGTCTCACAGCCGACTATCCTGAGAGCGACTGGGCCATCTTGCTCAACGACCCCTATTTCAAGGAGAATGCCCGGTTTGGCGAGCACATCGAAGACTCGCTCTATGGGGCTACCTACGAAGCCTTCAAGGCTGCCCGCTATGCCGAGGTGAAAGCCAATGCCCAGCTCTCTGCCGAGCGCTTCCCGCTGGGCGAGAACCGTCCCAAGTTCCTTTTCGTCGATGGTCTGAGTCTTCTTAATGAGGGCGATGCCAAGGGTTGTGTGGAACAGCTGAAGCAGGTGGTCGAGAAGTACCCGACGAGCGAGGTGTCGGAAATGGCGGGCATGATTATCAAGGGCGTACAAGAGGGACGGACGCTCTATGGCGGCAAGTTCGACCTGGACGACGTGTGGTCTCGGCGCGACCTGACTGCTGCCGAGGACTCCGCTTCGACCGACACGCTCTCGGCCGACCGCATGGTGCCTTTCCTCTTCATTCTCGCCTACCAGCCCGACTCCCTGGGACAGGGCAACGGACGAACGCCACAGGAGAACGAAAACCAGCTGCTCTTCGAACTGGCACGCTACAACTTCTCCAACTTCATGGTGCGCAACTTCGACATACAGATCGACCGTCAGCCGGGGCTGAACCGCATGACCGTGAGCGGCTTCCTCAGTTTCGACGAGGCACAGCAATATGCCCGACAGCTCTATGCCACACCAGAGATGATGGCTGCCATACGCTCCTGCCGCAGCCTGGTTATCAGCGAGCATAACCTCTCGCTTATTGGCACCCGCTACAGCTACAAGGACTATGACGCATTCTACGAGCGCACCTTCCTGCCGCTGAAGATTAGCGACGAGGAGCTGCTGCAGATACCCGAGGAGCTGGAGCAGGCTCCCGATGTAGAAGAGACCGACGGCACCGGCGATGACGAAGACGGTGTTCCCACTAATAACCAGCCGGCAGGTGGCGGCTTCGACTTCGACGATGATTTCTTCTGACCGCTTTCACCATTTTTCATTGGCAAATGTTTGGTGGAATGAAATAAAATGTGTAATTTTGCATGACACTACAAGAAACCAACTCCATAACACTCCTATGAGCAGCTACCGAATAACCGCACCCTCGCAGCTCGATGCCACCATCCAGTTGCCTGCCTCGAAAAGCATATCCAACCGTTCGCTTGTCATCTGCGCCCTCACCCCGCAATGTGCCATGCCACTGAACGTGAGCGATTGCGACGACACCGACGTTATTCTGCGCGCCCTTCGCGACAAGCCTCACGAAATCGACATCAAGGCGGCAGGCACCGCCATGCGCTTCATGACTGCCCTTCTCGCGGCAACGCCCGGCGGCGACCACGTGCTCACAGGAACTGAGCGCATGAAGCACCGCCCCGTCAAGGTGCTGGTCGATGCCCTGCTACGGCTTGGGGCCGACGTGAGCTATCTGGGCAAGGAAGGCTTTCCACCTCTTTTTATAAAGGGCAGGAAGCTGGAGGGCGGCCAACTGGAGATTGAGGGAAACGTGAGTTCACAGTATATCTCGGCACTGCTCATGGTGGGTCCCGTGCTGTCGCGTGGACTGGAGCTGCGCCTCACGGGCGAAATCATTTCCCGCCCCTATATCGACCTGACGCTTTGGATGATGCGTGAGTTTGGGGTCGATGCAGAATGGACGGCCGTCGATACCATCAGCGTGAAGCCCGTGCCCTACCAGCCACGCGAATATCTGATTGAAAACGACTGGAGTGCCGCCTCCTATTGGTATGAGATGGTGGCACTCAGCAAGCCAACCGATGCCGTGGCACGACTGCAGGGCCTGATGGACGGCTCGAAGCAGGGCGACTCGTCGGTGCGCTACATCTTCAGCCTGCTGGGCGTGAAGACGTCTTTCGCCTCGAAGAAGCCCGGCGTACCCACTACGGTGACCATCCGTAAGAGCGGTCGCCACGTGAGCCGTCTGGAGTACGACTTTGCCGGTTCCCCCGACCTCGCCCAGACATTTGTCGTGACCTGCGCACTGCTCAACATACCTTTTCATTTTACAGGATTGCAGACATTGACCATCAAGGAGACCGACCGCATTGAAGCCCTGAAACGGGAGATGCGGAAGCTGGGATTCGTGCTCCACGACAAGGATGGCTGCGAACTGGAGTGGGATGGCGAGCGGTGCCAGCCCGATGCCGAGGTGGCCATCGATACCTACGAGGATCACCGCATGGCGCTGGCTTTCGCGCCGGCAGCCCTCCTCCGCCCCATCGTCATTAATAATCCGCAGGTGGTCACCAAGTCCTACCCCCGCTTCTGGGACGACTTGAGGACCGCCGGCTTCAGCGTCGAAGAACTATGATACTCCTTATCGTAGCGCTCGTAGTCCTCGGTTTCGTCCTTGCCTTGTTCTATCGCAACGACCACGCCACGGTGGTGCAGCCCCAGGGCGATTGTGCCACCTGCGACGGCTCGCCCGCCACTCGTTGTGAGCGCGACTGCCTGTTAGAGGCTGCCACCCGCGAGGTGGAGTATTTCGACGACGAAGAGCTCGATGCCTTCCGTGGCCGTAACCCTGACAGCTACACCGACGATGAGGCCGAGCTTTTCCGCAGCATACTCACCACCATGCGCCCCGACGAGGTGCCGGCGTGGGGGCGCAGTCTCACGCTTCGCGGCATTGAGCTGCCCAATCAGGTAAAAGACGAGTACGTGATGCTGGCCGAGGGTTGCTGACAGGCACCCCAAGTTATTTTTTATCATCACTAAGGTTTAAAAAATATTAAAAGGAAGGGGAAACATGCCCTTTCTTTCGTCTATACGCGGAATAATATCTATTTTTGTAGGTCGAATGGGAACACTCTACGTAGTGCCGACACCTGTCGGCAACATGGAAGACATGACCTATCGTGCCATACGCATACTCCGCGAGGCCGACGTGGTTCTGGCAGAAGATACCCGCACGTCGGGCATCCTCTTGAAGCATTTCGACATACACAACCACCTACTCTCCCACCATAAGTTCAATGAGCATGGCACCACGGCTGCCATCGTAGAGCGCTTGCTGGCAGGCCAGACGATAGCCCTCATCAGCGATGCCGGTACGCCGGGCATCAGCGATCCGGGCTTCTTCCTTGTGCGCGAGGCCGTCAAGGCCGGCATCGACGTGCAGTGTCTGCCAGGTGCCACCGCCTTCGTGCCGGCACTCGTCAGCAGCGGTCTGCCTTGCGACAGGTTCTGTTTCGAGGGTTTCCTGCCACAGAAGAAGGGACGGCAGTCGAGGCTCGAGGCACTGCGGGAAGAGCGTCGCACCATGATTTTCTATGAGTCGCCCTATCGTCTGGTAAAGACCCTCGGCCAACTGGCAGAGGTGTTCGGCGCGGAACGCCAGGTGAGCGTAAGCAGGGAGATTTCAAAAATCCACGAGGAGTGCGTCAGAGGTCAGCTCAGCGAGGTCGAGGCCCACTTCCGTGAGCACCAGCCCAAGGGCGAGATTGTCGTCGTGCTCGAAGGGAAAGAATGACAAGGAATAGGGAAAACCCGGAATTAGGAATTAGAAATAAGAATTGAAATAAAAGTAAGATTATGAAAAAACTATTCATCGTGGCACTCACGGCCATCGTAGCCCTGACTGCCTGCCAAGGCGACAACAAGAAACAGCAGGAAACGCTGTTGGCACAACAGCGCGACTCGCTCAACCAGATTATCGCACAGAAAGACATGGAGATCGACGACATGCTCGGCACCATGAACGACATTGAGGAGGGCTTCCGCGAAATCAACGAGGCACAAGGCCGCGTGACCCTTGCCCAGCACGGCGAGGGCGCCAGCGCTACTGCCCGCATCAAGGAGAACATGGAGTTTATACAGACCACCATGAAGGAGAACCGCGAACTCATTGCCAAGCTACGCCAGCGCATGCGTGAGAGCACCGTGGCCAGCGAACAGCTGAAGCGCACCATTGAGAACCTCACCTCGCAGTTGGAGCAGAAGGACAACGAGCTGCAGCAACTTCGCAAGCAGCTCGCCGCCAAGGACATACACATTGCCGAACTCGACCAGACCATAGCAGGACTGAGCAGCGACGTGAACTCACTGCGCGAGGACAACACACAGAAAAACGAGACCATCAATGAGAAGGACTTGCAACTGAACACCGCTTGGTTTGTCTTCGGAACCAAGAAGGAACTGAAGCAGCAGAACATCCTCAAGGACGGAAAGGTGCTGCAGCAGCAGTTCAACAAGGACTATTTCACGAAAATCGACATACGCATCGACAAGGAAATCAAGCTCTACTCACGCAATGCCGAGATTCTTACCACCCACCCCTTAGGCAGCTATACCCTGAAGCCCGATGCCAACAAGCAGTACGTTCTCTACATTACCAACCCGGAGCAGTTCTGGAGCACAAGCCGCTATTTAGTGGTGCAGGTAAAATAATTGCCTCCCTTCAGAGCAGCATGGCTCCGTATGACAAGGCATTTGCTCAACGCATCCTAATTAGCTGTGAGCCAGCTGTTTACAAAAGCTACTTGAATTAGGTCGCAATTCAGCACAAATTAGCTCGCAATTCAGCTTGAATTACATGACAATTCAGGCTGAATTGCGAGCTAATTCAAGTAACTATAGTTAAATAAACATAAATAATGCGTGGTCAACGGGAGTCCGACGGCATTACGTCGGCGAAAAGTTGTACCTTTGCATCCACTTTCTCAAAAAGGGAAGTTAGGAGGCTGGACAGGCGCAGGCTCCTACGAAGTTTAACCATTTAAAATATGGTCTGATGAACGTCTGTTCAGGCCTTTGCCCCAAGAAACGGGGCGCACAAGAAAAAATGTCAGAATTAACAAAGAACGTTCAGCCGTTGCAGGACTTCAACTGGGACGAGTTTGAAAACGGAACCGTAGCCAACGTCAGCAAAGAAGAACTCGACAAGGCCTACGACGAAACCCTGAACAAGGTGGCCGACCACCAAGTGGTCGATGGCAAGGTGATTAGCGTCGACAAGAAAGAGGTGGTCGTCAACATCGGCTACAAGAGCGATGGTATCATCCCTGCCAGCGAGTTCCGCTACAACCCCGACTTGAAGGAGGGCGACGTGGTGGAGGTCTACGTGGAAAGCGTCGAGGACAAGAGCGGCAAGCTGCTCCTCTCTCACAAGAAGGCCCGCATGTCGAAGTCTTGGGATCGTGTCAACGAGGCACTGGAAAGCCAGGCCGTGATACAGGGCTTCATCAAGTGCCGCACAAAGGGTGGCATGATTGTCGACGTGTTTGGCATCGAGGCATTCCTGCCCGGCTCACAAATCGACGTACATCCCATTCGCGACTACGACCAGTTCGTGGGTAAGACCATGGAGTTCAAGGTGGTGAAGATCAACCAGGAGTTCCGCAACGTGGTCGTTTCCCACAAAGCCCTCATCGAGCAGGAGCTGGAGGCCCAGAAGCAGGAGATTATCTCGAAGCTGGAGAAGGGCCAAATTCTCGAGGGTACGGTGAAGAACATCACCAGCTATGGCGTGTTCGTCGACCTCGGCGGCGTGGACGGACTCATTCATATCACCGATTTGTCTTGGGGCCGCGTAGACGATCCGAAGAAGGTGGTTGAGCTCGACCAGAAGATCAATGTCGTCATCCTCGACTTCGACGAAGAGAAGAAGCGCATCGCCCTCGGTCTGAAGCAGCTCACTCCGCATCCCTGGGATGCTCTTGACGCTGACCTCAAGGTGGGCGACCACATCAAGGGTAAGGTTGTCGTCATCGCCGACTACGGCGCATTCGTCGAGGTGCAGCCCGGCGTTGAAGGTCTCATCCACGTTTCTGAGATGTCTTGGAGCCAGCACCTGCGCAGCGCTCAGGAGTTCCTGAAGGTAGGCGACGAGGTAGAGGCCGTCATCCTGACTCTCGACCGCGACGAGCGCAAGATGTCGCTCGGCATCAAGCAGCTGAAGGAAGACCCATGGGAGGCTATCGAAGTGAAGTATCCCGTTGGCTCGAAGCACACAGCAAAGGTGCGCAACTTCACCAACTTCGGCGTATTCGTCGAGCTGGAGGAAGGTGTCGATGGTCTGATTCACATCAGCGACCTCTCGTGGACCAAGAAGGTGAAGCATCCTTCAGAGTTCACACAGGTGGGCACCATGATCGACGTGGTCGTGCTCGACATCGACAAGGAGAACCGTCGTCTTTCGCTCGGTCACAAGCAGCTCGAGGACAATCCTTGGGACGTGTTCGAGGAGAAGTACACCGTCGGTTCTGTTCACACGGGTAAGATTACCGAGATGCTCGAGAAGGGTGCCGTTGTGGCTCTTGAGGAGAACGTCGAGGGCTTCGCTACGCCGAAGCACCTGCAGAAGGAAGACGGCTCGCAGGCTCAGGCCGGTGAGGAACTGCCCTTCAAGGTAATCGAGTTCAACAAGGACTCGAAGCGCATCATCCTCTCTCACAGCCGCACCTTCGAAGATGCTCAGCGTGAGGAGAAGCGCGCTGCCCGCAAGGCCGCTCCGAAGAAGAAGGACGAGACTCCGAAGATTGAGAACGTTGCTGCCAGCACCACGCTTGGCGACATCGACGTGCTCGCACAGCTGAAGGCTCAGATGGAGAAGGGCGAATAAAGTCCCTGTCTCAATGTGATATGACACCCCCTGACGGCACACTGCCACCAGGGGGTGTTGCGTTAATTCTCCAAAATCCGTTACCAGTTACAACTTTTTCCGTAACTTTGGCTACGCCCTTGCTCTTTGGGGATTGGGATGGAATTCAATCACTAAACAATTCTCCGCTTTCCATAGCGTGGGCTATATCTATTTTCAGTTCTTCACTGAAATCCTCACCCTTGATGACGGGTGGAATGATTCTTGCCAGAAGTTCTTCGTCAATATGCCCTGCTGCCACGTGCATGATATGCGCTTGTTACCGTCGTCAAACAAGTGTCCTGTACAGATGCGAGACACCAAAAAAGTCAACTTGTCCTCGAACTTAGGGTAGTATAGGTCGTTCTGTACGAATTCAAGTACAGACTCCAACCGCTCACGGTCTCTGATGCCAGAAAAACCGCCGCCACTCTCATCTACAGTCTTCTCATAGACATGCAGCAGTTCGTCCCATGTGATATACTGAATCTCACTCATCTTCTGCCTGCTTTAAGACTTTCAGTACCTCTTGATTCTCAGGCAACGCCATAATAGCATCCAAGTCAAGCGACTTGCTCCCGATAAACTTGTCGAACTCCTCTGGCGTAACGGCTTTCAGATACTCTGCGATATTCCCATGGAACACGTCGCGGAATGCCAAGTCGCGCGAAGCCATCTTCTGACGTGCATCATAGATGATAGGCTCCATAAGGGGATGTTGAGCTAATTCCGTAATGATAGCCTCTACCTCATCAACTGTTAATAGCCCAGACTCTTCACCCTTTTTCTTAATTTCAAAAGCAGCTCCATTCTCAAAAGAAGACACGGCTTTAAGAACCTCTGCATATAGCGTACGACGCAGATTGTCTTTCGCACTTAAATCAAGAAGCTTCTTATACTCCTTAGCCTTTTCGCGGAACACTGCTTTGTAAACAATATCCGTAATCTGGGCATATTTATAGGTCTTATGTCCATCAACATACTTTTTGATGGCATCCGTAAAGTTCTTGCGATAGTTCTCTTCTTGAATGGCTGCCGGTAGATAGTCCAAATCTCTCCTATTGATATATTTTGTACCTCCACCTGTTTTCTCATTGATGGTGGCAATCACAATGTCAAGGATACGGGCACGAACCCA
>CAJONO010000116.1 GCA_905235905.1 uncultured Prevotella sp.
CCCTCGAAATGCAGTTTCACGATGTCTGCCTTAGGTGTCTTAAACGTCTTGCGATACTCTCCTTTACCGCCTGGAAACCAGCCACCGCCCTCCTTGGTGGCACCCGTCGCGGGATTAGGCCCATCGTAGACATCCCAGTCGTGGGGCAGGTTCACATTGATGGTCTTTCCGTTGCGCGTAAACTGCCAGTTGTCATCAAAGAGCGTTTGTCTCTGTGCATGAGCAACAGTCCATGAACACAGGGCTGTCAGGAATACTATTAGTTTTTTCATCTTTATTTGGGTTTCTTATTTGCGTAGTGTATATGTGCCAGAAGAATATTCCTTCGTTTCGCTCTCTCCTGGCAAGGTGACGGTGGCGGTGGCACCCTCAGGGATAGTAAAAGTCCATATCCATTCTTCGCCTTCGTACTTCCAATGGCTCTCGACGGTACCAGCTGCCGAGGAATAGACGGCATCGAGGTGACCTAACCGACAATCAGGAACAGGCTTCATGATGATATGCTTGAAGCCGGGCTGTGCAGGGTCGGAGGCAATGCCGGCACACGTCTGCCACAGCCACTGGCAAACGCAGCCATAGGCATAGTGGTTGAAACTGTTCATACCATTGGGGCCCATGCCGTTTTCTTTCATGTAACTGTTCCAGCGCTCCCAAATGGTGGTGGCACCATTATCGACGGAGTAGAGCCAACTGGGGTTCTTGCGCTGGAAGAGCAATGTGTAGGCCACGTCGGCCATGCCGTTGTCGGTGAGTGTGGGCATGAGGATGGAGGTGCCGAGGAAGCCCGTCTGCAGACAGTCGCCATGCTGACGGAAGTTCTCTCGCAGGCGCTCTATCATCTTATCCTTTGCCTCGCCTTCGAAAAGATGGTTGCGCAGGGCAAAGAGGGCCGGTGTCTGCATCGTGTTGAGAATGTCGCATTTGAACATTGAACATTGACCATTGACCATTGAATGTTGGGCATCGGCATTAAAGAACCGTTCGCGTAGGTAGTCCTTTGCAGCATTGGCCATGTTGCTATAGACACTTCCGTCACGACCAGTAGCCTTTGCCATATCGGCCATCATGGCAGCATCGACAGCCCAGTAGGAAGCACCGAGGTAGTTCCAGTATTCTATCGTCTCTGGCAGCGGGTCGTTCCCCTTGAAAGCACTGCGTCCGCAAGTTTCCAATGCTTCGTAGCTCAACCAGTCGCCCCACTGGTAGTTGCCATTCTCACGACTGAGGGCCTTGTGGTCGTACTTCGTCGCGTTGACGTGGTCCATGTATCGCTTCATTGACTCCCAATGCTCTTCAATGATGGTTGTATCGCCAAACTGCTTCCAGATAGTCCAAGGCACGATGATGCCGGCATCCGACCAACCGAAACGCATATATTCGTCTCGTCCTGAGCCATACTGTCCTGGAGGTGCCACACTGGGATAGCCGCCCTCTTCGTTCTGGGAATCGCGCAGGTCGTGCAGCCACTTGTGGAAGAAGCGACGGGTGTCGGCAAAGTAAGAGCCAGTCTCGGCAAAGACCTGTGTGTCGGCCGTCCAGCCTAATCGTTCGTTGCGCTGCGGACAGTCAGTGGGCACACTGAGGTAGTTGCTACGCATACCCCAAATGGTGTTCGATATCAGTTGGTTGATTAGGTCATTGCCTGTGGTGATATGCCCTGTTTCCATCGCTGGCGTGATGGAACTGACGGGGACAGACTGAACACGCTCAATCACCACCTCGTCGGTGGCAGTGATGTCCACGTAGCGATAGCCAAAGAAAGTGCTGAGGGGGGTAAAGGTTGAGATTTGAGATTTTTCTTCGGCAAAGGTGTAGTCTAATCGGATGCTTTTCTGGTGGATGCGCAAGTTGCGACGGTGGATGCTACCCTCCGGGCCATCCATGCCACGACTCTTGGCACCATTGCCGTCGTTCAGCAACTCGGCAGGCAGGCAAGTCAAGTGTGTACCCTCCTTTGCCCGGAAGCGGAACGAAGGAACGGCAGCGCAGTTCTGTCCAAAGTCGATGACCAGATGCTCGCCTGGGCGAATGGTCATCGGTTGACCATCCTTATACTCGCGGTCGATGACAATCTTTCCATAGGCATCGCCGGTTGCTCCATCAACTTTTGAATAAACGTATGCTCGCCGGGGACTCAATACCAACTCTTCAAGATGATAGACCTCTGCGCCGTTCTCAGGCACGATAATGCCCTTATACTCCTTGCTGATGGCTGGCGTGGAGAGCTTGTGCGATGTGTTGAATCCCAACGGTATACGCGCATCATATTCCTCACCGTCGAAAATGGCTGCATGAACAACGGGGCCTGCAATGCCAGCCTTCCAATCCTTTGTGTTGGTGCCATACCGCCGTTTCGTACCGTCGGAAAATGTCAGTTCCAGCACACCACGAAATGCACACTTCTGTCCGTACATGCCGTTCGAGCCGCTGGGCGTGATGATCTTGTCGGCCCACCAGCCTGGCGTCACCTGAGCGGCTAACGTGTTCTGCCGCCCCTTCTTCGTCTGAAACTGCTTCGTTACGTCGTAGGTAAACGAATACTTCGTGCGACTATGGTGAGAGAAGCCTGGGCGTAACACCTCACGTCCGATACGTTGTCCGTTCACGTACAACTCGTTCACGCCGAGGCTCGTAGTCATCCACAGCGCCTTCACCACTTTCTTTTCGTTAGTGATGCTGCTCACAAACCAGTTGGCACCGTCAGCAGCCCGTGTATCTTCATTCACACGACCCGTAACCTCTTGTGCATCGGCTACACAGATCCACACTGACTCATTCCAAGCCTCGTCATCGGTCGATGTTACTACTTCTACGTCGCTATATCCCATACGCTCGCCCTGTGCCAGTCGCAGACCCTCCACGCGAATCACCTTGGCACGGGTAGGCTTACAGCGTACGGTTTGCCAGATGGGGTTGTTGACGATATTCGAGAACTCACCCTCACCCAGCGTCACCCACGTCTTCCAGTCGGTGGTGGCGGCAATGCGGTAGTGGGTGACAAGGCCTTCCTTCGACTCCTGCGGCGGCAGATAGCGGAAGGCGGTGACGGTCTGTTCTTCATTGAGATTCACGAACATCATCTTGTCGGCCCCGAAGAAGATATAATAATCAGATGCATGCTTCTCACCCGCATCAGGAGTGTCGGGAGTAATGTCTGGAGCCAGATAGACGGACATGCGCTTGATAATAGGCTCACACTTGGTATCGAGAACTGTGAATCTCAGACGAGTAGCCTTCACGGTGGGGAAACAAACGATGCGCCTGTGACCGATGGTGGTCAGGCCATCGCCCTGCTCCACGAGTTCATCTCGCAGCGGCACCCACTTGCCATCTACCTCGGCTTCTAACGAGAATTTCTTCACCCGCTGACCGTAACGGATATCCTCCTCGACGACGAAGCGGTTAAAGGAGGTGGGCTTATCCCATTGAACATTGAACATTAAACATTGACCATTGTTTGCAGCCGAATGGTCAATGGTCAATGATGAATGGTCAATTAAATCCTCCTTGAACACCTCGTGAATCATCTTGTTGAAGGCGATACCGCGCAGTGAGTCTGTAGGATGGATGCGCCCATTAGGCATGATGGGGAAGTTGAGAAGCAAGCAGGAGTTGCGACCCACTGACTTATAATAAGTGTCCATTAGTTTCGACAGGCTCTTCACGCTTTCGTTCTCCGTCTCATGGTAGAACCACCCAGGACGAATGCTTGTATTCGTCTCACCGGGAACCCAAACATTACCGTTCTCTACTCCGTAGTGCAACTGTTCGTAAGGCACATCGCCCTTATCGTTCAGCAGGCTCCAGTTCGTCTCGCCGACATTGCCTGCCTCAGTGCCTACCCAGCGCAGATCGCCGCGATCACTGCCGTCGTTCCATATCAGGCATTTGGGCTGCAATTCGCGAATCATGTGGTAGGTCTCTGGCCATTGATAGTAGGTCGTGCGGTCTATCTTACGCACCTCGTTGGCACCGCCATACCAGCCGTCGCCACCATTGGCACCGTCGAACCACACCTCGAACATATCACCGTATTCGGTTAGCAGTTCACGCAACTGATTGCGGAAGTAGGTCACGTATTCCGGCTTACCGTAGTCTGGATGGTTTCGGTCCCATGGCGACAGATAGACAGCATATTCCAACCCCTCTTCCTTACAAGCCTCTGCCAATTCGCGCACCACGTCGCCCTTCCCCTGTTTCCAAGGCGTGTTCTTGACAGAATATTCCGTATATTTCGAGGGCCACATACAGAAGCCGCAGTGATGCTTCGCCGTAAAGATTATGCCCTTCATGCCTGCCTGCTTACAGACACGTGCCCATTGACGGCAGTCAAGGTCAGAGGGGTTGAATAACTGAAGATCTTCGTTGCCGAATCCCCATTCCTGGTCGGTGTACGTGTTCAAGGAGTAGTGGATGAATGCATACATCTCCATGTCCTGCCACCGCAACTGGTTCCCTGTGGGAACAGGGCCACAGGTCGAAGGTTTCTGGCTGTGGGCCATTCCTGCCATCAGCATCGCTACAATGATTGTCAATAATCTTTTCATGGGCTCCTGACTGTCTAAACGCCACAAAGATACGGTTTTTTCTCCATAACGCCAAACAAACCGTGAATTTTATTACAGGAAAAGTAGTCTGACAAGAGTAAACAGCATATTTGCTAAGAGTAA
>CAJONO010000117.1 GCA_905235905.1 uncultured Prevotella sp.
CGGACGCTTGTGGCTGAATCTACTATACAGAAAAAATCCGTTTCATCCGTTAAATCCGTGGTTCTATTTTACTTGCGAAAGTTGAATTAGTATATAACTAACGGCTATTTGACTGCCTTGCAGTAGTAGGTCACGCTTCCCAGCGTGACTTCTACGGCGGGTGTCACGCTGGGAAGCGTGACCTACTATGAGGCTGCAAATTTGGCCAAGATATTTTGACATGTGTAAGTTTTTCCTTCTTTTTCTTTGCCGTTTCGTTTTTTCTTCGTAATTTTGCACCATCGCTCAGTTAGCCCGGCAGTGGGCGGCGGGCGGTCTTATATATGAGAAAGACGTTTTCGAACGTCTGTCGTTGTGCTCTACGAATCTCGCAAATTCCAAACCACAGCAGGCAGATGGCAACCGAAGCGTCACGTGGTACGTTCCATTATATACCTTAATTATATATTGTGTCCGTACTGGCGTGGGCTAACTGCGTTGTCTATCCTGTGTGGTGAGGCAATGCGAGAGCCTGTAGAGCCAGGATGGGCAGAAGAACAGACACCTGCGCCTTTTTTGTGTATCTGCGAGAAATGATAACTAAGAACCAATTGCCGAGTTTGGGGTGTTTGCAGGCAGGTGAAGACGATTAGATATGTTGATAAAATTACTTGAAAAGGGAAAGAAACGCCTATTCGCTGTTCTCGTCTTGTTAGTGGCTCCACTGATGATGCTGTGGGCACAGGAAATGAATGAGAAGTATTCCTTGACAACACAGATGTTTCTTGATGAGTTGAAGGAAAAGAAAGAAAAACCTGTGGTAAGGCCTCGACGCGTTCCAGGACTCAAAATGTCTGAAAAGATGTTGAAACTGAAAAACCGCCGCCTGATAGCCAGTCCCGATACGGTGAGTGGTGTGGTCTATATCTCATGCTTCATCCATCTGAAAGATGTTTCTAATCTGAGTGAGGTGCGTTCACTGGGCGTCGAAATTGAGGAAACATTCGACGGATTAGACTTTGTAACAGCTCGTGTTCCTGTAAATCAGTTGGAGAGACTGGCAGGTGTCGACAATGTCACACTCATCAAGGTGGCTCAGCAGATGCGTCCTATGACCGACGCTGCAAGACAAAAGACCAATGTCGACGATCTGCTCACTCAGTCGAATGATGCCATAACACAGGGCATCACTAATAAATACGATGGCACAGGCGTTGTGCTTGGTATTATCGATACGGGAATCGACTTCCAGCATATCGCTTTCAAAGATAAGAACGGCAACAGCCGCATTAAGAGAGCTTATGTCTATAACGGTTCGAGCGGAACGGAATACACATCCGTAACAAGTTCCTCACCCACGACCGATGATAACACGGGTGACCATGGTACGCATACCGCCTCAACTGCAGGCGGTTCGAGCGTTATCGTAAATGGTTCCAATGTCACCGTGACAGATAACCATGCCAATGCCACATACGGAGGCATGGCTCCGGGGGCCGACCTCTATTTAGCAGGTGTTAAAGGCTTGTCAAACACTTACCTCTCCAATGCCTTAAAAAAGATGGTTCAATATGCAGACGATCAGGGCAAGCCTCTTGTGGTGAGCAACAGTTGGGGGTCAGGATGGGGGCCTCGTGACGGTACAGGAGAATGGGCAGATTTGGTTGGACAATACTTTGGCGACAGTCATCCTAACCACATTATCCTCTTCGCCTCGTCGAACGATGCTGGCCACAGTAAGGATAGCGAAGGTGGTGGTTTTTTCGTGAAAAAGAGTTCTGCCAAAAGCGCAAGCCCGCTCGGCACTATCTTGCGTTCTGCATGGTATGCGAATACTGATGCTGGTTACTACTATAGTGGCCTGATTTCCACGGCATGGGCATCAAAGTCGCTTAATTGTAAAATATATGTTTTGCACAACCAGACAGGTGCGGTTCAAGATTCCTGGACTGTCGGCTCCTCCACCTCGTCTTTCGATGGACTTAGTACTTATTATGACGGTACACTGTATGTATATACAGGTTCTGAAAATGGTAAATACTATTTGCAAGTATATACTTCCGGACTGGAATCCGAAAGCGTGACAAGCACTACCAAAAACGGCAGTAAATACTACAAAAGTGATTATACGCTTGCCATCGAAGTATATCCTGCCAGCGGCAGTACAAATGTGGATATGTGGGCAGGTGACAACAGTTACTTTACCAACCATTTGTCGACAACGAGTCATACCTGGACGGCAGGAACCGACGACATGTGTGTAAGCGACGAAGCAACAATTCCAAATGTTATCTCCGTAGGTGCCTATGTATCGAAGACAGATTGGACTGCGTCTTCTGGTTCATTATACTCTGCTACAAGCGTCTATACAATGGGAGATATTGCCTATTTCTCAAGCTATTCCACCGCAACAAAAAGTCCTACGGGTCTGGCCTATCCTTGGATAACAGCACCGGGAGCACGTCTTGCTGCAGGCGTGAACCATTATCATACGACATCTATTGATGACTACAGTTATTATGGTTCCAATAATTATTCAGACCTTGTAGTAAATAGCAGTAGCAATCCATACGCTATGATGCAAGGCACATCGATGGCAACACCTGTGGCAGCAGGTATTGTGGCACTGTGGCTACAGGCCGCGCAGTCGGTGAACAAGAGCTTGACTGTCAACGACGTGAAGGACATCATGGCGCAGACGGCCATTAACGACAGTTATACCACTACAGGAACCAATGCCTCTCATTTCGGCAAAGGCAAGATTGATGCGTTGGCCGGTATTAAGCATATCCTTCAGGCTTCTTCTTCTGAATCGTCAACCAGCAGTGTCGTTATCGGCGACGACGCGACAAGTACAGGCTCTTATGCTCCTTATTATAATTACTACTGCTATTCTACCGTTCAGATGCTGTACACTCCAGAAGAAATAGGCAAGGGCGGTAAGATAAACAGCATTGCCTTTAAGGTGGCAAGTGCAAGTTCTTTTGCTACATCTGAGGTGAATGTCTATTTGGGACACAAATCCGGTACATTCTCCAGCGCGAGCGATTATGTGACGAGCAATGATCTCACATTGGTCTATTCCGGAGCCCCCACACTGGGACAGTCTGTAGGGTGGGAGACACTGACATTCAATCAAGGAGAATTTACCTATAACGGAACGGATAACCTTGTTGTGGTAGTAACCAGAAAGAGCAGTAATTGGTCCAGCAGTCTGAAATACTACTATTTTACAGGAAGTGGCTATACGCTTTACCGCAAAAGTGATGGCACGACCGATTATGCCGACGTAACCAACACCTCATATTCTTATTCTACTTCAACCAATCGTCCGAGTATTAGAATCGATATCGAGGAGTCTTCAGGTATTGTCGGTATCGGCGATAATGCGACAAGCAGTGACCATTACGCACCATATAGCAATTACTACTGCAATTCAGCAGTTCAGATGCTGTACACACCAGAGGAAATAGGCAAGAGCGGCAAGATAAACAGCATCGCCTTCAAGGTGGCAAGTGCAAGTTCCTTTGCCACTTCTGAGGTGAATGTCTATCTGGGGCACAAATCTGGCACATTCTCCAGCACGAGCGATTATTTGCCAGCCAACAGACTGACGCTTGTTTATTCAGGCTCACCAACGTTAGGACAGACTACAGGATGGGAAACGCTGACGTTCAATCAGGGAGAATTCTACTATAATGGCAGAGACAATCTGGCAGTTGTTGTAACCAGAAAGAGCGACACTTATACCAGCAGTCTAAAGTACTACTATTATACTGGCAGTGGCTATACGCTTTACCGCAGAAGTGATGGTGATACTGGTTATGCCGACGTGACCAACACCTCATATTCTTATTCTACTTCAGATAACCGTCCAAGTATCAGAATTGAAATTGAGGAGTCAGAAAACGGTCCGACATACAATGATGGTGATGTGTTCACTGCTTACACTGAGGAAGGCGTGGAAATGACTTTCATGATTATCAGTGTAGCGGAAAAAACCTGTCAGGTGGGTGACGGCAGTAATGCGTCTGCATCAATCGACCAGAACACTGTTGGAACAATTACTATTCCACAATTAGCTAACGACATGACGGTAACGGGCATAGGAAAATATGCTTTCTATAATTGCAGTGGCATGACAAACGTTGTAATCCCCAACTCTGTTAAATATATCGGGGAATATTCATTCACTAATTGTTCGAATTTGGAGAGCGTAACCATCCCCAGTTCAGTTACGTCAATTGGCGTGGCGGCATTCCTGAGTTGTCCTTCTGTTACAAACATTTCAGTAGATACCAGTAATCCTGTGTATGATTCAAGAAACGACTGCAATGCAATCATCGAATCTGCTTCAAACACATTGGTATTTGGCTGTAAAAACACCATAATACCCTATACAATCCTGAGTATTGGAGAGGCAGCATTCTATGACTGTTCTAACATGGCCACCATTGAACTTCCCAGTTCTGTTACAACGATTGAAGATTGGGCTTTCAGAGGCTGTACCAGCCTGACGAGCTTTACGATTCCAAATTCTGTTACAAGTATTGGTTCAAAAGCGTTTGTGCTCTGCACGGGCTTAACCGAATTGGTAATTCCTAACAGCGTGACCAGCATTGGAACATACGTGTTCCATTCGTGCACAGGTTTGACAAGTATCACACTTCCCGCTTCTATTTCTAATATAAGCACTGGCTTGTTCTATAATTGTACAGGGTTGGCGAGCATTTCCATTCCCAGTTCTGTAACAGCTATCGGTGGAACTGCATTTGCAGAATGCAACAATCTGACCTCCGTCACTGTTGATTGGAACGAGCCAATCACTATTAGCACTGGTTGCTTCAGCAATGCAGCTAATGCCACCCTCTACGTTCCTGGTGGAACAAAGACACTGTATGAGGAAATGGTTGGCTGGAATGAATTTATGGAAATTTTGGAATTGGGTAGCGTTTTCACCATTACGCCTATTTGTGGCGAAGGTGGAAGCCTGCAGTTGTCTTCTGAAACCGTTGAACTTAACGGCAGTGTGACTATTACTATTGTGCCCAATGAGGAATACAAACTTGAAACATTCACGGTAGACGGCAATGATGTGACCGACGAGGTTGTCGGGCTGCAATACACTATCAGCAATGTCAGGAAAGACATAGAGGTCAGCGCCACGTTCCGCTCAATCTACGACTTCATAACTATCTCTTCAGCCGGTGAGGGCACCTATTGCAGCGACCGTGACCTTGACTTCTCTGGGGTGCAGGGGCTGAAGGCATATATAGCCAGCGGCTTCATCAAGCAGACGGGCACGGTGATGCTGATGCGCGTGACCGATGTGCCTGCACAGACAGGACTGATGGTGAAGGGAACGCCGGGAACCTACAAGGTGCCTTACGCTGAGTCGACGGCCTACTACGTGAACATGCTGAAAGGCAATGTGGAGCCGGTCTCTGTGGAGCCGACAGAGGGCGTTTACACCAACTACTATCTGTCGAACGGCAGCGACGGACTGGGCTTCTACCAGATAAAGAACACCCGCACAATGAGCGCCAACCGTGCCATTCTGCAGATTCCCACGTCGGTGGTCAATGGCGCAAGGCGTGTGAATATGGTCTTTGACGATGACGAGGCCACGGGAATTAACGATGCAAGTCGCACGAACGGCCAGAAAGCCGAGAAGTACTTCAATATGAATGGTCAGCGTATTGCAACTCCAAAGAAGGGTCTCTATATCAAGGATGGCAAGAAAATTATTTATTAACCCATTAAAATAACAAAACAATGATGAAAAAGTATTATCAAGAACCGAGTGTGAAGGAAATGAAAATGGACGAAGACCTCATGGACACCATCTCTGGTGAGGGCAGTGGTTCAGGCGTGAGACCAGGCGAGGGCGGCGACGACCTCTCGCGTCGTGACTCCCGCATCTTCAGCGACGAAGATTAATCCTAAGGAAGGACAATAACAAACAGCATCCTTGCGAAGGGTAAACAGTATGTTTACGCGCAGCAAGGATGCTGTTTTTCACAAGTGTTACGTCGTTGTCACGCTTGGAAGCGTGACCTACTATCAGTAACGGCTCTCGCGCTTCATTCCCCAGACCATGAGGCAGACACCTATTATAATAGTAAGGAGGGACGCAAGCAGGAAGGCGTTGACGGTGGTGAGGTGCAACAGAAACAGCACCACGAGAGCCAAAACGCCCAAAATGATGAGGGAAAAGCCTACGTATTTCATATAAATCGTTAAAAATCAGTGCAAAGATACGAAATAATTCATAATTTATAATTCGTAATTCATAATTTTTTCGTACCTTTGCACCCGCAATTTGCAAAAATAACATTTATAAACATTTAATTTAACGTATGAATCAGTACGAAACCGTTTTCATTTTAACTCCCGTTTTGTCTGACGATCAGACAAAGGAAACGGTCGCTAAGTTCAAGAA
>CAJONO010000118.1 GCA_905235905.1 uncultured Prevotella sp.
AACCCGTTAACACGCCTGCGGAGGCCAACAGCGCCTTCCGCAGGCGTTTTTTCAGCTGGTTCTACGAGATTTGGAACATAGTAGGTCTATTATAATTCAGCATGAATTTCAGAGGTGCTTCTGTAAAGTCACAAAATGAATGATTATGCACTCCGTTTCTGCATAATTATTAGCCGAACTCTCGCGAGAATCGATTGAAATTCACCAAACCGAAAGTCGGCCCGAAATATGCGATTCTCAGCGAAGTTCGCAAGTGTCTGTTAGTCAGCGGTTTATGGTTTTTGGGCAAAGAGAGCAAGTCAAATCAGGTTGCAATTGATGCTGAATTACGGCATAATTGATGCTAAATTGCAGCGCAACCGATGCTGAATCATGTCATAATCGATGCTGAGTTGCGACGTAATTAAGCATCAATTGCAACAACGTTAGGCATTACCACTTCAAATGGTAAGCATTACTATTGTCAATGGTAAGCATTACCCCCTCAAATGAAAGACTTTTTTGTTCCAAAAGATGAATTCATCCCCTCCTGCGATTCTATTTTGCGATTTTCGTTTGTCTTGTTTTTACATAACCCGGTTGCATAAATATTCAGGTTGAGAGGCGGTGGTTGGTGCTGATTGGTGTTTTCGGGGCATTTTTTTTCTTCCCAAATAGTTTGTTTATTTAAAACAAATATCGTATCTTTGCACCGCATTTATCCCCAAAAGGGAAAATAGTCTTTCAAGGAATCAAGTTACACCAGTATAACCTTCAACAAAATGAATAACAGGAGTTTCTCTTTGGTAGCGGCCCAGCTGCTCATGGTTGCCATTTCAATTTTTGCTTCATGCAGCAAAACAACTGATGACGACAAGCTTCCTAAGCAGGAAGATGCGGAAACTGGCGTGCTCTATGTCAGGGCTGCCAATACCGACCTCTACGCAACTGAATACGCCCAAGAACTGAAGCAGGCACTTGAAACCAATATAGAAAGCAATGTGCCCATCAGATTTGAAGTGAGTAGCAGTGAGAAGTGGTGCGTGGCAAAAGTGCTTACTGAGCCTTATCGATTGCAGCTGTCATTGTCTGAGAACCAATCCATCAGCGAGCGTAAGGCAGTGGTGACAGTAGAATCGGAGAAGTATGATGTGTCGGTTACGTTCAATATCACCCAAAAGGCTGCATGGCCCACTCTAAGATTCAGCAATGACGATGAAGGGAAAGAACAGCACAAAACAGCCTCTTCGCAATCCTGGAAGTGGACAGTGCAGAGCAATCTTCCATACGATGATATTGAGGTGCAGAGTACTGAGGGATGGTGCCAAGTGGAGCTTGCTGACGATGACTCGGCTGAAGACATGAAGAATTACGAGCTCACTACCACTATTTCTGATAACCCGACAGAACAGAGGAGAAACGCCTTAGTAACCATCTTGTCAAAGAGTCGCGACATCAAGAAATCGTACTTGGTGGTACAGAGCGGATCGACGATAACCGTCTTGAACAGGAAATTGGTTTTCGACCGTGGCGGTGGCAGCCGTAACGTGACTGTCAAGTCCGATGCTTCTTGGCAAGCAGAGTGTGATGCCGACTGGATTACGCTGGAACAAAGCGGTGTAAATCTGGTCATCCACACAACAAGTACTACCGATGACCGCACTGCCCAAGTGACTTTCAAGGGCAGAGAAAGTCCAACCATCACCGTTAACCAGATAAAATACAAGGCGGGCGATGCCTATGACGTGGATGGCGTGGTGGGAACGGTAGGATATGTTGGCGACGATAAGCAATTCATTTTCAAGCAGCTTGATGAAGAACTCCAATACAGGCAATATGACTCTGCAGATTTGGATGGAACTTCCAATAAGGACGATGGTCAGGCAAACACGATTGCCGCAATAGAAAACTACATAGACAAACACATAAAATATCCAGCCTTTACGGCAGCGATCATGCTGAATAGCGAGGGCAATTCGGGATGGTATCTGCCTGCCATCAACGAACTTTCCATGATGAAAGCGTTTATTACGGGAAGTGCATGGAGCAGTACTGAGGCATACGTGCTTTTAGCCTATAGTCACGACGGCAGTTCCACTCAGATAATCAACAAAACAAAAAAACTGAAAGTCTACGCCATCCGAAAATTCTAATTGTCAAGGTCTATGAGAAGTTTGTAGATGCCTTCCGCCCAGGCCCGTCGGAGGAGGGCTTCTGGCAGTAGCCGAAGAATTAAAAAAACAAAAAATAAAATAAAACATACGACATTTCTTCTTTTCCTTTGGCAGAAAGAAAGAAATGTCGTATATTTGTGTCGAAAAAACAAGAGAACCTATTTTAAAACCACTTACTAAACAACGACAATGAAGACTGTTTATGATTTCTCTGTCAAGGACAGAAAAGGAAAGGACGTATCGCTCCGCGAGTATGCCAACGAAGTGATTCTTATTGTAAACACGGCTACGAAGTGCGGATTTACCCCGCAATACGAGGAGCTGGAGAAACTCTACGAAAAGTACCGCTCACAAGATTTCGTGATTCTCGACTTCCCCTGCAACCAGTTCGGGCAGCAGGCTCCTGGTACCGACGAGTCGATTCACGAGTTCTGCAAGCTGAACTTCGGCACGGAATTTCCGCGTTTCAAGAAGGTGAAGGTCGTTGGCGACGATGCCGACCCGCTTTTCAAGTATCTGCAACAGCAGAAGGGTTTTGCCGGCTGGGACATGGAGCACCCCATCGCCCATATTCTCGACGACATGCTGTCGAAGGCCGATCCCGACTACAAGCAGAAGCCCGACATCAAGTGGAACTTCACCAAGTTCCTCATCGACAAGAAAGGCTTGGTTGCCGCCCGTTTCGAACCAACAGAGAAGATTGAGAACATTGCAGCAAAGATTGAAGAACTGCTGAAATAGAACCCCCCCCCTGCCCCTGCCTTGGGGGAGGGGGTATTTTATATAACGAAAATGGAGAATAGTAATACCATTCATGCCTCCCAGTCCTCGGAAGGGGTTGGGTGCAAATGTCTCATCATCGGCAGCGGACCGGCAGGCTATACTGCCGCCATCTATGCTTCTCGCGCCAACCTGAACCCTGTGGAGTATTGTGGCCTGCAGCCAGGCGGACAGCTGACGCAGACCACCGAGGTGGAGAATTTTCCCGGCTATCCGCAGGGTGTCGACGGCAACCAGATGATGATGGACTTGCGCGAACAGGCAGAGCGTTTTGGTACCGACATTCGCGATGGCGAAATAGTTCGCGTCGACTTTTCGAAACACCCCTACAAGGCATGGGACGACAGCGGTCGCATGCTGGAGTGCGACACGGTCATCATTGCCACCGGAGCCTCGGCCAAGTATCTTGGTCTCGACGACGAGCGCAAGTACAATGGCATGGGCGTGTCGGCCTGTGCCACCTGCGACGGCTTCTTCTATCGCAAAAAGACGGTGGCCGTCGTTGGCGGTGGCGACACTGCCTGCGAAGATGCTCTCTATTTGAGCGGGCTCTGCAAGAAGGTGTTCCTGATAGTTCGCAAGCCGTTCCTACGTGCCTCGAAGGTGATGCAGCAACGGGTCATGGAGCGGGAGAATATCGAGATTCTTTTCGAGCATAACACGTTGGGGCTCTTTGGCGAGAACGGCGTAGAAGGGGCACACTTGGTGAAGCGCAAGGGCGAGCCAGACGAGCAGCTGGTCGACATTGCCATCGATGGCTTTTTCCTGGCCATCGGCCATAAGCCCAACACCGATATTTTCCGTGAGTGGCTCGACGTCGACGAGACGGGCTATCTGAAGAAGCTCGACGGTACGCCCCGTACCAAGCTGCCAGGCATCTTCGTGGCCGGCGACTGTGCCGACCCCATCTACCGTCAGGCTATCTCTGCTGCCGGAACCGGTTGCCAGGCAGCCATCGAGGCAGAGCGGTTCCTGCTGAACTCATAACCCATTTCACAACCCCGACCACACCGATGCAACTGCGAATCGTACTGATACTGCTATCCCTGTTTGCCGCATGCCGAATGGTGGCCGGCAGCGACTATGAGGCTCTGAAGCCCATGCGAGTAGTGGTGCCGGAATGGACTCCCCGTCTGGCGGCATTGCCCGCGACAAGCGAGGCTGCTGCCACCGTTTTCGACCAAACGGCTGCCACTGGCCTCTCCATCAAGCCAGACCTGGATTTCTTCAAGCAGAAGACCAATCCCGGCGTGAAGCCTTATCAGGTCATGGACGAGCTGACGTTTGTGGGTGTCCCACTGTTTGCCGCAGGCATCTTGATTAAGAGCGAGAAGCACGTGTTCCGTCAGGACTACCGCGACAAGCTGCACCCCAACACACGTTTTCTCAGCACTTTCAGCACCCCCATTGATGACTACACGCAGTATTTCGGCCCCGCCATGACGGTGGGCCTGAAGCTGGGGGGCGTCGAGGGGCGTAGCGACTGGCCTCGCTTAGCGGCAAGCATGGGCATGTCATACCTCCTGACAGCAGCCATCGTGGGCGGTATCAAATACACTTCCAAGGAGATTCGCCCCGATGGGTCTACCTACAATTCGTGGCCGTCGGGCCATACGGCCACCTCGTTTGCCGGTGCTACCATTCTGCATAAGGAGTATGGTCTGACGCGCTCGCCCTGGTATTCGGTGGCAGGCTACGGCGTGGCAACGGCTACGGGTATTATGCGTGTACTGAACAATCGCCACTGGGTGTCCGACATCTTCTCTGGTGCCGGCATCGGCATCATGTCGACCGAGCTGGGCTATGCCCTGAGCGATGTTCTCTTCAAGGGCAAGGGCCTGCTCCGCAACGAGTTGCCCGACGAGGACGCCAGTCCTTCCATGCTGAGCATATCGATGGGTTTCGGCCTGGGCACTCACGACATGACATTCACACCTGCCGACCTGATGCCTTCGGTCAGTGGCCGCCAGCTGGGAGAGCGCCTGAACATTGGCGTCGATTTCGATGCCGCCACCACGGTCGACTGCGAGGGAGCCTATTTCTTCAACAAGTATGTAGGCATTGGCGGACGGCTGCGCGTCAGGGCCATGACGGCAAAAGGGTGGAGCGACATAGCCGAGCAGACCCAGGCCAACCGCCTGAATCTGGTGGAAACGCTGAAGGGCTATTACGCACAGTCGAATCCTGGCATCACGGCACAGGAACTGACTGCCAAGGAAAATGCTATGAGAGAAGTGATTATGGGCAATCAGAAGATGATAGCCGAGGAGAGCGCCATTTTCAAGAGCAACCACCTGACTGAGTTCTCCGGCACGGCGGGACTTTATTTCAACCTGCCCTTGGGAGAGCGCTTCGCACTGGGAACAAAGCTGCTCGTAGGTCGCAGCATGACTCAAGAGTTGGCGGTCGACATGGAGTACAAAGGCAATGTGAAGGAAATGGACTACCTGATAGAGATAGAGAACGGGCAGGTGAAGAAGTTCGACGTGACCCGTTTTGTGTCGACTGCCGAGGACTATGAGACCACCTTCACCCTGCTCACGCTGGGAGGCAACAACACGGCAACCTATGGCACGGGGCTGTCACTCACCTATCGCTACAAGCACCATTTCCTGTGGAAGGCATTTGTCGACTATGACTATTCGAAGAAAGACTTCACGCTGACCTATAATCCCCACCAGTTCCTTGCCAGTGCCAGCCCGTCGATGGCCCAGATGCTAACAAGTTTAGGGGCATCGCTCGAACCGATGAAGTATGTCATCGGGAAACGCGTTAGCCATGTGACCATGGGTGGCTCGTTTGCCATCAATTTCTAAGACAATAACAAGACGAAGATATGAGAAAACCACAAATGCTTATCGTCCTGGCCCTGTTGGCAGTGATGACAGCGGCATGCAGCAGCAATTCGCGCAGGGCAGAGATTGAAGCCCGCAAGGCCGCACTGAAACACAAGCAAGACTCTACCTTGAGCGCCACGCAGCAGGAGCTGGCCCTCGTTGACAGTGCCCTTGCGGTCGTCAACCGTGAGTTTGCCGAGAAGGACTCTATTGTGCGTCGGCATCGCGAGGAGCTGAAGGCCACGGAGCAAGAACTGAACGAACTCAACATGCTACGCCTGCACCGTGACTCGCTGCAAGTGCAGTGGCAGACGCTGGGCGCAAAGATAAGATACATCAACAAGGTCAGGAAATAATTGTCAATCGCGTCTTATCCTGTCGACAAGGCATGGAAGATGTCAAGGTCGTGCTTGCCGAACTCTTGCCCCACGATGTCTTCGCCCTGAGGTATCTGTCTGAGGAACAGACGGCACAGATGGGCCAGGAAACAACTGGAGAAGTGGAGGGGAATGCCGTCGTAGCCACGGTCGGCCACTGGTTGGTTCTGGTACTGGATAAGTCCGCCGTAAACGGGATGGCAGTGCATGCTCAGATGACGGTAGAACATCGACATCTCCTCGTCCTTGAACAGGTACTTCCACGCTTGGCTATAGGGCAGTCGCTTCACGTCATACCTGCCGCCTTTTTTCACAAAGCCTATGCTGCCATTGGCAGGATGCGTCTCGGTCTTTGTCCATTCGTCGAGCTTGCGATGGCATTGCTTTCCTATGTGCGTTTCCAGAATGTCACTTCTTAGCTGCTCTATCTCCTTCAGCACCTCCTGTTGTTCCTCGGTTGGTGGCGTGTCGCTGCTGGTATCGTAGTCCAGCAGGTTTTTCTTGCTGTTTATCTGCCAGTATTTCCAGACGATGTCACGCTCTACCACTGTCTGGGGATGCTCGAAGAGAAAGTAGAACATGGCCAGGTGCTCGTAGACGGCACGGGTCAGCGTCATGGTCTTGTACTCTTCGTGCAGCAGGAATGGCTCTCCCTTGAATTCGAAGACGATGCCCTCGGCGGTCAGCTTTTGGTTGCACAGGTGGGTTGTGGTTACTCGCTGAAGAATGGCATGAGCCACCGACATGCGCTCCTGTTTCAGCAGCTCTTGCTGGTTCACCAGCGTGTGGCAGATGATGAAGGTCGCAATTTGCGTTATCAGTTTCGATGTCTCGATACATATTTCCGTGCGTCGTCTTGGTGGAAGGTCTTCGTCGAAGGGTGCAAAGACTACTGCACGTCCGTTCTGTGTTGTTCTGTTATACATAGTTGTTATCCGTTATTTTAGGAAATAGCAGCCCAGTTGATGTTGGTCTTGCGCAGCTCGCGCAGCCGGTTCCAGAGCATCTGATACTTGGCCGACTGGCATGTTGGGTCTTCGTCGATAATTTTCTGGGCCTCGTCGCGGGCCATCTGCACAATCTGGCCGTCGCGGGCAATGTCGGCAATCTTCAGGTCGAAGGCCATGCCGCTCTGCTGTGTTCCCTCCAGGTCGCCAGGGCCGCGCAGTTTCAGGTCGGCCTCGGCTATGCGGAAGCCGTCGTTGGTCTCGCACATGATGTCGATGCGCTTGCGGGTTTCCTCGCTCAGCTTGTAGGGCGTGACGAGGATGCAGAAACTCTGGTCGGCACCACGACCCACCCGACCGCGTAGCTGATGCAGCTGAGAAAGACCGAAGCGCTGGGCATCGAGAATGACCATGACCGAGGCGTTGGGCACGTTGACCCCCACCTCGATAACCGTCGTGGCCACGAGTATCTGCGTCTCGCCGCTGACGAAGCGCTGCATCTCCTCCTCCTTGTCCTTGGGCTTCATCTTGCCGTGAACCTTGCTCAGACGGAACTCCGGGAATGCTTGTCTTAATACCTCGAAGCCCTGTTCCAGGTCTTTCAAGTCCATCTTCTCACTCTCCTCAATCAGTGGGAACACGATATATACCTGACGGCCTTCGTTGATTTGGCGGCGGATGCCCTCGTAGAGCGAAGTGATGCGCGAGTCGAAGACATGGGTTGTCTGGATTGGTTTGCGACCTGGAGGCAGCTCGTCGATGACGCTCACGTCGAGGTCGCCATAGAGGGTCATGGCCAGTGTGCGGGGAATGGGCGTGGCGGTCATCACGAGTACGTGGGGCGGCTGCTCGCTCTTGTTCCAGAGCTTGGCTCGCTGTGCCACGCCAAAGCGGTGCTGCTCGTCGACGACCACCATGCCCAGGCGGGCAAACTGTACCGTGTCTTCAATCACAGCGTGGGTGCCAACGAGTATCTGCACTTCTCCTGTGAGCAGGCCATTGAGCACTTCCTGCCGTTTCTTCCCTTTCACGATGCCCGTGAGCAGTTCCACTCTTACTGGCATTCCTTTCAGGAACTCCTGTATGGTTACGAGGTGTTGTTCTGCTAAGATCTCGGTGGGAGCCATGATGCAAGCCTGGAAACCGTTGTCGAGTGCAATGAGCATCGACATCAGCGCCACGAGGGTCTTGCCGCTGCCCACATCGCCTTGCAGCAGACGGTTCATCTGCCGGCCTGAGCAGGTGTCTTTCCTGATTTCCCGTATGACGCGTTTCTGGGCATTGGTCAGTTCGAAGGGCAGGTTTTCCTGGTAGAAACGGTTGAAGATGTCGCCGATTCGGTTGAAGATATATCCGCGGTACTTCCGCCGCTGGTCACTGGCGTACCTTAATATATTCAGTTGTACGAAGAACAGCTCCTCGAACTTCATTCTCAGTCGCGCCCGTTCCAGCTGCCGGGCATCCTGCGGATAGTGGATGGCGCGCAGCGACTGGTCGCGGCTCATCAGGTGGAGGGGGGCAGCGATGAAGTCGGGAATGGTCTCGCTGAGCGGCTCCTTGAGCTTTTCTAAAAGCGTCTTGGTCAGCCTTTCCACGGCACGGGAGGTGAAGTTGGCTTTCTTCATCTTCTCCGTCGTATTGTAATAAGGCTGCATGCCCATCGCTGTCGTGTCTACTTTCGAGGCATCGTCCATGTCGGGATGCTGCACCTGGATGCGGTTGTTGAACACGCCGGGCCGTCCGAACACCAGGTAGTCCTTGCCTATCTTGTAATTCTGCTTGGCATACTTGCCACCATTGAACCACACCAGGTCCATGATGCCCGTGCCATCGCTGAAATGGGCCACCACACGTTCCTTGCGCGGCCCCATCTCGAAGGTCTCGAAACTCAGGATGTGACCCACCACCTGTACGAAAGGCATGTCGCCCGTCAGCTCTCTCACCTCGTAGACCTTGCTGCGGTCTACATACTTGTAGGGATAGTATTCCAATAGGTCACCAAACGTCTCGATGCCGAGTTCCTGACTCAGCATCTTCTTGCGGTTGGGCCCTACGCCCGGCAAGTACATGATGTCCTGTGAGAGAATGTCGGTCATTGTGTTATATTGTTTGCAATTAGATAGTCAAACTGCATTGTCCGACTAATTGCACTATGCGGAATTAGCACATACTTCCAAGGTTTTGATGATTCCTTTGAAACAATGGAACAATATTCCATTGCTGCGTTTTTCTTTTCTGTTACTTCATTGTCATGGATGTCTTTTTCTGCTTTTGTTTCAATCATATAGATATTGTCTGCTGTTTCAGCAACAAAATCCGGTTCATACCTATGGGTACCGTTTCCCCAATATATTCTAAATTGATTGGGTACAGGGCGAAGCCATTTCAGTACCTTGTCATCGTTCTCAAGCAAATTGGCAAAATCTAATTCTGTTGAGCTGTCAAATTTGTATGTTAAATAGTAAGACTTTAGGAAGCCCCTGAAGATATATTTCTTGACCAATGACTTCTGGTTGTCTTTAAAGGCATGGCGATAATCTAAATAACCGTATGCACTTTCTTCCGTCAGATGTTGTGGAAGTAACTCCACAAAAGGAAGGACTTTTGAACTTGCATATCCTTTCTTTTCCAAGGTGAAGTGTTCTTTCATCTGCTGATAAATCCGATTGGCAATGGCAGACTTGAACTGATGTACTTTGTTAGCAACATCGTGCCCTTCTTCTGTCTGTATACTTACTGCTTCTACGGCTTGTCCTGCCAAATGGAATAGCAGTTCTGCATTCTCATCATAATCAATTTCTTCGAAGTCTATAAGTTGAGCGACAATCTCTTTCACCGGGTTGTCATAATAGCCACTGGAAATAGCGGTAAGTACTTCAACTTCTTTATCTTTTAGACCCATGCGAAGAATCTCATTACTTAACTCTGGAAATGAAAAACCTTCAGAGGTGTTTAGGTCAAAGTTATGGAATATTGCTGTGGCTTGTGGCTGTTCAATAACAACACGCGGTATTTCAATGATATTGTCAATATAATCCTTGACCACTACATTGATGACAGGCATCACCTCCTCTATCTGTTTCTTTGACTCTTCTTCTGCAAAAAGAGGATTTGCAATCAAAGCCTTTTCTCGGATAATCTTTTCTGTGATCACCTTAAGCTTGGCAATGTTTTCAGGCTTTGCAAGTTCTTCCTTGTTCTTTACCTGTGTATTCATTTGGGGTATGGCATCCCAGATGGCCTGTCTTGCGTCGCAAATGGCTTTTGCTTTCGTAGCATCAAGAGCCTGCTCCGCTTTTTTCTTTTCTTCTTCAAACTTTTCTTCAACAGAAGTTTTGCCTTTGACGATTTTTCCAGAGACAGGCTTTAATTCTTCATCATTCAACTCCACATAACTGAGCTTATTCAGCAATGAATTCGGATCCTGAGCCCTTGAAATCACTTCGTCGAAATTCTCATGAGCAATGACTGTCAGTTTGTCGACCTCTGCATTACCCGTTCTTTTCCCTCCGTATGGCAAACGCAGACCACGACCAATAGTCTGCTCGACCAAAGTGATAGCATCAGCAGCACGGAGTGGGACTATTGTATAAAGGTTTGTTACGTCCCAACCCTCTTTTAGCATGTTTACATGCACTACAATTTCTATCTTGTTAGTTGGTTCTTCAAGCGATACGAATTGCTGGTCGACCTCTTCGCTTTTTGTCTTACTGTCAATACGCAGCACCTTCCCCTTGTATTTACCGTCATAGATTCTGTTCTCTATCAACTCTACAATTTCGGCTGCATGGGTGGTGTTTTTGCAGACCACCAGGATAAAGGGCTTCACCAAGGGCACATCGTTCTCTTTGGCATATAGTTCCAGATGCAGTTTCGTGTGTTCATGTACGCTGATGGCATCCTCCAGTTTCAGTACGTCCAGTTCCTCTGGCGTCTGGTCTTTCTTCTCGAAGTTCCTGCGCTTGGCAATAGTCGGGTTCTTTACATATCTTCCTTCTGCCAACGCCTCTGCAAGATTATATTCATAGACAATGTTCTTGAACGACTTACCTTTTTCGTCGTAAGGCGTTGCTGTCATTTCCAAACCGAGAATAGGGTGCAATTCATTGATTGCTTTTCTCGAAGCATCAGCATGATAGCGGTGAGCCTCATCCATTAGTATCACCAAGTCATCAAGACTTGCGAGGTATTTGAAGTATGACTGCCCCAGATATTCCGAAAGTCGCTTCATTCTCGGCTCACCCTTCTTATCTTCCTTGCTGTCTTTGTTGAACTTTGAGATATTAAATACGTTTATCTGAATCTCCGTCTGAGAAAAGAGACCTCTTGCCTGTTCGTAGTTGTCGCCCGTGATAATTCTTGGCTGATTATGTACAAATTCCGAAAGCCCCTTGAATACATATTTCTCGTATGAAGGATCGCCAAAATCACGTATCAACTTCTCGTAAAGCGTAAGATTGGGCGCAAGCACAAAGAAATGGCGGATTCCTTTTTTCTGATACAAATAAGCAATACAAGCACCCATCAGTCTCGTTTTCCCAATGCCAGTGGCTATTGAGAATGCAAAAGAAGGGAAGTCACGCTCAAAGTCCTTACAGAGTGGGCATACAGACTGAGCCTTTGCCAACTCCTCTTTGATAAACGCCTCGTTCTCTTCCTCTGTCGTTTTTTTCAGCGATAGTTCATCCGTCAGCTTCACCACCATATCGAGAGCCTTTCCCAAAGGCTCCCGTAAAGACAGACGTTGCTTGATGTTGCTTGCTGTTGTATTCATTGCTTATTCCATTTTGATGTCGTTGGCAAATATAGTATAAAGTGATGGTTTTTAATGAAGTAATTCATAATTATCTTGTTTTTAGTTTCTAATCAAATAACGTACCTTCTACGGGTTTATTGTTCTTGTCTGTTGCCATTGGCTCTTCTTCGGTAAAGTCCTCGTCGAATTCTTCTTCAAGGTCGAGTTTGGGCATGTCGATGATGTTGAGAGAGTAGTCGTCCTTGCCAAACTCACAGCGGCCAAGGAGCATCTGGGGGATTTTCTTGACGGTGATGTTGGGGGCATGATGGGTACATTCCTTTTGGAAGGCTGTGCAGCAGATGAGGAGGCTTTCGTCTTCTCCCATCGTTTCGCTGATGGCGTCAAGGCTCTCCACAGTGAGGAACTGTGTGGTGGTATAGATAAAGTCATGCTCTGAACTCTGTCCCTGCTTCCAGTAGAGTGTGCTGTCGGGCTGATAGGTGTATCCCTCCTGTTTCGCCATCGCTGCGGCGAGCATATCGGCGTTATATTCCTTGTTGATGATAAGATTACCAAACTTATCTTCCTTCAGCAGACTTGGAGCCAACTCATAGAACTTAAAGCCGCTTCCACCCTTCCAGTTCTGAGCCTTGCTGATACCGCCTTGGTCTGTGCCGTCGGTTACCTTTTTCAATCGAGGGAAACATAAAGTATATGCTTGATTGCCAAGTTCTACACCTATATATTTCCTTCCCATCTTTTGGGCAACAGCAGCAGTAGTGCCAGAACCGAGAAAGCTATCTAACACTAAATCTCCTGGCTTTGTTGATATCATAAGAATCTTGCGAATTAACCTTTCTGGTTTAGGAGTCTTAAACAAGTCGGATGTTTTTACATTAGGGAATAGTTTAATCAACTCATATTTTGCTTGTCTGTTATGGCCTGTATCCTCTATATCAAACCAAATGTTTGAAGGAGCCAATCCACCTTGATCTTTCAAATATGTTTTCTTAATGACACGTTTCCCATCTTTTGAAAAAACGATTTCTCCAGATTGTATCATTTCATCCATTTTTTCTTTCTTCCAACGCCATCCATTAGTAGGGGACTTGATTTCAATTCCTTGGGGAGATATAACAGTATATTGCAGATTTGGTCGAGGATTGGGTGAAGACAAATTGCCTGCAAACCAAGGACCATTAGGGTCATTGTCTGGATTCTTGTAATGTGCATTCGAAGTTTCTGTCCTCGGTAACGGATATGATAACCAGTCAGGATTCTTGCTATATACAAGTATCGCATTATAATCTACAGAGAACTTTTTTGAATCATTATTTGATGAATCTGCAGATCGCCAAGCGACAGAGGTTACAAAATTAGATCTACCGCATATTTCATCACACATCACCTTTAAATAGTGACATTCATTGTCATCTATGCAAATCCAAAGGGTACCGTCTTCTGACAATAGCTTCCATAGTAATTCAATGCGATACCTCATAAGAGAGAGCCATATTGAATGTTCTAGACCATCATCGTAATGTTCAAAAGCATTTCCTGTATTATATGGTGGATCAATACATATACACTTTATTTTTCCCGAATACTCCTGTTCGAGTGCTTTTAGTGCCAATAAGTTGTCTCCGTGAATGAGCATGTTGCCACTCTCGGTGTCGCCGTAACTGTATTTCGGGTCTTCGATAAGGATGCGTGGCTCTATAGCCTCTCGCTCCTCATCCTTCCCAATCCACGTCAGTTCTAACTTTTGCAATTTATCTTGTGCCATAGTATATCGCTTTTGCCCTTTCAGGGCGGTTGTTCTTTTATATTCTTTTCCCAGGGCGTTGCCCTGGGCTATTTGCTTCTTGGCCTTTCAGGCCGCTCATTCGGTTGTTGGCCTTTCAAGCCGCTCGTGCGGTTGTTGGCCTTTCAGGCCGCTCGTGCGGTTGTTGGCCTTTCAGGCCGCTCATTCGGTTGTTGGCCTTTCAAGCCGCTCGTGCGGTTGTTGGCCTTTCAGGCCGCTCATTCGGTTGTTGGCCTTTCAGGCCGCTCGTGCGGTTGTTGGCCTTTCAGGCCGCTCGTGCGGTTGTTGGCCTTTCAGGCCGTTATAACAAAAAGAATGCCGTCGCATCTTTGCAATACCGTTTTGCGGACTTGCGGTATGCAGTCGCATCTTTGCAATGTTGGACTATTACGGGGCTGGGCGCATAGGCGGCCTGAAAGGCCAATGGCCGCGAATAGCCCAGGGCATCGCCCTGGGTGTACAATCATTGACGGTTCACCTCGCCCTGTAAGGGCAAAAGCGTCTTTGCTGCTAATCCGTAAACACATATCTCTCGTCATAACTAATATTATACAATTTCAAAAATTGCAAATACTCATCTTGAAACGAATGCTTCTGATGATGCTCTTTCTGCCCTTTGATGTATGCCAATGTCTTGTCGACTACCGACTGGCTAACCGAAAATGCCGCATATCCTCCTTGCCATGCGAACTGCTCATATTGCGGTGACAATGCTTTTATCCACCGACTACTATTGCGCTTGACCTCTTCCACCAAATGCGAAACTGTCTCATTACGGCTTTGCAAACATAGGATATGCACGTGATCGGAAAACCCACCAACTTGAACGACCAGACAACCCGTTGTGTTGACTAACTGGCCGATATAACTATGTACACGATCAAGATGCTCCTCCTGTATTTTGGGACTGGAGGTTTTTATGTGGAATATGATATGCAAATAAATCTTACAGAGCGACTGTGCCATGGATGTTATGCTTTTGCCCTTTCAGGGCGATCATACAATTTGATTCATTGTTCCCAGGGCGTTGCCCAGGGCTATTTGCTTATTGGCCTTTCAGGCCGACCTTGCAATAGTTGGTCTGAAAGGCTATTCTAATGTGCAAAGATACTAAAAATGTACTTTCCAACAAACGTTTTTTGCAAAAAAATGTATGTTGCAAGATACATTTTCCCTATTCGCTATACAATCCTCCATCTAATATTAAACAATGTTTCTTCTGTGGCTTTCTTCTGCCGAAGGGTTTGCTCTACTTCGTCAAAGAGTTTTTCTTTCTGGGCATCAACCTCGTCCTGTGCATCAAACAGACTGCGGCGTTTCTCGCTGCGACGCTTTTCAAGGTCTTTCACGAGGCGTTGCGCTTCTATTTTTTCTTCCAGATGAGTGAGTTTGCGGGCTTCCGATTTGCGGAGTTTGATTTCAGCATCAAGGTCACTGATTTCCCGTTCCAGACCTATCTTTACGTCGTCGGCCCATAGGTTCAACTTTTCGATTTCCGTTTCAAAGAATGTCTGGTTACGTTTGTAATTCTCGCTTTTGGCTTCCTCTTTCTGCTTGCGAATATTCTGGTCGAGTACATCATCCATCTCACCATTCATCTGTGCCCGTCGTCCTTCTGAGGCATTAAGCGAAAACATTCGTTCGGCTATCTCAGAAGGAATCATTCTGCCGTCGTCTGTATAACAGGCTATAAGCAGATAGTCTTCAGGCTCTGATGCCTCTATAGTGAACTTCTCTATTCGCATCCACCCCGCATGGCCAACTTGTTTTTCGAGCAAAGCTACTTTGACGGGAGTGTGAGTATAGTCGAAGATGACTTCGTGAGAGGGAAGGCCGAGCGAGAGATTCTGTTTAATAATGCTCTGTGCTGATGGATGACCGATACGATAGACTTGTGCATGGTCAGGAATCAGAACATCGCTTTTCCGTTCACCTTCTTTGGGAACGACCATGCAATAAGTCTCACCGTTATTTCTGATGAATGAATGACTATCCTCGTTGAAAATGGCTTGTCCGTCCAAAGCGAACTTCGTCAATTCCCAAAGCCGCTTCTCAAACAGGTTGAGATTATTAATGCTGGTAGCCAAATGCATCTTTAGCTTTTCGCTAACCGACTCGTCGAAGTTTTCCAATAGGGTAGAGCGGGCTTTCAACATCTTATCGGAGATTTCAGAACGCAGTTCCTCTTGCAGCTGGTCGAAGGCTTGTTCTATCTCTTCAGTCGTCCTACATTCATTATAAATCTGCGTGATTCGTTTCTCAAAATCCACACCGTTGCCAATGCTGCCCAATACCTCGTCGCTGGCACCAAAGACTCCGCTAAACAGTTGGAACTTCTCGTTCAGCAGTTCATAGACGCGAACATCGGCAGCATTGCGCTTATTGAGGAAATTGATGACCACCACATCATGCTTCTGCCCGTAACGATGGCAACGGCCTATGCGCTGTTCAATGCGCTGGGGGTTCCAGGGCATATCGTAGTTTACTACCAATGAACAGAATTGCAGGTTGATGCCCTCGGCAGCGGCCTCTGTTGCTATCATTATGGTAGCTTGGTCTCGGAAGTATTCTACCAATGCCGCCCGTTTGTCTGCGGTGGCTGAGCCCGTGATTTTACTGCTGCCCTTATACTTCATGAGCCACTCTTTATAAATGGCTGTTGATTTCTTGTCACTATTGGAGCCGTTGAACAATACGACTTTTCCTTTATAGCCGTTCTTTTCAAACAACTCAAAAAGGAAGTCCTGTGTGCGTCGTGACTCCGTGAAAAGTAAGGCTTTCTTGTTGGCCCCCAACTTCTCCAGTTCCTCGAAACCTTTGTTTAATGCCACGAATAGATGTTCGGCCTTACTGTTCTTGCGGATTTTTGCAGCCAATGTTTGAAATTCCCGCAAATCCTCCAGCTCATTCTTGATACCTTCTATCTCATGTGGATGCAGTATTTCATCAGGGGCGCTTTCCGCTGCCATCATGCCTGTCGCTTCTTCCTCATCATCAGAAAGCCAATAGTCAAGGTTGTCATCCAATCCATCAAAATCGAGCGAAGCAGTATCAATCTCTACTTTAACGTCCTGTTTACGCAAAATGTCTTCAAGTCTTTCTATCAGACGGGTTAGCGTTCCATAGATGGCGTAGGTGGATGAAGCTAATAGTTTACGCAGTATCATCGTCATCAACTGACGCTGACTATTAGGCAAAGCATGGAGCAAAGGCCGTTGCAAATAGGCAGATACTAACTCATAGAGTCTCTGCTCATTATCTGTTGGATAATACTCTTCGCAAATAGCAATGCGCTTGGTGTATTTGATGTACTCCAACACCTGACGGCGCAAGGTGCGCTTACAGACAGGCTGAAGCCGATTACGCAGCAGATGATAGTCTTTTTCGGTCAGAATCTTACTGAACTGGCTCTTAAAACTCTTCAAGTCACCAAACACGAACTCGTCAATGATGGATACCAAGCCGTAAAGTTCAAGTATGGAATTCTGTAAAGGGGTGGCCGTCAGCAAAATCTTCTTTCGCTTTAACAACGCATCCTTGATGGTATTAGCAATACGGTTATTAGGCCTATAGACATTTCGAAGCCGGTGAGCCTCATCTATTACGACCAAATCCCAAGGCGTATTACGCAGATAGGCAGACTTAGCACAAGCAAATTGATAGGAGCATATAATGATACCATCCTTATTGAACGGATTCATATTGCCCAGTTCAATCTCCTGATTAAAGCTCTTTGCTTCTAATATATAAGAAGGTAGAAAGAACTTCTCCATCAATTCTGCCGACCATTGCTTGCGGAGGTTCGCAGGACAAACAATAAGCAATCGGCGTTTATGTTCTGCCCAGTGCTGTGATAGAATAATACCTGCTTCGATTGTTTTGCCAAGTCCCACCTCGTCAGCCAAAATTGCCCCATTCGACAGTGGCGACTTGAAGGCAAAGAGTGCCGCATCAATCTGGTGTGGTGTCAAATCGACCTGTGCATCATGGAGTGATGGAGTCAATTTGTCCAGATTGTTGGCTGGCAATCGCCGTGTCAAATAATGGGCAAAATATTTAGCGTGATAGGATGTGATGCTCATTTATGTCAATACTTCTGCAATTTTCAGGTCGAAGGGCGTAGTGATCTTGATGTTCTCACGGTTGCCTTCGACGAGGGTGATGGCAAAGCCAAAAGATTCGACCACACTGGCATCGTCGGTGAAGCCGTCGTTGTATGGCTGGCGGTTGGCGGCCTTTAATAGCTGGATGTCGAAGCACTGAGGTGTCTGCACGAGGCGGTACTCGTTTCTGGGCTTGGTGCCCTTGGTGAGGTGGCGGAGTGTCTCGACAACGGGAATCACGGGAATGACGGCATGGCTCCGACGCGCCTCCTCGTAGCATCGCCGGATGACTTCGACCGATACGAATGGGCGTACGCCATCGTGTACTCCGACCGTTCCCTCGGCATCATCGGGAATCAAAGCAAGTCCGTTCTGTACGGAATGGAAACGCGTCTCACCCCCATCGGCCAACTGATAAGACCCACTCCCGGCCTCTCCCCAAGGGAGTGGAGCCGATGAAGGAGCAGGAAAACTGTACTCCTTGCACAGACTGTGCCAGTAGTCCTGCTGGGCCTTGGGCAGTACGAGGATCATGTTCACTTCGGGCAGTGCCACCCTGAAACGCAGCATCGTGCGCATCAGTATGGGCAGTCCGCCAACGGGCAGGAACTGCTTGGGCACCTCACCTCCCATTCGCAGGCCCTTTCCGCCTGCCACGATAATGATATAGTCTTTCTTCATTTCTCCATCAGGTGGACATAGCGCATGCCGACGGCAATCTGCTGTGCAGTAGCCTCGTTGGTGAGCTGGGATAGCAGGGCGTATGCAAAGGGGAAGGCAGCGGCAGGTCCCTCACCCGTGGTCACGTTGCCGTCGACGGTACACAGTTCGCCTGTATAAGTGGCACCTTCGAGCGTCTGTTCGAAGCCAGGATAGCAAGTGGCTCGCTTGCCGCGCAGGATGCCCAGACCGCCCAGTACCAGCGGGGCAGCACAGATGGCGGCCACGCGACGGCCGGCAGCGTTCTGCTTGAGCAGAGCCTTGCGCACCCCTTCGTGGGCGTTCAGGTTCGAGGCACCGGGCATGCCGCCAGGCAGCATGAGCAGGTCGGCATCCGAGAAGTCGCACTCCTCAAAAAGACTGTCGGCCTCGATGCGCACCCGATGGGCCGTCTCTACTACTTGTGAGCCTGTCGTGCTCACCGTTACTACTTCCACACCACCGCGACGCAGCACGTCGACGGGAATCAATGCTTCGACATCTTCGAAGCCATTGGCTAAAAAAACATATACTTTTGCCATCGTTTCAAAATAAATTTTGTACTTTTGCAGCTACAAAGGTAAGAAATCTTTGTGAAATAAAAAAAATAATGACACGAAATATGCTAAAATTCGCCCTTTTTGGCAATGTCTACCAGCAACACAAGTCATCGGCCGTCAGGCTGCTGATGGACTGCCTGCGTCGTCACGGTGCCCAGATTCTCATTGACGAGGAATACTACAACTTCTTGCGTGACAGTGAGTTGGCCGATGTCGGTGGTGCCGAGACGTTTTCTGGGTCGGACTTTATGGCCGACTTTGCCGTGTCGATGGGTGGCGACGGCACCCTGCTACGAACGGCCAGCCGCGTAGGCTCGAAGCAGACGCCCATTGTGGGTGTGAACATGGGACGCCTGGGGTTCCTGGCCGATGTCAGTGCTGCCGATGTCGAGGATGCCGTCGATGCACTCTACCGAGACGACTTCTCCGTCGAGGATCGTTCGCTCATCCATGTCGAGACCAACGGCGAGCCTATAGAGGGATGCGAATGTGCGCTGAACGATGTGGCCATCTTGAAGCGTGACTCGGCCTCGATGATTTCCATTCGCGCCACCATCAACGGCGAATACCTCACCACCTATCAGGCCGACGGTCTCATCGTCTCGACGCCTACAGGCTCTACGGCCTACTCGCTCTCCAACGGCGGCCCTATCATTGTGCCCCGGACGGGGGTGATACTGATGACGGCAGTGGCCCCGCACTCGCTCAACGTGCGCCCCATCGTGCTGCCCGACACCGCTCAGATAGAACTGACGGTGAGCAGCCGCAGCCACACCTTCCTTGTGGCTATCGACGGGCGCAGCGGCAAACTGCCCGAAGGCACCACGCTCCGGCTGACAAGGGCTCCCTACGTGGCAAAGATTGTGAAGCGAAGCGGTACGCGCTATTTCGCAACGCTGCGTGAGAAGATGATGTGGGGAGCGGATGTGAGATGACGCTTTGATAGTGAATAGTTCATAGTGAAAAATGACGATGAAACTGATAGAGAAACTTCATAATCCTGAGAGCAAGTACACCATCCGCGACATTATACGTTGGCTTTGGCAGGCTTGGCGGGGCAATCGCCTGCAGGCCACGCTCAATGCGTCGATAGGTTTGTTGGGAGTGGCCGTCAGTCTGGCTACGGTATGGGCCATGAAACGCGCCATCGACATTGCCACCTTCAACTCTCAACTCTCAACTCTCACCTCTCACCTCTCACCCCTCACCTCTATCTATTGGGCCGTGGCCATTATGGCGGCTCTCATCCTGTGTGAGTTCGCCTTGGGCATTTCCCGCGTATGGATCAAGAACATTCTGGGCGTGAAGGCACAGAACCGCATGCAGCAGCAGATGCTGGGACGCCTGCTGCGCTCGGAGTGGCGCGGTCGTGAGGCCATGCATTCGGGCGACGTGATCAATCGTCTGGAGGAGGACGTGAAAACGGTGGTCAATTTCCTCACCGAGACGCTGCCCTCCGTGCTCTCCACGCTTGCCATGTTTGTGGGTGCCTTCTTCTATCTCTTCACGATGGACACGTGGTTGGCCATCATCACCGTGGGCATCCTGCCAGTGTTCATTCTGCTCAGCCGTTTCTACATTGCCCAGATGCGCCGCCTGTCGCGAAAGGTGCGCGAGAGCGACAGCCACGTGCAGAGCATCCTGACCGAGACCATGCAGCACCGCATGCTGGTGAAGACGATGGAGGCCGACAGCCAGATGCTGGCTCGCTTGGAGTTCACACAGAGCGAGTTGCGCTCAAGGGTGAAGAAGCGCACTGCCTTCTCGGTCGTCTCTAATCTGATTCTCAACTCCGGCTTCTCCATAGGCTATCTTATTGCCTTCCTCTGGGGGCTTGTGCGCCTGCAGGCTGGCACCATCACGTTTGGTGCCATGACCGCTTTCCTGCAACTGGTCTATCGCATTCAGGGGCCAGCCCGCGAACTGACGAAGCTTGCTCCAGCCTTCGTCAGCGTGTTTACGGCTGCCGAGCGCCTGATGGAGCTGGAAGAGGTGCCCGAGGAACAGCAGGGCGAGCCAGTGATGCTGGCGGCTCCCTGTGGAGTGCGCTTCCACGACGTGACCTACAGCTATGGTGCCAAGGGGCAGCAACCCACCATTCTCCATGCCAACTACGACTTCAGCCCTGGGTCGTGTACTGCCATTCTGGGCGAGACGGGGTCGGGAAAGACCACCCTGATACGCCTGCTCTTGGCACTTATTCGGCCACAAGAGGGAGAAATCGAGATTTACAGCCAAAGCTCCAGCCACACACTATCCCCCCTCCACCGCTGCAACTTCGTCTATGTGCCGCAGGGAAACACACTGCTCAGCGGCACGTTGCGCGAGAACATGCAGATAGGCTGTCCTGATGCCACCGACGAGGAGATGACGGCTGCCCTCAAGACCGCCTGTGCCGACTTCATCGACTCCTTGCCTCATGGTCTCGACACTTTCTTTGCCGAGCAGGGTGGGGGACTCTCCGAGGGGCAGGCACAGCGCATCGCCATTGCACGGGCCCTGTTGCGGCCAGGCAGCATCATGCTCTTCGACGAGGCCACAAGCGCCCTCGACCCCGACACCGAGCAGCAATTGCTGAAGAACATTCTGTGCGAACAAAAGAAAACGGTGATTTTCGTTACCCACCGGCCTGCCGTCATTAACTATTGCGACCGTGTTATTCGTGTCGATGCGTAACCCGGAAACATCAACCTTCCTTCAATGTTTCACGCATCAATGCACTTCAGTGAAGTGCCTTATGCAACAAGCTGATTATCAAGCGGTTGTAATTTATACCAAATTAGACTGCAATTCGTGCCGAATTGTCTTTCAATTCATGTTGAATTAGGCGATGGTTTAGCACGAATTGCCCAACAGCATTATCTTGGCCGTGAAACATTGGCCTGTTTGGGGGCATTCAAGGGTGGGAAACTTGAAGTACCTATTCGAAATAGAGGGTGAAGACAATCATCTTGGCTGTGGCCTTCCTTGCGCTGAGCGCGTATGGCAGAATGTTCGCGTCGCGCAGCTCGTCGACGTGGTTCTTATTGAGCGCGTTGGTCAGGCCGTAGCAGAACTTCAGCTCAGGAATCAGTTTGAAGAAAGGCAGGTAGAAGTCGCAACCCAGTCCCACCTCTAACATCACGTCGAAGCGGTTCAGCTGCAAGGCCTCCTGGTCTTTGCCTGCCAGGTTCAGCATAGGGTTGACGCCCGCCATCACGTATGGACGGTAGTTGTTGAAGCGCTCGGCCGAGAATTTCAGGTCTACGGGCAGGGACAGATAGGTGTTCTTCATGTCCTGAGTGCTGAACTTAGGCTTTCCGCTGTCATCCATTTCAAGCATGTTGCGGAACGTGAGCCGCTTCGAGCCGAAGTGCATGGCAGGGCTTACGCGCCAGGTGAAGTGCTGTGAGAGGCGCATCTCGGCCAGTACGCCCACACTGAAGCCCGGATTCCAGATGTCGGCATCGCAGAGCACGTGGGCCGGCATCGTCGTGCCGTCGTTGAGGGTGATGGTCTGCGGCCCCACGTTCTCTATCTCAATGTCCTGCATGTTCAGGCCCACGGAAATGCCAAAGTGCATGGGGCGCAGGTCTATGTAGGGACGGTTCTGCACCTTCCGCTTCTGGGCCGCTACAGGCAGGGCGGCCACGGCAATCAGTATGAGCAATACGATTCTCTTCATTCCTAAAGATAATAACGCGTTTTTTGCCGTAATATTATGTGCGTGGCTATTTCGACAACGTATAAATTAAGAAAATAACTACCCAAAAATTAGTAACAGTCGAAAAAAGTTATTATCTTTGCATCATCAAAAATGAGTATTAACTAAATAATTTTTTTTACAACAAAACTATGGCATACGTAATTAGTGATGACTGCATTGCATGTGGAACATGCGCAGGTGAGTGCCCCGTAGAGGCAATTTCTGAAGGTGAAAAGTACGTGATCGACGCTGATGCTTGCACGGAGTGCGGCACTTGCGCCAGTGTTTGCCCCTCAGAGGCCATCCATCTTGGCTAATTTTTTTAGCTCTATAAGGCAAAAAAGAGGCGTCGCAGCAATGCGGCGCCTTCTTTTTCATTCCTCGCGGGGTCAGCTGCACGATGCCTTACTCCTATTCCTCGTGGGGCAGCTGCACGACGCCTGTCTGCTTCTTCCCGTCCATCATGATTTTCAGCGGACGGTCGAAGCGCACGTGGCGCACGTGCTCGGTCTCTTCGATGGCCGGCATGTTGTCGAGCAGCGCCTTCTGCAGCACACCGTCGCCCGTATAGGTGTTGATGGTGAAATAGCCCACACCGAACGAGGTGAGGTTCTGGAAGAAGTGGGTGCCCTGCGAGGGGTCTACATGGTAGTTCTTCAGGCCTGCCTCTACGATGACGCGGGCTGCCGAGATGTGCGGCCACTTCACGGGAATGCCTAACCACGGGTCGCTCGACCCCCATCGGCCCGGACCTATGAGGATGTAACCCACTCCCTTCCCCTCCCCAAGGGATGGAAGATTAAAGTCGCCATTGAGGAAGCGGCGGTTTATCAGCTCTATCTCTGAGGCGATGGCGGGGTTGTTGGCGGCGGTAAACGTCTCGCCGGTCTTCACATAGACCACGTCGACCACATCCTCGTAGATGCCATGACCCAGCGAGTTGTTAGAGCGCAGCAGGCACTCCTCGTCGGGAACCTTCTGCAGGTCTTCGTCGAGCACTTGCTTCGAGTCGACGATGGGGCGTATCTGAAGGAGATAGAGAGCCCCCCCTACGGCCCCCGAGGGGGCTTCTATAGTCTTGTAGGCAGAAGCTGTTGTGCCCCCCTCGGGGGGCGAAAGGGGGGCCAGATTGCATGCGAACTCAATCTCCACGGGTCGTCGCATTTCCTCGGCACCGTATTTCTGCGCCATCTGGAGCAGTTCGGGCAGAGGGAACACCCCCTGTTGCAGCACACCGTCGAAGGAGATGATCTTGCGTCCGCCCTCGTAGATGCCGGGGCGTATGACCTGGTCGACGGGGTCGTAGGTCGAGGCAATATAGTTGAGCGCGCCGTCCTGGTCGGCCTGTTTCACACGAAGGCTCTTGATGTTGAAACCGTCGTCCACCTTGAAGTCATCGCCCACGTGGCTCATGTCGAGCGCATAGAAGCGCGTCTGCGTCCCGCGCAGCGCCGTTTCCATCTCGCTGGTTTGCAGCACCTGGTGTGGGTGGTAGGGCGACACGCGCAGTGTCTGTCCGCCGTCGACGATGTATTTTCCCAGCCCTAATGCCAGCGAGGCGATGCCCTCCTCGGCAGTCTCGTCGCCGATGGGATAGTAGTTCAGCGACCGCAGCACACCTGAGAAGGTGGGGTAGTACAGGCTGCCGTATTGCCGACCCACCACCTCCTGCAGGATGACGGCCATCTTCTCCTGGTCAATCACGTTCTGCGTAGCCGTCATGTAGGCCTTCGAGTCGCGGTAGTAGACCGAGGCGTAGACGCTCTTGATGGCACAGGCCAGCATGCGCAGCATCTCGTACTTGTCCTCCAGATAGGGAATCATGTAGGTAGCGTAGATGCCCGCGAAGGGCTGGTAGTGGCTGTCTTCGAGCAGCGACGACGAGCGCACGGCAATAGGACTCTTGACGGCCTCGAAGAAGGTGAAGAAGTCGGCAATGAGCGCGTCGGGCAGCTGCGCCCTGAGGAAGTGTTGCAGAATCACGTCGTCGGGGGCGTCGCTCAGGGCAATCGTCCAGAGGTTGTTCTTGTCCATGAACTCGTCGAAGAAGTCGGTGCAGAGCACCACCGTCTTCGGTATCTGCACGGAGGCATTGGCAAACTGGTTCAGTTCGGGGTGGCGCTTGATGATATTGTCCAGAAAAGCCAGGCCGCGCCCCTTGCCGCCCAGCGAGCCCTCGCCGATGCGGGCAAAGTGGGCATAGCGGTCGAACTTCAGGCGGTCGAACACGGCCACGATGCCAATGTTCTTCATGTGCCGGTACTGCACGATGGCGTCGAAGATAATCTGGCGGTGGGCGTCGACATCCTGCAGCTTGTGCCACGTGACGTGCTTCAGGAAGTTGCTCACGGGGAAGATGGCCCTTGCACACAGCCAGCGGCTCATGTGGTTGCGCCGTATGTGGTGCATCAGCGAGTCGTGGGGAATCTTGAAGATGTTGTCCTGCAGCTCCTTCAGCGACGACACGCGGGCCACCTCCTGCTTCGTCTCAGGGTCGCGGAAGATGAAGTCGCCGAAGCCCATGTGCTCCTCAAGCAGATGGCGCAGGTCAATGTTGAACTTCTTCGAGTTCTTGTCAAGGAAGTCGAAGCCCGCATCCCACGCCTTCTGGCGGTTTGCCGCCTCCGAGCTCTGCAATATCAGCGGCACGTACTCGTCGCGCCGCCTTATCTCCTTCAGCAGGTTCAGGCCAGCTTCCGGCTCACCCTCCTCCACGTGGCTCAGCCGTCCCTGCAGCACGTGCATGGGGAAGCGCGTGTCGCTGATAATGCCCAGCATGTTGTCGTGATACCTCTCGTAGATGGCCATCGCCTCCTCGTAGTTAGTAGCCAGCACCACCTTCGGCCTGCCGCGCTTGCGCTGGGCGGCGGCATGAGGGTTCAGCGCCTCGGTAGAGAAGCGCTTCGACTGAGCCAGGATATAGTTGTAGAGGTTGGGCAGGATGCTTGAGTAGAAGCGAATATTGTCCTCGACCAGCATAATAGCCTGCACACCCGCCTCGCTGATGTCGTGGGCCAGGTTCATGCGGTCCTCAATCAGCTTGATAATCGAAAGAATAAGGTTAGTATTGCCCAACCAGCAGAAGATGTAGTCGAAGATCGACATGTCCTCGTCCTGCATGCGCTGGGTGATGCCGTGAGAGAAAGGCGTCAGCACCACGCAGGGAATGTCGGGATGCTGGCTCTTCACCTCGCGGGCCACGGCGAAGGCATCGTTGTCGGCCGTGCCGGGCATGCAGATAACCAGGTCGATATTCGTAGCGGCCAGCACGTCGTTGGCCTCGCCCGTAGTGCTCACCTGCGTGAAGGTGGGCGGATAGCGCATGCCCAGCTCGGTATACTCGTTGAAGATCTTCTCGTCCACCCGACCGTCGTCCTCCAGCATGAAGGCATCGTAAGGGTTGGCCACTATCAGCACGTTGAAGATGCGCCGCGTCATCAGATTGACGAACGACACGTCGTTCAGAAAGAAATTGTTGAACTCCTGAGGAATGTTTGCCATTGTTTTCCGGGCGTTATGGTGAATGAATGGTGCAAAGGTAAGCAAAATAATCGACTTAACAGCATTTTTTCTCCGCCAATCAGCAAAAACAACTCAAAAAAACAGGGTATCACCGATCTCACATCGCCGATACCCTCATGCATTCATGTACTAAAAGCAAACAATAACCTAAAAAACAAATCTAATAAATCTATGGAACTAAAAAACTTCGAAACGCCTTTCTCTTTTTGTTCACGATGCAAAGATACGGCAAAAAAACTGCACGGGAAAGAGAAAAACCCTAAAGCTGCGTGGAGCTTTCCCTAAACATTCGGGGGAAAACCCTCCGGCGCGACCACGCATCCGGCTCGCCTGCAAAAAATATTTTTCCACAACGGATTTAACGGATTACACGTTTTTTTTTCTGTATCCGTTCAATCCGAGTAATCCGTGGTAGAAAAACAGAACCACGGATTTTACGGATGAAACGGATTTTTTCTGTATTCGTCCAATCCGAGTAATCCGTGGTAGAAAGTATTATATGATTATCCGCAATCGTACCACCAATCATGCCGACGGCATGACAGAGTACAGGCAGGGGTGCAAACCCCTGATAGCGGCAATACAAACCCATCCAAGCCCCTCAAAACCCACCCCCAGCCCCTCAAAAACCCACCTCCAGCCCCTCAAAAACCCACCCCCAGCCCCTCCCAAGGGGAGGGGAGCTTGGTTAGCTTTATTATCTGATTAGGAGTCAGCAGAACTATCCAGACTCCCCTCCCCTTGGGAGGGGCCGGGGGTGGGTTTGAGGGTTTGAGGGTTTGAGGGTTTGAGGGTTGAGGGTTGAGAATTCACTCTTCCCAACGTCCTCTCCGGCGCGACGACGCTTCCAGCTCGCCATCCTCGTCTACGCCACCGTAGCCGATGCCAAGGTCAGAACTAATGGCCGTCGAGTCGGCCAACAACAACGTCTCTGTCTCGCTTTCCACCATCCTCATCGATGGCATGATATACGTCTTTTTCATATTTCTGTCCTTTCTTTCTTTTCTATTTCACAATCATTTTCTTACCGTTTCTAACATACACACCCTTCCTTAACGTTGAACGTTGAATCTGTCGACCGTCGAGAGTGTACATACTCCCCTCTCCCCTGAGAGAGGGGCTGGGAATGAGGCTGATGCCCGTCGTCTCGCTGTCGTCGAAATGCAGGAAGATGCGCGAGCTGAAATCGGTCTCTTTGTCGAGCACTGCCCCCAGTTCGAACCAGCAGCGGAAGGCCTTTGCCGTGCTCTTGCCCGTGGAATACCAGAACTGGTTCCCGTTCAGGAACAGGCCGTCGGTGGGTATCGTCGTCTTCACTAACGTACCCGTCAGCTTGCCCGGCGTGTCATAGTCGTCGGCCTTGGCCACATCCGTAACAGCATCGAACAGTGTCACGTCGTCGGCCTCGAAGCTATCTATATCCTTACCCGTTTTGATGAGGAACGGCTTGCCGCCCGTCATACCCTTCTTTGATGTCATCGTGTAGGTGGTCATATTGATCTTGATGCCCAAGGGGATTACGTTCTCCTCGTCTTCGCCATAGTCCACT
>CAJONO010000119.1 GCA_905235905.1 uncultured Prevotella sp.
AAATTACCTTGCAATTCGGCATGAATTAGGCGGCGGTTCGGTATGAATTGCGCGCCAATCGATGCTGAATTGCAAGGTAATTCAGTGGGCTTGCTTCAAGGTGTTACTCGGTCTTGCCGTTGAGGGAGTATATGTAGTTCTCCTTGTTGGCCGTTTCGAGTGTGCCGTTATAGTTGGTTAGCTTGCCACAGACTATGACCTCGTCGCCGACCTCAATCTGTGTGTCGCCGTCGGTCCAGGGTCTGTTGCCCAGATAGTAGGTACCGTAGATGAGGAACTGGTCGCCCTCGGCGCTGCCGTCGTCAGAGATGCTGAACTGTGCCGTTCCGTACTGTGCGCTGAAGGTGTACTTGATGGTCGAGATCTTGCCTTTGATGTAGTAGTCTGCTTCGCTCTTCGCCTTGTTCTCCAACTGGCCGGCTACCTCAAGGGCCTCGGCCACGGTGAAGGGTGCTTTCAGCGAGCCGGGCTCGGGTGCATCGGCTTTCCTGAGCGAGTAGATGTAGACATTGCCTGAGAACTCGGGGGTGGCGACGTCGTCCTTGGTATAGTTGACCAGCTTACCGGTGACAACCACCTCGTCGCCCACGGCTATCTGGTCTTCGGCTGTGAACTTCTCGTTGTCGAGGAAGAGTGAACGATAGACGGTGATGGCGTTGTCGTCGCTGCCGTCGTCAGAGATGCAGAACGTGGCGTTGCCGTAGCTTGTCGACACCTCCTTGATTGAGGAGATGATGCCCTTGGCATAGTAGATGACGCCATCGGTGGTGCTGCCTATCTCCTGGCACTTGGCTATAGCCTCGGCCACGGTGAAGGGGTCGGTGGCTTTCTCGCCGTGAGGCAGTGTGAAGGCTTCCTGGCTGATGGTGGCCTGCGACGAATATTGTGTGCCTTTCTCGTCGGTGGTGAAGAACTCTACGGTTGTCTTGCGGGCAGCGCCGGTGTTGGGCTGCACACGGAACATCACCATGCTTGGCGTGGTGGACACTATCGAGAGCCAATCCATGGCTTCTGCAGGCACCTCGACCGATATGCCCTGGCCTTTGCAGCTGACGTAGGCAGCTATGAGACCGCCCTCTTTGGGCATCTCTCCGCTGCTGACGCTGAGCGAGTCGACCTTGATGAGCGACTTCTCGATGCTGACGACCGTTACGTCGACCAGCTCGATGGTGCCGTTATAATTCTTCATCGGGCCCTCTACGGTGACAATGTCGCCTACTTCCATGCCCCAGCTCAGGAAGTTCTTCGTGGCTCCCTTCTTGTCGAGGGTTCCGTAGACGTAGACGGTGCCGGTCTCGTCGGTGAGATACCAGTTGCCGTAGGTGGTATTGGCAATCGACGTACACACGCCTTTCACGCGATAGGCGGTGCCCTCGGTGCCACTGATTACTTCGGCACAGGTCACGAGCTTTGCCTCGACCTTCTCGGTCATCTGTATCAGGTTGATGCGCTGTGTGGCCGAGCCGCAGAGCAGCAGGAGCGTGGCCTCGCGGGTCTTGCTGGCAGCGGTGGCCGTGAGGGTGAGCTGTTGTGTGCCGGCGGCACCGCTCACTGCCGAGATGGTGAGCCATTCGGGGGCTTCCAAGTAGGTAGTGTCGCGTGTGCCGTCATCGTTTTTCGTTATCTTCTGGAACTGCTTCTTGAAGTTCCAGTCGCCCGTTGTGGTGAGGTCGATTTTCACCTCTCCGCCCTCTGCGGGGAAGGCTACATACGACTGCGACACGCGTATCTCGCTGAGATAGGTGGGGTCGTTGTCCTCAGAGCAACTGGTCATGAGCACTGTCGTAAGCGCTACAAGCGATGGAATGAAATATTTCAGTTTCATAATCCTCTATTTCTTTTTGTTACTATTGTTTACTTTACTTCCGTGATGGTCACCGAGCGGCTGAGCTGCGGGTCGTTCAGATAGAGGGCGCCTACGCTGCCCTTGGCATCGACCACGAGCTGGCTGGCAGACACTCCGTACTGATTGACCAGCAAGTCGTAGACACGCTGCGAGCGTTCCTTGGCCAGTTTGGCGTTCTGCCGCTTCTTGCCAGTGGCATTGTCAGAATAGCCGCAAACCAAGTATTTCTTGCCGGGAGTAGCCTTGATGCTCTTGGCTACCGACTCCAGGTTCACCTTGTCGCTGTTGGCCAGCTCGGTAGAGCCAATGCCGAAGTTCACGAGATAGGGAGCAGCGACCACGGTCTCTTTCTCGACTATCTTCTCCTTCTCTACAATCTTCTCCTTCTCTACCACGGTAGCCTGGGCGTTGGTGCCCACGGGCTTGTTCTTCTGGCTCTCAAGTTGCTTCACCTGTGCCTGCAGACGGTTCATCTCGGCCGTCAGGCGGTTCAGCTTGTCGTTGTCCTTCACGTAGGCAGCCTCGCGCTTGTTGCCGCATCCGCAGTCGTCCTTGCGCTTGCCTTCGAACATATACTTCACGCCCACCGATGCATACCAGCACTGGCCTATGCCGTGGTTGAGCGTCCAGGTCTCGGTATTGCCGTTGATTGAGGCCGGTGTCGAGAAGGTGGCATATCCCTCGGCATCGACGCCCTCGTACTTGAGGATGCGCGGGTCGGTGCCAATCTCCGGATTCAGGTATTTGCTCACGCCCCACTTCGAGTTGAAGAAGTTGAGCACGTTCTTCATGTCGAAGCTGAGCTGTAGCGTGTGGCTGGTGTTGCCCAGATTCAGGCAGAAGTCGTGCTTGTAGCTGAAGTCTATGCGGTGCACCCATGGAGAATAGAGGCTGTAGCCCTCGGCATACTCGCCCTGATGGTTCTTCAGGTAGTCGTTGGCATGTACGTAGGCCATGAAGCGGTCGCGGTCGTCGTCGCTGACGAAGCGGAAAAGGCGATCGGCCACTTCGCCGTCGGTAGGAATGTAGATAGCGTCATAGTTGTAGCCGTCGCCGTTCATGTCGTTGGCGGTCATGAACGAATAGTTGTAGCCGCCGCGCCAGCTCTCATAGATGAACGAGTAGTGGTTGCCGCACTTGTCGTGAATGGTGGCGTTGGCCACGATGCGGTCGGGGGTCACGAACTGCGAGTTGTGCAGCTTGATGAAGTTGGGACCCTCGTTGGTGGGCACGTAGGTGAATGCCGACTCTGCATTCGAGCCAGGCATGCCGGTAATCTCCTTGTTGACGGTGTGGGTGTAGGCGGCCATGAGGCTAATCCATTCGGCCGGCTGTGTGTTCACTGTGACGTTGCCCGTCCATCCGTAGCCCTTGCTGGTGTTCTCAAGCACGAAGGCACCCTGCCCCACGTGGTAGCCACTGGGATAGATGGGACGGTTGTCGACACCGTTGAAGCGGGCGAAGCCACCCACGTTGGGTACGCTCCAGTCGCTGATGCACACGGCATTGACGGTCTTGCTGAAGACGGCCTCGGCACTCACCGTGAAGGGGAACGACACGGGCAGCTGGTAGTCGACGGCCAGCGAGGTCTTCCATACCTGTGGCAGCTTGAACGAGGGGTCGACACCGCAGATGGTCGACTGGCGCACACCGTCGGCCGGTGTGATGTTCTCAGGATAGCCCAGCGAGAAGAGCTTCTGCTTCAGTGCCTCGATGGTGGCATGGCCGTTGGCATCGGTCACTAAGCCGCCTGCAAACTGGCTCATGTCGGTCACGTCAGAGTTACGTGCGCCAGTGCCGCTGAGCTTGGCATTGTTCTGCATCATGCCCGAGTTGCTGGGCATGTTGGTGAAGAACACCAGCGGCAGACGGCCCATGAACAGGCCCGTGCCGCCACGCACCTTCAGGCTCTTGTTGCCAAAAACGTCCCATGTGAAGCCCACGCGTGGCGAAAAGGTCATGCTGCTGTCGGGCCACTTGCCGGTGTCGACGTGACGGCCGAAGTAGTCAAGATTGTAGATGTAGTTATTGGTCATCAGGTCGCTGTTGTTGAAGAACAGACCGTCTACGCGCAAGCCGTAGGTCAGCTTGAAGCGGTCGGTGATGTTCCAGTCGTCCTGCAGATAGACACCCAATTTATTATACTGTACGCGAGAGGCGGGCTTCGACTCGCCACCGTAGCCATAGGTCAGGTTTACAATCTCGGGGGCGGCTCCGGTCAGGAAGTCGTCGAGACTGCTGTAGCGGTAATAGCCGGTGCCGTTACGCATGTACTGGTTGTCGGCCATCTGGTGCTCGTAGCTCACGCCGCCAGTAATCTTGTGCTGTCCTAAGTAGTAGGTCAGGTCGTCCTTCACGTTCCACACGGTGTTGTTCACGGCGTTGTTCCAGGTGAAGAGCTCATAGCCCAGGGCAATGTAGTTCTGGCCGTCGCCATCGAGAATGTCGATGAAGGGGAACTCGGATGAGTCGCTCTCGCGAACGGGGTCCTGCATCTTCGAGTAGGTGGCCAGGAACTGGTTCGAAAGGCGGTCGCTCAGACGGCTGTTCAGGTCGAACGAGTAGGAATGTACCTTCTTGTTCGAGGCATACATGGAGTTGGCGTAGGACATGGAGAACTGTCCCATACGGTCGTAAGACGAGGCCACGCCGGCATCCATCGACGTACGGTTGACCGGACTCCATGCCTTGTCGCTGGTATAATTGTAGCGCAGCGACAGGTGGTGTTGGTCGGTGATGTTCCAGTCGAGTCGGGCCAGCAGCTTGTAGTTGTTCTCGTCGGCAGGGAAGCTGGTCCACGAGCCAGTGTCGTAGCCGTATTTGCTCTTCACGAACTCTGACACTCGCTGCAAGTCGGCGAGCTTGGTGCGCGAAATGTAGTTGTCGGCATCGGCCACGCCGTCCTCCGAGCCGCGCCAGCGGTTGACAACGGTGGGCGTTTTCGACATTTCGCCGTTGACGAAGAAGAACAGCTTGTTCTTGATGATGGGTCCGCCGAGCGTGAAGCCGTAGGTGGTGTTCGAACTCTTCTCCCTGGCGCTGGGTATCTGCTCATGGTCTACGGCATCGCCCTGCATGTTCTCGTTCTTGTGGTAGATGTAGGCCGACCCTTTGAAGATGTTGGTACCGCTCTTGGTGATGGCGTTCACACCGCCGCCGATGAAGTCGGTCTGGCGAACGTCGTAGGGCGAGACGACCACCTGCAGCTCTTCGATGGCATCGAGCGAGATGGGGCTGCCGCCGCCGGGCAGTGCCGAGCTAAGACCAAAGTTGTTGTTGAAGTTGGCACCGTCGACGGTGAAGTTTCCCAGACGACCGTCGGTACCGGCAAAGCTCATGCCATTGCCGCCGTAGGGCGAGAGGCGCGTCACGTCGGTGATGGAGCGGCTCACCGTGGGCAGGTTGACAATCTGGGCACTGGTGATGTTGGTAGAGGCACCCGTCTTCTCAGCGGCAAACTTCGAAGCGTGGCCACTGATTACGACCTCAGAGAGCTGGGTGGCATCTTCCGAGAGCGCCACGTTCAGGTTGTAGGTCTCGGCCAGTTGCAGCGTCACGTCCCTGACGGTTTTAGGCTGGAAGCCAATGTAGCTCACGGTAACGGCGTATGGGCCTCCCGTTCGCATACCCTGAATTGAGAAACGGCCATTGGCATTGGTCACCGCCGTGTAGCGGGTGCCCGATGGCTCATGCACAGCCTGAACAGTGGCACCAATGGCAGTGTCGTCATTGCCATCGATGGTCACGCGTCCGGCCATGCTCGAAGTCGTAATTTGTGCCATTGCGGTCAACGTGAGCGTCAACAGCAATGTCATCAGCATAAGAATTCTTTTTTGCATAAATAAATAAAGTTATTGTTAAATTGCTATTTCGGGTACAAAATTACGCAAAATTATTGGAATAAAACAAAAAAAACAAACACTTTTTTCTTTCAGCCCCTAAACTATCGTTTCGTTTTCACTTTCCCGTTTCTTTTAAACACCAGTTTGTGCTTTTTCAGCTGCTGTGTGCTGAAGTCAAAGAGAATCGAGGGGTCGTAGTGGTAGCCGGCCACCCGCACCTCGAAGTGCAGATGCTCGGTGGTGGCTCGCCCCGTTCGGCCAGTGAGGGCAACAACCTGCCCCACCCTGACGAAATCGCCTTTCTTCACAAGGTTGCGCACGTTGTGGGCATAGAGTGTCTTGATGCCATAGGCATGGCGTATGACGATGCAGTTGCCGTAGCCCGAAACAGGTTTCGACAGGATGACATTGCCATCGAAAGCGGCACGGATGGAGTCGCCGGCAAAGGTCTTCAGGTCGACGCCCGAATGCCGGTGATTGCGCCCACGGCCCTCGGCGTATGTGCTGAGCACCTTGGCACCGGGCAGGGGGAAGCACCAGTCGCTGTCGGGAATGACCTTCAGCCACACGGTAAACTGGTTGCCGTCGGCAAAAGGGTTGCTCTGGTCGTCGTCGAAAGAGCGCTGCTGGGCGAAAAGATTTGTTCCAAGAAACAGGAGCAGCAATAGGGCTATCGGTGTTCGGTACATAAGTGGATGCTGGTTTGGATGATTATTCTTTTTCATGCAGTACGATGCCCGTAAAGATGCGGCCGGAGCTGATGCCCAACCGGCGGGCGGAGAAGTACTGGTCGGCATGGTCGTAGGTGCAGATGCCGCAGTCGTAGATGTTTTCAGGGAGAATACCCCTGCCTTGCAGCTGCAATCGGTTGCACCGAGGCAGGTCGATGTGCCACGTCAACAGCCCACCATCTTTCTGATAGCCACTTGCCGGCAGTCTGAAGGCTATCTGACTGCCCCCGGAGGCTTGATTGCCGAATTGCTCGTAGACGTCCTGCCCCACTTCGAAGTTCTTCAGGGATATGCCTGGCCCAATGACGGCTTGCAGCTTTTCAGGCCGACTGTGATAGACCCTGACCATGCGGTCGAGGGTTTTCTCTGCTATACAGGCCACTGTGCCCCGCCAGCCGGCATGAATGGTGGCGGCGCAATGGTGCTCGGGGTCGTAGAGGATGAGGGGTATGCAGTCGGCTGTCGAGACCCCGATGCAGACGTTGCTGACATCGGTCATCACGGCATCGATGCCTTCGAGCATGGCCTGCCGCTCTGCCTCAGGGCGGGAGAAGAAGTCGGCTGCAAGCTGTAGCACTTCCGTGCCGTGTACCTGATGGGGAATGACGAGCTTGCCCGCGTCGGCAAGTCCAAGTTGTCGGCATAGCTCCCTGCGATTCTCGCTCACGGCCTCGGGGGTGTCGCCACAGAAGGCATTGACGTTAAGCGAGGCATAGTTGCCTTGCGATACACCGCCTTGGCGCGTGGTACTGAAGGCGGTGACGCTACGGCACAGGGAATAGTAGGTGAGAACAGGAGTCATGGCGGCTATGTGGACTTATTCTTCGTATTCGAAATCGTCGAGGTCTTCCACGTCTTCAATTTCGTCCTCGTCAATATATTCTATGTCTTCATCCTCGCCCTCGTCGGCCAGCTCCTCGGCAAAGAAGGTCATGTCCTTGTCGCGGTGAACGAGTCTGTCGTCCTGGGTGATGGCCTGCAGCTTGTTACTCTCGGCGTTCAGTTCGCGCCACAGCACGTCCTTCAGTTCTTCCAGTCCGAAGCCAGTGACGGCAGAGATGAAGACGATAGGAACAGAAGCCCCCCCTACGGCCCCCGAGGGGGCTTCATTACCATGCTGCAGGACATTTGTAGCCCCCTTGGGGGCAGAAGGGGGGGCTTCTATCTCTTGGCGAAGCATCTCAATAAGCTCGTCGTCGAGCAGGTCGCATTTAGTAATGGCCAGTACGCGGTGCTTCGAGAGCATTTCGGGGTTGAACTGCCGCAGTTCGTTGAGCAGTACCTCGTATTCGTGCTTAATGTCGTCGGTGTCGCCGGGCACCATGAAGAGTAGCAGCGAGTTGCGCTCAATGTGTCGCAGGAAGCGCAAGCCCAGTCCGCGGCCTTCGCTGGCACCCTCGATGATGCCGGGAATGTCGGCCATGACAAACGACTTGCTGTCCCTATAGCCCACGATGCCCAGCGAGGGTTCCATGGTGGTAAAGGGGTAGTTGGCAATCTTGGGCTTCGCGTTCGACAAGGCCGACACGAGTGTCGACTTGCCCGCATTGGGGAAGCCTACGAGGCCCACGTCGGCCAGCAGCTTCAGCTCCAGAATGATGGTCATCTCTTGCATGGGTTCGCCCGGCTGGGCATAGCGCGGAGCCTGGTTGGTGGCCGAGCGGAACTGGAAGTTGCCCAAACCGCCCCTGCCGCCCTTCAGCAGCACTATCTCCTGGCCGTCGTAGGTCACGTCGCAAAGGTACTTTCCCGTCTCGGCGTTGTAGACCACCGTACCGCAGGGCACGTCGATATAGGCATCCTTGCCGTCGGTGCCGTGGCATTTGTCCTTGCCGCCGTTACCGCCGTGCTCGGCAAAGATGTGGCGTGAGTAGCGCAGGTGCAGCAGCGTCCAGTAGTTGTGGTTGCCACGCAGTATGACACTGCCACCCTTGCCGCCGTCGCCTCCGTCAGGGCCGCCGTTAGGGTTATACTTCACGTGGCGCAGATGCATTGAGCCGCGTCCGCCCTTGCCGCTCCGGCATAGTATTTTCACATAGTCTACGAAATTCGATTCCATCGGTCTTTCTCCTATTCTGTTATGAAAAATGTTCTGTTCAAGTACGCTATAAAATATGCAATGTTTCGGAATTCTCCCGTTGCCACTACTTGCGGCGCAGCTCTATGCGGAAGGTAGTGCCGCGGCCCACCTCCGACTGCTTGACGAAGATTTTCCCCTTGTGATAAGCCTCCACGATGCGCTTGGCCAGCGAGAGGCCGAGGCCCCAGCCGCGCTTCTTGGTGGTGAAGCCTGGGCGGAACACGTTGCCAATGTTCTTCTTGCGGATGCCTTTGCCGTTGTCGGCCACCTCGATGGCCACAATGTCGCCCTCTTCCAGCAGCCAGAGGTCTATCTTGCCCGTGCCGCCCTCCATGGCGTCGACGGCATTCTTGCAGAGGTTCTCAATGACCCACTCGAAGAGCGAGGCATTCATCTTCACAATGACCTGATGGTCAGGATAATGGCCCTTAATGGCCACCTTCTGCGACGTGCGCTTGTCCATATAGGCAATGACGTGGTCGAGCACCTCGTTGAGCGAGGCATCGACGGGTTCGGGCAGCGACCCAATCTTCGAGAAGCGCTCGGCAATACGCTCTAACCGCTTCACGTCCTGCTCCATCTCGGGTATCAGCTCGTCGTGCGGATAGTTCTCCTTCAGAATCTCCACCCAGGCCATGAGCGAGGAGATGGGAGTGCCTAACTGGTGGGCGGTTTCTTTCGACAGTCCCACCCACACCTTGTTCTGCTCGGCCCGCTTTGAGGAGAGCAGGGCGAAGACGGCCACAACGGCAAAAATGAGCACAATGCCCAGCTGCCAGTAGGGAAACTGCGTGAGCCGCTTCAGAAGCGTCGACTCGTCGTAGCACACGTAGAGATATTCGCCCCAGTCGCCCAGCTCTATCTTGATGGCATTGCCAGTGGCTTTCATCTGCCGTCCGTAGTCAGAGAGATAGGCAAGCGTATCGTCAGCGCTAATCTCGATGTTGCGCCAGTCGGTCACGTTGGCCTGCTCGTCCATCACAATGACGGGGATGGTGTTGTTGCCCTCAATGACGCTGGTGGCCAGGGTGAGGTCGGTGGAGTCGGTAGCCTGGCTGATGGCATGCATGGCCTCGGCCCAAATCTCCATTTTGTGGTGCTCTTCGGCCTGGAGGTCGCGCACCAAGTAGTGGGACACGAGCAGAGAGGTAGCGGCAATGGCAATGGCCGAGACCACGAGCCATATCTTCACCTGCCGGATGCTGTCGGTCCACTGCATAGGCAACTATTCTTAGCTCAGCAACTGGGTGAGGAAGACGTCGCTGAAAAGGATGAGTACGCTCGACGACACGACGGCATCGGTCGAGGCCTTGCCCACATTGACCGAGCCGCCCTCGACCGTATAGCCGAAGAAGGCCGACACGCTGGCGATGATAAAGGCGAAGAACAGGCTCTTGATGATCGACATCCACACAAACCAGGGGATGAAAGCATGCTGCAGGCCCAAGGTGAGGTCTTCAGGCGGCAGGATATGGCCCACGTAGGCGGTGCCGTATGCACCAACGATGCCCATGGCCGACGAGAAGATGACCAGCAGGGGCATGATGGTGAGCAGGCCCATGATTTTGGGCAGGATGAGGTAGCTGGCCGAGTTGACACCCATAATCTCGAGGGCGTCGATTTGCTGCGTCACCCGCATGGTGCCTAATTCCGAGGCAATGTTCGAGCCCACCTTGCCTGCCAGGATGAGACACATGATGCTGCTGGAGAACTCAAGGAGCATGATTTCGCGAGTGGTATAGCCCGACACCCAGCGCGGCATCCACGGACTCTGGATGTTGAGCTTCATCTGGATGCAGATGACGGCTCCGATGAAAAACGAAATGAGCAGCACAATGCCGATGGAGTTGATGCCCAGCTGGCTCATCTCCTTCACGTACTGCTTCCAGAACATGCGAAAACGCTCGGGAATCGAGAACGTGCGCCCCATCAGAATTAGGTAGCGGCCAAATACCGTCAACCACTTTTGCAACAATGAAACCATAGATATTTACTATTTACGGATTTACTATTCACGATTTTGAGTGCAAAGGTAAAAAATTATTGTGAATCAACGGCAGAATCATGCGAAAAACTCTCAAGAATATCCAATTTGATAGTTTATGAAACAAATGTAGAACAGTTTTTTTGATTTTTCAGCTAACTTTGCACCGTCCAAGTAGTAGGTCACGCTTCCGAGCGTGACTTCTATGATAGAAGCAAATATCTTAATTATACAAGGCATTATGAAGAAATCACTTATTCTCCTCTTCTCGCTAACCACCACCCTGATGGTGAGTGCGCAGAATCCTTACCTTCCCCTGTGGGAGCACCTGCCCGACGGCGAGCCCCGCGTGTTTGAAGACCCTGACCAGCCGGGCAAGCTGCGGGCCTACATCATTGGCTCACACGACGTGACCTATACGGCCTACTGCGGCAACGACATTCGCATGTGGTCGGCACCCGTCGAGAACCTGAACGACTGGCGCGACGAAGGCCCCATCTTCTCGTGGTTTGTCAACGGGCAGTGGGACACGATGTATGCTCCCGACCTCGTGGAGACCGTCGACCGCACGACCGGCAAGAAGACCTACTGGCTCTATCCCCACAGCCGTGGCTGGGGCCGCATTGCCATGGTGTGCAAGGGCGACCGCCCCAACGGCCCCTTTACGCCAGTGAACCTCACCCCCGACGGCACACGCTGTGTCGATGGCTCGCTCATCGATTTCGACCCCTCGGTGTTCATTGAGCACATTACCAACAAGAAAGACAAGGACTACGACAAGGGCTACCGTGCCTACGTGTTCTACGGATTCCAGCATTCCACGGCCTGCGAGCTCGACCAGAACACCATGTTCTCCAAGCGCCCGGGCACCGAACTGATAGACCCCTTCATCCCTGCCAGCAGCCGCGACGGCAAACTGCTCGACAAGGAGGGCAGCGAGTATAAGGCACTCTATAAGGGTCAGAACCCGCTCGACTTCAACTTCTTCGAGGCCAGCAGCATTCGGCAGGTGGGCAATAAGTATGTCATGGTGTTCAGCGGCTACAGTGGCCAGGAATATGGCTTGGGCAATACCAACTCGGCCCTGCGCTATGCCTACGGCGACTCGCCTCTTGGCCCGTGGCGGTCGGGAGGAGTGCTGGTCGACTCGCGTGGCGTTGTGCTGAATGAAGACGGCTCGAAACTCATTACCACCAATGCCGGCCACAACACCCACGGCTCTATTCAGGAAATCAACGGCCAGTGGTACGTGTTCTATCACCGTCCGCCGCGTGGCTTCGGCAATGCCCGTCAGGCCATGGTGGCCCCGGTGAAGATTGAGTGGGACAAGAAGCCCGTCAGCAAGGGCGGCAAGGTGCGCATCACCGGCTACGACCCCTTCGTGAAAGGCAATGAGTGGACGGCTGCTGCCGCCGACGGCAACACCTATACGGGTGCCGAGGTGACCAGCGAGGGCTTCCAGATTTTCGGTCTGCCACCTTATAATTATTATAGCGCAGGTCTGGCCTGCTTCATGTACGGTCCGAACAGCGGCCAATATATGCAGGACAACCACGACGTGTGGAACAACTCGATGGACTTGGCCGGCATTCAGAACGGCGGCATCATCGGTTTCAAGTACTTCGGCTTCGGCGGCCTGGCTCAGGACACCAAGGGCTGCAAGGCATTCGAGGGCACCAAGAAGGGCGACAACACCACACTCGGTCTCAGTCTGACGCCCAGTGGCAAGGGTGCCTTTAAGATTCGCATCAAGCTCGACGACCCCTGGAAAGGGCAGGAGATAGGTGTGGTCGACGTGCCTGCGTCTACCGAGAGGGCGATGTTTTATGCAGCCGTGCCTGCTGTCGAAGGGCTCACCGGCAAGCACGCCATTTACCTCGTGGCCGAAGGCCCTGAGGTGAAACAGCCCGAACAGCCGCAACAGGGACCTTGGGGTCGTCGTGGCCCCCAGCAGCCGCAGCGCCCGCAGGGACTCTTCGACCTCCACGGCATCAGTTTCTCGAAGGGTGCAGACCACACGGCTCCCGTCGTGCCGCAGGTCACCATCACCGTCGACGGCCAGAAGCTCAACATTCCCGAGCGTCCGCTCATGGCTACCAACCAGAACGGACTGATGGAAGCCTCGACCTATCAGCTCTACGCCCCCAGGAAGGCTGGCTCGAAGATCGATGCCAAGGCCAACGTCCCCGGCGTGACATTCAGCATTGTCACCGACAAAGACCATCGTGCCACGGTGAAGGCCACCTACAAGGGCAAGACCAAGACATTCCTCATTAACTAAGACCGCACTACACCATCCAAAGAAAGACGGCCCCCAGTCACTTCAGACTAAGGGCCGTCTTTCTTTCTCCCTGCAGTACGCCTTCAGTACTTTGGCATCCGTACTCCAGTGCTTTGGTATCCGTACTCCAGTACTTTGGTATCCGTACTCCAGTACTTTGGCATCCGTACTCCAGTACTTTGGCATCCGTGCTCGAGTGCTTCAGTATTAGAACTCGAGTATATTGTATTCAATACTGATGGACTGATACTGTTTTCGTCACTGTAGTTCCAGATGTGGTGGTAATGGTCAGTGTCGCATCCCTCCCAGAAAGATCGGTATAATATGGGGCTGACAAGGTGATGGTTTTGTTCCCTGTCCCTGACGAAGGACTCACAGTAAGCCATGATGAGCCACTGCTCTTCGTGATTCGCCATGAGGTTGATGAAGTAATTGTGAAGGTATTAGTGTTTGTTGTCGCGTCCCATCCAAGTACCACATAGCTACTGCTGACTGCCAGCGTGGATGACGATTGCCCAGCCTGACGGATTGTAATTGATTCTGTTTTTGTTCCACACGTCACCCTCAGAGTGCTGCTTCGTGATGAAGAATATGGGTTTTCGTCAACATATATTCTTACAGAAGCATTTCCTTTTCCCGTGTAGGAAGAAGAAGTGTTAGTGCTGTAGCTAAAATGAACCCATGTGTCCGACCTTGTGACGGTCCAGTTTTTTGAAGCAGCGGTTTCGACATTTAATATCCACCAATCACCTTCTGCTTTATAATCGGTTGTTGCCATATACGCCCTAAACGTGGTGGCGGGCTCTTGAGTTATTCTAATTGACTCTGTTTTCGTTCCACACCTCACTACAAGTGTGCTGCTTCGTGACGAAGAATTTGGGTTTTCGTCAACATAAATACTTACAAAACTTTTTCCTTTTCCCGTGTAAGAAGAAGAGGTGTTAGTGCTGTAGCTAAAATGGACCCATGTGTCCGACCTTGTGACGGTCCAGCTTTTTATTGCACTGGCTTCGACATACAATAACTCCGAGCCACCTTCTGCCTTATAATCAGTTGTTGTATTCATATACGCTTTAAAAGGGGTGGTCGGCTCCTGTGTAATACGTATTTCATCTTCTTTCATGCCATTGTATGTTTTTACTCTCAAATAACCCCACCTATTTGAGGTGCCAGTATATTCGTCAACTGTGAAATGAATAGAGGTATATCCTGAACCGCTGTATTGATCAAGGTTCACCCAGTATGGACTGCTAGATATCCACCATTCTCCATTACAATTGACAGTAAAGTCACCGCTGGTCTCTCCGTCTTTGATTGTTATATTGTATGGAAGGTAGAGGTACGTGTTGTTATATTCCTCTTCTGCGTATGGCATAGTATCCGTACACGATGTAGCGAAGAGCATTAGGGCGCAGACGCCAATTAAAAGTTTGTATGTTGTCTTCATATCCATATAATCTTAGTTAAAAATTGTAGCCCAAGCTGATGGCGATATTTCGGTTGGCATAGTCGGACATGCCCATCTCATAGTTGACACCGAGATAAAATCTCTTCCACAACGTCCTTCCCACTCCCACCGTTATTCCATAGTTGAGAGCATCGAAATGCTCGAAGGTGTCAATTCTGGAACTATAACTTCCGTATTCAATCTCTCCGCCTAATCCGTACTCAATATACGGTCCACAATTAATTTGGAACATGCCTATCCTATATGACAGCTGTATGGGCAACGTTAGAAAATGCGCAGTGGCAGTCTCGTTTAAATACCCCATACTTGAACTATATACTCCATCTTCGTATTTATAGCCTTTTTGTGAATAGAGCAGCGAAGTATTCAAATGCAGGTTGTTGGTAATCCTCATGTCAAGATTGACACCAGCATGAAATGATGCAGTCATCTTACTATCACCATGCGCGTCGCTACTCAAAGCTATGGATGCCATGTTGACACCAGTACGCAGTCCAAATACGAAAGCCCTATTATCAGGAGTTTCTGCCGTTACCTTCCGTGTGACAGATTTCTCCGCAGACTGCCTCACAGTCTGCTCGTTGTCTACTAACAGATGTGGTTCTTCTTCCTCTTTATCGGTCTGTTGCTTCTGCTGCTTTTCTTTTTTTGCTGCCTGTTTCCGTTCCTTCTTCACTTCAGCCTCAGTCTTAAGGCTTTCAAACTGCAGATAGGTATCCTGGTTGGGAGAAACGATGACCTGCTTCTGTTGGTCATAATGCCCGTTGCGCTTCACCTCTACACTGTGTGTACCAGGGACTACCTGTCCTGTCCATAAGGTGGCTTTTGCATTTTTTTCCAAAGGTTTGCCGTCAAGATAGAACGTGGTCTTCGGAGTTGGGCAACTGATAGTAAGGATTCCCATGATGGGGGTAAGGATGACGTTCTCCCAGTCGTTGTGATCGCTCACGAACACACTGCCATCCAAGTCGTTGTAGCCTTCGGCTTTGGCTTTGTAATAATACCTGCCATAAGGCAGATGTATGCTTAATGAGCCGTCATTTTCTGGTCGATAAATTTTCCTCGGATTGTCATCACTCCAGATGGTAATGATGGCATTAGCAGGTATAACCCTCATTAGCATATTGTTGCCCTTAACTTCCATTTGCTCAGATGACGATGGCAGGTTTGGCATGTTGATAACTAACTCATAGACCCTGTTGCTCTCCAGTCCGTTAATTCTGAAGTCTCTAAAGGTTACCTTGACAGGTAGATGGTTCTTAAAATGAAGACGAACGTTTCGGGATCCTTTGCACATGTATATCCACTTTTCCACACCTTTATTAATGATATCCCCAATTTTATTACCTTCTACGCGTTCTATGTCATCAATAACCTGCACCTTGACCAATGCACAAGGAACACCGTTCGAGTCTTTTTTACGGTCTGCGCTGGGTATATGGTCAGTGGTAGCCGTGAAACTCTCAATTTTCACTTCTTGCTGTGCTGCCACATTTTGATAGGCAAGGCACATTATCAAGATTGTAAGCAATATTTTCTTTCTCATACTTTAACTTCTTTAATCCAAGGTAGGAATGTTAAAATCCATGATGTTGATGATTTCGTCTTTAGTCAGCGAGTGTGAACCTATGCGATCGGGTTGCCAGGTGCGATAGTGGATGATAGGGTCTTCGCCATCGGGAAATTCCCAGATAAGGAGTAGATACCCGTCATCCTCGTATGTGCTCGATTTCCAATGCTGGTGCAGGGTGACACCATAGTAGTTTGGATTGGCAGGGTGACGCACAACCTCCACATCACTGAATGTCACCTTAATATATTTATTGCGATTGAAATTTGCCCTTAGCCTGCTGAGATACTGCTGCTTGTTATGTACCTTATACTTTATCTGTTCGCGCCAAGCCCCCATATCGTTTGAATAAGTCTTTTGCATGGGTACCGTTCCAGTAATGATAATGGCATCGTCACTGAAAACGCGGTCAATAGAGTTGATATCCTTTTCGTCGTAGAAACTACGGTAGTTCTCAACGAAGCTAAGAATGGTCGTTCGTCGTTCTAAGTCGGTGACGCTAAGACCTTGTTCCATGATGCGCCCATAGACGGCATCGCTTGCTGCCATAGTTACACTTGCTATTTGACCATCGCGTAGTAAGCGAATGGTCAGAGCACGTTCTGGTTCATCATTATATCCCTCTATCATGGGATTCACCTGAGTATAGATGTTGCGGATGACATAGCCTTCAGCTGAAGTGAGGCAACGCTCAACAATCGTGTTGTCTTCTACAAGGAAATGGAGATTCTTCCAAAGTGCCTGTAGGGAGCGTTTGCCACTGAGGGCCATATCAATGCCATCCAACCGCAATGCTCTTTCCTGTGCACAAGCTTGGTTAATCTCTGTGAGCAGTTTTGAAATACCGCTTTCCATTCTACTTTTGACCGTCTTGTTTTGAATGCCGTCAACAATAGTAAAGTCAATGTCTTGTGCCATTGCTCCAATGACAAAGGTAAAGAGTGAGACAAATATAAGTATTCTTTTCATTTTCCGTCTGTACTTTTTTATTTCTTTATATACCAAATGGCAGCAGTCATGTTGGTTGGGTAATTGTCGAGTGAATCTTCAGAACCATTAACAACGTTAGTACGGCTTCCTGTTGCAGTGACTGGCGAAAGCATTGTTACTATCTGTTGGCTTTGCATGTCGAACAGGATAAGGTCGAGCGAACTGTAGTCCTCAACATCTTTCAACTTGCCGAACTGGAGAATCTGTCCTTGTGTTTGGAGTGATCTCAACAACTTACAGACTCTCACGAAGTATTTAGTATCCATAATTCTCTGTACAAAAGCATCAGGCACAAATGGACGTTGGGATGAAGGTGTAACAGCTGGCGTATTAATTGGTACTCCAACGACAGGAGTATTGGCAACAGGCAATGTGGCTGAACCTCCACCTATAGCAATGGCATCAGTTTTCTTGAGATACACAAAGTATTGTTTCAGATTACCACGGTCAATATTGATGTAGCTTGCATGGGGCATAACTTCTTCAACACTGAGTTGGGCATCATCGCTTCGATTGCTGTTGACATCAAGTAGTAGACGCTTTGTTGCACCAATCTTGGCTGTATCAGCATTGGGATGAGTATACTGATCCCAGAAATAAAATTCGTTCTGGCTTTTGATTTCGTTAATACGTTGCAAAAGCGTAGTCTTGTTCTGTGCAATAACAGACGTAACACAGAAAATAGCTGCAATTATGGAAATGACGTTTCTACTCATGGCAGTTTAAAATTTGCTCCCGATTTTTTTGTCGGGGCTGTTCCAAATAACTTTTCTTTATCAATAGGCGGAATGTAGAGATAGACATCGGCCTGAACCGTTGGTGCTTCAGATGTAAGTTGTTCTGTGGGAATACGCAAACCGAAAAGGTGGTTATAGCCTTTAGGCAAATTGCTTGCAAACATCACGCCACGGGTCTTGTCCTTTTGAACTCCATCACAGGCAAAGTAAAGGTTGCATCCTTGTTGGCGGCAGAATACCTTCAACTGGCTCAGCGGCATAGTGAGTTTCTGACGGTGATAGTTACTCAGATGAAAGTCCAATTCGATGGTCACATCAGGCACGGAACCGTCATCACACATCATCAGATTTGCAAATGTCTCAGCAGGGAATTCAGGGTCGATGACCACAACCGGAAGCACTGCCTCCATCGACATCGTTACTGGTTTGTTATTGATAATGGTGTCGGCAGTCTCATAGACCGTTGTCAGTTTGTAGTAGACATTCTGATTAAGAAGGTCAATGATATAGGACTTACCCGGGATGACAAACAGCCCTTCCGTGCCATAAATGCTCAAGCTTTCTTCACTGACCACAGTAGGATTCTGCTTCGCAGGCGATGGTGTGCTGGCCTCCAATTCTCTAACGAATGCCCTTTCCATATTTCGTCGCGTATCATTGTTCAGCAGTTCGTATTCAATAGGGATGCCTATCACGGCAACTTCTTTTTCTTCACGCTTCCAAGTGACGATATACAGCTTGTCTTCGCGGTTTTCAATAAAACATTCGCACTCGCTCAACTTTTCTTTCAGCAATGTTTCCCAGCTGCCTTGCTTGAAGATGACTTTTGAGAGATAAAGCTGATTCGGGTTGACTTTATATTTCCAGTTCAGCACGGCATACTCCAGAAAATCATAGACCGGTGAAGGCTGTAGCAGGCGGAGCATGTCGTTGAACAAAGGAATTCCCACATGCTCAACTTCACCCATCGGGTCGGTTCGCAGACAAACGGTTCGCCCATCTTTTGAAGGCATTAAAATCGTTGTGTCTGGCATCAGCGAATCAGCGACTATCTGTAAGCCCAACACTTCAACAGCCTTCCTCAACCTGTCAGCCTTGTAATTTTGGGCTGACAAGTTGAGGCAAGCTATTGCCAATGTAAGTAAAAGCACCAAATGGGATATTTGTTTCATTATTGTGCCGATACTTTAAGCTTCATTCCTGGGGTAATAGTCATTGTCATCAGACTGTTCCATCGAACAATGTCCTTTACGGTTACACCATAGCGACGGGCAATATCTGTAATTGTTTCGCCATTTTGAACAATATGAATAGTACCCGATGGGACTGGTGGAATTGGTTGGTCAACAATCGTTTCTGTTGAAGTTTTTTCTGAAGAGGTAGATGTAGCCTGACCATAACGGAATCTCCAAATCTGATAGTGTTTGTCACGTCCTCCACGGTCGCTGGTGAAATAAATGTTGCCGTCGTTTGCCCAGTAAGGCTCACCATCAAACGACTTGTTGATAGTCAATTGAGTAAGTCCGTTGCCGTTGCGGTCTAAAACATAGAGGTCTGCATCACCCTTCTGCTGTTTAGTACACTGGAAAACGATGTTTCTCCCGTCGGGGCTAAAGCATGGGCGCCATACTGACCCCATGCTCACATCAGTCAGTTGAGTAAGATTGCTGCCGTCAGCATTTATGGTACATAGGCTTGTGGTATATCCGTCACTCGCATATTTTACGAAGACTATGCTGCGGCCATCGGGTGAGAATGCTGGTGTGCGCCCCATTCCTAACTGGATGTTTTCATTGCTCTGCAAATCTTTTATCCAGAGTTCTGTATCCTTTTCATTTCTGCCAAGATTCACTTTTTCATAGACGATTCTCTTGCCGTCGCTACTGATGCTGGGATATCTCTCATGGGCATTTGGCGTGTTGGTAATCTGTTTGAGGGCGCCGCCTTGTGTGGCATTCACCATATACAGGTCGCTAACGGAGTTCCCTTCGGGGCATCCGTCAAAGACCACCAAATTCGTTGCTGCGCAATACGATGGTGCAATGTTCTTGCTGTTACCCCCCGTCAGCTGAACTACCGACATACTTGTCGGGTTGTCTTTGCGGTAGATATTTCGGTTGCCTGCATTGTCGCGTACAGACATAAACAGGTTTCGCCCTCCGTTACCGCCGTGTGGGAAGTCACACCGATATACCGACTCGTGCACCTTCGTCAGAGCCGTCAAGTTCTCACCTGGAGAATACACGACATGTGTCTCTACTGTTGGCTCCACAACCACGGTCTTACATCCTGTAACCGATATGGAAGCCATTATTACAATTGCCAGATGCTCGGCATTAAAAGTTTTGTTATTCATAGTTATACCTTTTACAGATTGATACCTAATTGCGCATAAAAACCATCTGCTTTGTAGTTCTTACCAAACTTCCATTTGGGAGCCCAAATGTGATAGCCTGCTGAAAGTACAACTTTCTTGTAGGCTAAAGTCGCCTTAATGCCGGCAAAGCCATCACAATAATACTTCTCCTTAAAATCACCACGGTCATATTCCTCACACTGCCTTAACGATGGCCCTATCTCTGGAGTAACAAGAATCTTCACATCGCTATTTGAATAAACACCAAACGAATAATTGAGGACAAGGTCGGCATTGCTAACATTTTGGTGGTTGCTGAATTTCCAATTAGACCTGATGTTCACACCTAATCCAACACCATTGAAATTGTAGGCACCAAACGATAACCCATAAAACTCAGCGCCATCGTATGAATAGAATCCGAGTCCATAGTAGCCCACTCCGCTATCTGTATCATCAGATATCACAGCCTGAGGTGTCGACACAACAACATCGTCAGGATAATTGCTTTCCGCACTTGCATTGAAGTAAAGAAAAGCCATCATGGATAAAACAAATACCTTTTTCATATTAATACTTTTTCGTTAATACTTTCTTTGTTCAATGGGAAGTCAGCACTAACTATGGGGCGTAAAGAAAGCGCAGACCTGCCATATTTCCTGCCAGGCCTGGTACAGCCTCTAATCTACTATGGAAGTCTGCGCTTTATGCGCACACTTCAACGTAGATTAGATTTGCTCGATAAAATCCCTTTCGAGGTACCAGTTCGGCAGGAAAATTGAGCAATCAAAATGCAGTGTTACTATGAACACACCGACAAAATTACACAAATTTTCGCAAATCGCCTAACTTCTTTAAAAAAATATGCAAAAAGGAATATAAAATTTAACCGTTTTTATGATTCGGGAGGCAGAAAAGGGAGGTGAGGTTGGAGTTCAAGATAGTTCCTGATGTCAGCAGCCAATATATGGGTGTTATATCTCAGAAGTACAAGATTGGACTGTTCTGCTGACAAGATCAATGGTCTCGATTGTTTGTGAATGGAAGAAATGGTAATACGTCTGATTATTTCAGAATTTCCTCTAATAATTCTTTATGATGTCCTGGCAGAACGATGTGATGATTACCAATAGGGTTCATGAGGAAATAGGAGGCTATGCCTGCCTCTGACAGCTTGACTACTAGCTGAGTCCTGCAAAGGTCATGCTTTGCCTGATTCCTAACCAGTTCTTCCTCGGCGATGAAATGGCGCGAAAGGTCGCCCGACACCTTAAACAGCGTGACAGGCCCCTCGTGCATGTAGCCCCTAATGCCTACGCCGATGCCCGATTCGAAGTGGGTGTCGTACTCATAGCGTTCCACGTTAAGTGAAGCTGCAAGCCGATTACTTGGACGAGCCAAGCGATAAGATGGAACGGCCTAATCTCACAGCGATTTCGTTTAGTGTGGCTAATAGCCGCTACAAAGGACGGATATACTTCAGCATTCGGACTAGAGGGCTACTGTATTCTTACGTTGATAATTACCTTGGCATGGTCGGGGTCGTTGGTAATCATGAGTATGCGGGGCTTGGTCTTCTGGCGTAGCAGTTTGTTGCGGTCGGCAGTAATTTTGAGCTTCGCCTGGTCGCCGGGTTGCAGTTCGCGCTTGCCAAGCGTAATCTTAAGTCCTGGCGTAAACATCTGGAGCGAGGATATGTTGAGGTTGGTGCGCCCCTTGTTGGTGATGACGATGGTTTCCGACTTGTGCATCTTGCCGTCGATAAGGCCCAAGCGGACAGTATCGCTTGTGATTGTCATCTTGGGGGCATACTGCTTGTTGGTCCCCTCGAACGAGGTGAGGTCGGGCAGGGCCACCACAGAGACGGGCACCTCGTTGTCGGCTGTCACCTTCTCGCCGAGCCTGCTGGCTAAATAGACCGTGGTCTGTGTGAGGCCGTAGCCGTGAATCTGCCTCGAGTCGAGTGTCACGGTAATCTTGCCTGTCTCTTCGGGGCGCAGCTTCTCGGGTGTGACAGTGGCGGTGAAATAGGGTGGCAGGTGCTGCAGATTGGGTGTCATCTCCGTGTCCGAGTTGTTCAGGATGTTGATGGTTTGCTGTGGCTGGTCGCCTTTGTTCACGTCGTCAAACTCAAGCACGTTCCTGTCGGCCAGCAGGTCGCCCATGGCATAGGGATAGGTCTTGCTGTAGTCTTTCACCTCGGCCACGACGATGCCCTTCATGGTGAGCCAGAGGGGCTTGTCGTTAGCATTGCTGTAGACGGCACACTGCTTCACGTAGTGGCCCATCGTCTGGCCGTTGTATATCAGCTCGATAGTGCTTTTGTCGCCACCGCCGAGGCTTGTCCGCGACACGTGGAACGACGTGCAGCCGCAGTCGGGCTTGATGTCCTTGATGTTGAGGCGCTTAGAGCCTTTGTTCTTCAGTTCGAAAACGGCCTTCACTGGTTCCATGAAGGCGCTCTTTCCACATTCTATGGTGGTCTTCTCTGCGACGAGCTTTTGCGCCGCCGTGGGGAGGACGAGGGCCTGTGGAGAAGAGAAAAAGACAATTGCTGCCGCTCTAAGGAGTGCAGAAGTGCGTATGTGCAGGAGTGCTGACTTTAGCTTTGCAATCATATTGTTCAGTTTTCAATCTTCAATCTTCAATTTTCAATGTAATTGAGTGAGTGGTGGCACGGAACTCTGGGGCGTAGGCGCAGCCAGCGGTGCAGGTGCCTGTCTCGTACTGTCCGGCACGGTCTATGTAGTATTCCGTCTCGATGACGTGCTTGCCCTTGCGAAGCATGTCGAAGAAATAGTGCGTGGCATTGTCTTTCGGTGCGCAGTAGTAGCCCCAGTGGTAGCCGCTCAGCTGGTTGACAGGCTCCATGCAGGCGGCTCGACGGTCAACGACTTCGACAAAGTCGAGGTCGCGCTGGGCCTCGATGGTAAGGCGCACCTTGATGCGCTGCCCCACTTTTAATGGGCCAGTAAGGGTTGAGAGGTGAGAGGTGAGAGGTGAGTGGTCAGTGATAATTTCCCGCTTCACGCTGATCTCACTGCCCTGGTCCTGAATGTCGTTCGTGTTCTGCATGAACTGGGCATAGACAGCGCCCCATGAGGTGCCCGTCGATGTCTTCTCGGCCTTGAACTCCTTCTTGCCCTCGGCAGGCATGGCCGTCTTCACATAGCCCACGCCGGCAGTGGCCTCACTCGTTTCGAGCGGCTGGCCGTCGATGCTGAGTCGGGTCTTTGCCTGCGGTGCAAGTGCTTGTTTGTTCCCATTGAGGAAGGCATAGATGGCATCGGCCGAGTTGATGGGCGTGTCCCAGGCCTGAGTGCGCTTCTCCTGCAAGAGCCAGCGGCGCATCTCGTCGATGGTCGCGGTGTCGCGGGGCGTAAGTCGCTGAATGGCCTCGATGGCAGCCACCTGAGTGGGAATGCGGTAGTCGCGCCAGGAGTAGCCGGCACGGGACGTGTCGTAGTAGCGGCCCATGTCTTCGCGATAGACGGTGTACTCTTTCAGGCTCTTCACATAGAGAGGAGCACTGAGGATGATGGCCGAGAGAGCCTTCTCGTAGATGGTCTGGTTCTTGACGTCTTTCTTCAGTAGCTTCTTCAGGTAGGCCTGTGCCTCCTTGACCTTTGCCGAAGGTGTGCGCCCGTCGAGCGTAGAGAGATAGAGGTATTGCAGGGCTTTGAAGGTGGGGAAGGTCTGCTTCACGCCTTTCTTCTCCTCCTTCTTCATTTCGGCCACAAGCTCGAGAATCTCCTTGTCCATGAACTTGAAGGCTTTGTCGAGTTGAGGGTTGAGGGTTGAGATTTGAGATTTGTTGGTCATTTGGCCGAGGCGCACCAGCATCTCACTGATTTCGACGGTCATGCAGAACGAACCAGGCATTTCCGGCCACCAGCTCCAAGAGCCGTCGGCGTTCTGCAGCTTCTTCAAATTCTCGACAGCGTTGCTGAGTCGGCTTTGCATCAGGTTCTCGTCGAAGAAGTCGCCGAGGCTCTGTTTCTGTTCGCTTTCGCGGTCGGCATCCATCACCCAGGGTGTCTCGCTGAGCACGAGGTCTTTCAGCTCCTCATTCTTCTCGAGCGAAGAGTGGAGGGTGAGAAGCGAAGCATCTTCCCGTTTCCACATCTCAAACACGTGCTTGGCCTGCGGGTTCTGCTTCAAGATGTGCTGGCCAATGCTGTTGGCATAGTAGGCTGCTGCCTGGCAGATGGCGCAGTTGTCGTAGGGATGGGCCACGGAGGGCAGAGCCTGGATCATGAGCCAGGCGGGGTTGTTCGTATATTCTATTGTGAGCTTTGAGGTCAGAGGTGAGAGGTCAGAGGTCAGAGGTGAGAGGTCAGAGGTCAGAGGTGAGAGGTCAGAGGTCAGAGGTGAGAGGTCAGAGGTGAGAGGTGAGAGGTCAGAGGTGAGAGGTGAGGGTTGAGAGTTTACTCCCGCTTTTGGGAAGAGTGCTTCCAGATTGATGGTCTTGGTGCCGGGCTGCGTCTGCGTGAAGGGCACAGTAATGGTGACGCGCTCGCGGTTGGGCAGCACGGGCAGATAGTGCTGCTCGCCGTCTGAGAAGGTGTCGCCGATGGCTGAAACGCGGCAGACGAGCAACGAATGGCCCTGCAGCTTCTCCTGGGGAATGCGGAAGCTGATGGAAGCCGTATTGTTTGCCTCTAACAGACAGATTACTTGCTCCTCGAAGACAACACCGTTGCTCTCGGGTTCCAGCAGCTTCAGTTGTGCCGTAGTGCTGACAGTCTTGTCGGTGGTGTTGAAGATGCGAGCCGAAATGGTGCCCTCGTCGCCCATGCGGAGGAAACGCGGCATGTTCGGCTGAACCATCACGTCTTTCTTGGCCACTGCTTCGCCATCGATATAGCCGTGCATCATATTCTTCGAGTGGGCAATGCCCATGAAGCGCCAGGTGGTGAGGCTCTCAGGCAGCGTGAACTTCAGCGAAACGAGCCCTGTAGAGTCGGCAAGTAGCTGAGGATAGAAGAAGGCGGTTTCCTGCAGGTTCTCACGCATCTGCATCTCTGGCTGTTGCGTCTCAGCCTCTTGTGTCTCTGTCCCATCTTCGTCAGCAGTCTCGGGTGCTGCAAAGCGGCTTCCCATGGCCTCGTCGTTGCCTGCCGCATCGAAGGCTACAACGGCCTTCTGGGAGGCGACAGCTACCTCATGAAGTACCATGCCTTCCTCTTGAACTACCATTCCGGCCTTCATCACATTTCGCGTAAGGTAGCGACGGTGCAACGAGAAAACGGGGAAGCAGTCGTGGTCGAAATGGCTGAAGCGCAACTCCCTAACACTGAGCTGGCCTTCGTGCTTATAGCCATGACAGCCGGCCATGCCCCTATCCAAGAAACTCCAGTGGAGCGATGCCATGGGTAGCCAGTTCTGAGGTTCGAGCGACCACTGGTGCTGACCGTTCTGTCCGAGTATCTGGTCGAGGCTCTTGTCGTAGAGGGTGGCCATGAGCTGGAATCGTGCTCCGGCCTTCGCTGTGTCTGATGTCTGGGCCTCGTCGACCGCTCCCGGATTTTCAGGTGCCTCAATCTTCAGCGTCCACTCTTCCTGCTGACCAGGCGTAAGGCGGTCGCGGAAAGTTTCCCACTTCAGTTTCAGTTGCTTGTCGGGTAGCGGACGCTGAATCTGCACGTGGTGGGTGTAGGTCTTGCCTTCACGCACCCAGGCATAGCTCAGTGTGAGTCCGTTGCCGTATTCGGGCTTGTAGACGAGCTTGCGGTTGATAAGCTCATTGGAACAGTCGACCGCTCCCTGCTCTATAATGTCGTTACCGGCCACCATTGTATAAATGATGTGTACATCGCCCGATGCGCCTACTTGCAGGGTGACTGGCTTTCCGTCGATGGGGAACTGCTGAGCCGACACGTAAAACCAGTTGTCGGTCTCAATGACAGGCCGCTTGTCGTTGAGGGAGAACACCACGAACTCCCGTTCCAGCTTCTCGCCCTCAAATTCAGCCTTCAGCGTGTGCTTGCCGCTCTTCAGCCTGGGCAGGACAATGGGTGTGTTTGTCTGTACCTTCGTCCACTTCCCGCCGTCAATCTGATAGCGTATGGTGGCACTGACATCGTTGCCGGCGGCATTCATCACGTGCAGCTTCAGCTGTGGCATCTCTTCGGCCAGTATTTTTTCGGGCAGGTCGGCGGTGAGTGCATTCTTGCGGTTGCCCAAAGGCAGCGACAACTGCCCCTGATGGGTCTCGCCGCCCTGGTCGGTCACGTCGGCCACGACCACGAAGTTATAAAACTGTGGATGCAGGCTCTGTGGCAGCACCATGGGCATCAGCACCTCGAACGAGCCGTCGTCGGCAGTCGTTGTCTCGCCTGAATAGACCTCCTGGTTCTGCTCACCATAGCCGAAGTAGCCACTCTGCCAGTAGCGGTAGTAGTTGAACCACCAGAAAGCCATTCGGCGCTCCACCGTATATTTCACCCGGGCACCCTGCACGGGTACGCCGCTATAGGCACGGGCCGTGGCCTTGACGGTGAGCGTGTCGCCGTCCTTATAGTCCTGCTCCACCTTCGGAAACTCCACCTGGAACGTGGGTCGCTTGTACTCTTCCACGCGGAATGCCTGCGTCTGGTTGCCCACCTGAACCGTGAAGCGTCCCGTGAGTCCTGATGCGGGAAGCGGGAAATCGGTGCTGACGGTGCCAAACTCGTCGGTTATGAGCTTTTTCTCCGCCACCGTCTTGTAGTTGGCATCGCGCAGAGACACCGTCACATGCTTGCCGGCCTTCACCTCATGCTCATAGCCTTTGCGTTTCTCATAGCAGATGGCAGCCACATGAACGGTTTGCCCTGGGCGGTAGATAGCTCGGTCGGTGTAGATGGCCGTCCGCTCCAAGGTGCGGTCGTTGGCATAGTAGTTGAAATGGCCCATGGCTATCAGTGGCGGACAGGCACGGTCGGCGTCTGTCGTAGCAAGTGCATAGTTCGGTCTCTCTTGGTTCTGACATTGGTAGACGGCCTCGCCCTTGCTGTCGGCGGTGAGCGTGGCAAGCACCTTGTCCTTGCCATAGCCGTAGCGTCGCCACAAGCGCAGCTGGGCACCGGCAAGAGGCTGGCCCGTGGTGCCGTTGACTACCACGTAGCGCAGCTGGTTATCGTGGTCATTGGGCAGAGCCTCCATCAGCACACGCACGTCGCTTATGAAGAAGAGTGTGCGGGCCACCTTTGTCTGCGGCTTGGTCTCTACCTCCATCATGTAGACACCCACTGGCATGCCGGCCATCTGCAGCGTGTCGTTTGAAAGTTCGTAGTCCTTCTTTCCGCTGTAAGTACGCTTCAGCGTCAGTTCGGGCATGGGGGTGAGCAGTGGCTTCAGTTTCTTGAAGTCCTCCTTGCTGTCGGCATCTAAGCTGATGTCGCCGTCGGCCTTCACCTTATATATATTTATGGTAAGCTCGCTGATGCCTCGCAGATTGCCTAACCACAGTCGCTGTTCCCTGTTCGGAATCCACAGGCTGTGTTCCAGTGTGGCATTGAACTGCAGGGCAGTGAGGTCGCGACGTGCATTGCGCAGCATGTTCATGCGCTGCCACGAGCCCCAGCGGCGCAGTGCCTCGTCGATATAGGCCACCTTCTGCTCGGCGGTGGCGTCAGTCTGCCCATCCATGAACTCATAGCGGCTGATAGCCACCTCGCCGCATTCCGGCAGGTCGGCATAGGCATTGGCAAGTGAGTCAAGCCGGCGTATGTAGTCGCAGTCCTTCAGCCGCATCGACCCTTCTGGCTCGTCCTGCTCCAGCACCCTGAGTGCGCTCAGCAGCTGGGCTCGGCGGTTTGTGGTGGTCATGTAGTAGTGGTACATGGGACGGTACTGCTTGGTCTCATGGCCAATGAGACTCAGCAGGTCGTCGTCGAAGAGACGGCTGTCCACGTCCTCCTTCACGAAGGGCACGTAGCCGGTGGTCTTCGTGGCTGCCAGCTCCTTCGGATGGCTGACGGCTTTCTCGGCATAGCTCTTCGACAGTTTGAGCGCATGGTCGTCGAGCGATGGGTTGTCAGCGTAGATGCGCGACAACACCGCCTGGTAGACGGCGCGCAACGGCTGGTCGGCCGACTGCTGCTCGCGCTGCTTCAACCGCTCAACGGCCGGAGCCAGCGAGTCGGGCGACAGCATGGCGGCCATGCGGGCATCGGTCAGCAGTGCCTTCAGCAGATGTCCGTAGACTTTCTCCTTCTCGGCTTTCTTCACAATCTTGGCAAGCACTTTTCGCTCGCTCTTGGGCAGGTCGTCTTGGCCGGCCTTTTCTGCTTGTTTCCACAAGTCGCTGTAACTTTGGCCTTTCATGGTCAGGGGGGCTATTAGAATGGCAATGACTGCACACAGAATGGTCTTTTTCATATTTTTCGGGTTTTATGAAATAACAAAGAGAAAATGGACTCTCAATCCTCTGGGAGGGCGCCCATCGAGGCCAGAATGATTGTAACAATGGCCACAAGAACGATGATAATGAGCATGAGCAAGACGAAGACGCCGACAATGCTTAAGATGGTGCGTTTCCAAGTATAGCCCGACAGTTGCTTCAGAGGAATGACAATGAGTGCCGATGCCATGCTCACGAGGTCGTTGCTGGCACCGACGAAGGTGAGCGCGGTCTCGTAGATGGTGGTCATATTGGCCGAATAGACCATCGCTATGAGGAACTCGGAGAGCCGCAGGTCGGGGATGTTCTTGCTATGGCGGAATGCCGGATAGAGCAGCAGTGTGAAGAGGAAGATGCCCATTACGGTGATGATGTTGGGAAAGCGTTGTTGCACGTTGTCTATCCACTTAAACACCTTCACGCCCCACTCCTTCCGCTGCTCATCGTCTGCACTCATGTTCTCGACGGTTGTCAGATTCTCTTTGCGCATCTCCTCGTAGGTTTTGCCCTCAATGTTCAGCCCGTGGGCCACCAAGACGCTCAGCGCCGTGAGCAGGAACAGCATCTTGAAGGGTGGGAAATAGGCCATCTGCATGCCCATCAAGTAGTCGCGAATCATATAGCCGGGCCGCAACAGCAGGTCGCGCAGGGTGCGGAACATGCCACGGTTGCCCAGTCCCCACACGTCGATAAAGAGCAGGAAGGCTTTCTTGAACGAGTAGCGGCCAATCTTTGCCGACTGTCCGCAACGCGGACAATAGTTGCCCACATAGTGGGTGTGACAAGTGGGGCAGTCATGTTCGTCTGCCGCCATGGCCATCACCTCATGAGGCTTGTGCTGCCACTGCCTGAATTGCCCTATTTGCGTCCTGACATTCATCACTTCACTTGCAGGCTGAGCACGAAGCGGATGCCCTTGGTAAACGACGGGTCGATCTCCAGATCGCCATTCATCTTCAGGGCCATCTGCCGGCAGATAGGCAGACCGAGGCCGTCGCCCGTGGTGAGGTCCTTGATTTCAAGGAAGGGCTTGAACACATCCTCGCGCTTCTCCTCGGGTATGCCCTCACCGGTGTCCGACACCAAGAACTGGCAGGTGTGGGCGCTGCGCTTCTTGAAGTCGAGCGTAATCTTCCCGCCTTCGGGCGTATATTCCACCGCATTGTTCAGGAGGTGGAGCAGGATGTGGCCCACATACTCGCGGTTGATGCTCACGCTCATCTTCGGGGCGTTGACCACCAGCGTCACGCTCTGCTTGGCCTTGTTGCGAATCTGGCCCATCATGTCTTCACAGAACTGCTGCACGGGCGTGTCCTCGGTCTCAGCCTTCACGTCGGCGGTGTTCTCCAGTTCCGACAGCGTCTGTATGTGATTCGAGAAGTCGAGCAGGGCCTTCACCTCGGGCTGTCGGTTGTCGAGCTTCTTCAGCGTGGGTTCCAGCTGGGCAGAGATGTTGCTGATGAACTTGGCCTTCAGTGCGTTGTTCTCGTTGGCCATGCGTATGGTCTTCTTCTGCTTGCGGCTCAGCAGGATGAAGCGCAGCAGCACGATGCCTCCCAGCACCAGTGCGGCGGCCAGTGCGGCGGCCAGAATACAGAGCCCCACGATGACGAGCTTGCGCGACGACAGCGAGCTGTCTTTTTCGGCTATCGAAGCCTCGTTGTCGGCTATCTGCTGCTTCAGCGCCCCTATCTCGTCGGCCACCTTCAAGGCGCTCACCGAATCTTTCCATACGATGTAGTTGCTGTACGACTGCGCCACCATGTTGGCGTTGCCCGTCTTGCGGGCGTTGGCTATGAGTGTGCGATATACCTCGTCCACCTTGTCATATTCCTTCTTCGCTGTCAGTTTGCCGGCCATTTCCTTGAAGACGGCGTTGCCCTGTGCGTTCAGCCCGAAGGTGTAGTAATACACGGCTTTGTTATAGAGCAGGTCGTTCTTCACGTTTTCGTCGGCCGCCGTCCTCGCATGCCCCTCCATGATGTTCAGCTGCTCCTTCACGTTGGCCGCCTTTCTCAGCTTCATATACATCTGCATGCGCTCTTTCGACGTGAGGTAGTAGAGGGCGGCCTTTTCGCTGTCCTTCCCATTGCTGGCCGTGATGGCCTGGTCGGCACGGCGAAGCAGGTCGAAGGCCTCCTTGTAGTAGTTCTCCTTGTAGTAAAGGGCGGTAGCTTTCACGGCGCAGTCCACGCCCTGGGCGGTCTGTCCTTTGCCCACATAGTCTTCAAAGGAGCGTATGTACATGTAGCGGGCAGTGGCGATGCTGCCATTGTCGTCCTTGGCGGCAGCCTCGGCACGTTGTTGCAGTTCGCTCTTCTGTGACTCCTGTGCGTTGCCCATGGCACAGCAGAAGAGCAGGTTCAAAAGCAATACAATTAACTTTTTGTTCATATTCGAATGTCTTTAACTTTCAATAATTCGGTCTTTCTGTTTTTACAGGTTTTCCCTTTTCGTCCTACAAAGGTAGCAGTTTCTTCTGAAATGGCTCATTCTTTCGCGCATACCTTTACTCGTTTTTAAATTATTTAACGAATAGTTGCCTATCTGTAACCAAATGGAAGTGACGGGAACAAAAAATCGTGATTTCGCTTGCAGGTGGTAAAAAAAAATTGTACCTTTGCACCATCGAATTTCAATATCAGAATATGACAATTAATAGTTTCGCACAATCTTTACGAAAGTTTTTGGGTGTTTTGTTGCTGCAGCCCGTTTGCGCCGTGGCAGCCAACGACCATGTAGAAATGGCCGACACGTCGCGTGTGGTAGACCTCGACGAGGTGCTTGTGGTGTCGCAGCCCAAGGAGTCGGCCCGGTTGCGCCTGCAGCCCCTGAGCAGCAGCATGTTCGGCACGGCCGACATGGAGAAGCTTGGCATTCGCGACCTGCGCGACCTCTCGGCCTACGTGCCCTCGTTCTCGATGCCTGCCTATGGCTCGCGCCTCACCTCTTCTATATATATGCGTGGCACTGGCTCGCGCCTGAACACGGCGGCCCCCTCGGTGCCGGTCTACTACGACCACGTGCCGCTCATGTCGAAGTCGGCCTTCAACAGCCATTTCTACATGCTCGACCGCATCGACGTGCTCCGCGGGCCGCAGGCCATGCTCTACGGACAGAACTCTGAAGGCGGACTGGTGCGCATCTTCTCGAAGAATCCCATGAGCTATCAGGGCACCGACATCAACCTCTCGCTGGGCAACCATCTGCAGCGCCGGGCAGAGATAGCCCATTTCCACCGTCCGGCCGAGAACTTCGCCTTCTCGGTGGCTGCCTTCTACCAGGGTCAGAACGGCTTCTTCAACAACACGAACCTGGGCGAGAAGAACGACAAGGGCGACGAAGCAGGGGCCAAGCTGCGCTTAGTGTGGCAGATGAGCCAGCGGCTGAAGGCCGACCTCACCACCGACTATCAGGCGACCCGCCAGAACGCCTTCCCCTATGGCATCTACGACACGGCAACGGGCACCATAGCCGACCCCTCGACCACGTTTATGAACACCTACAGGCGGCAGATGGTGAACACGGGACTCACGCTCTTCTACGATGCCGATGCCTTCCTGCTCAGCTCTACCACAAGCTACCAGCATCTCTACGACCACATGAACATGGACCAGGACTACACCCCGCAGAACCGCATGGCCCTCTACCAGCACCAGCGCATGAACGCCGTCACCGAGGAACTGAGCATTCGCAGCAAGGGCGACAGCCGATGGCAGTGGGCCACCGGAGCCTTCGGCAGCTACTTGCACACGAAGACCGACGCGCCCGTAGTGTTCGGTCCCGACCTGAACGCCACCATTGCCCAGAGCATCCTGAACTACATGCCCGAACGTGTGCGCAGCATGTTCGCGGTGTGGGAGATTCCCCACTTTTCAGTGGAGGAAACCTTCAAGACACCGCAGACGAACATGGCGCTGTTTCACGAGTCGAACATCCGCATAGGCGACCGGCTGACGGCCACCGTGGGCCTGCGCTTCGAGTATAACAAGGCCCAGGCCGACTACGATGCGCGTGGCGCCTTCGACCTGCACTATGCCGCAAAGATGGGCGACCAGGTCATAGAGCAGACCAACCGCCTCACCGACAGCATCATTGGCTCGACGAGCAAGTCGTCGACACAGCTGCTGCCCAAGTTCGGACTGACCTACCAGATAGGCAACCAGGGCAGCAACATCTACGCACAGGTGAGCAAGGGCTATCGCGCCGGCGGCTATAACATACAGATGTTCAGCGACATCATGCAGACGGAGATGCAGACCAACGGCCGTAACCTGCAGCGCACCGACTATGACATAGCCCACGATGCCGCCGACTACGACGAGGTGAACAGGACAATAGAGTATGAGCCGGAAATATCGTGGAACTATGAGGTGGGTGCCCACCTGAACCTCTTTGCCGGACGGCTGCAGGCCGACTTGGCGGCCTACTACCTGAAGGTGAGCAACTTGCAACTGTCGAAGATGGCCTCGAACTACAGCTTCGGCCGCATGATGGTGAACGCCGGCAAGAGCCGCAGCTGCGGCGTGGAGCTGGGCCTGCGAGGCAACGCCTTCGACAACCGGCTGAGCTGGGCCGCCACCTACAGCATGACCCACGCCACCTTCCGCGACTATACCGACTCGGTGAAGGCAGACGGCGTGATGAAAGCCGTAGACTATAAGAACAAGCAGGTGCCCTTCGTGCCGCAACACATGTTCAGCCTCATGGCCGACTACCGCTTCGACGTGGCCCCCGACGCGCTGCTGCGCTCAGTGACGGTGGGAGCCAACGTGGCCGGACAGGGAAAGACCTACTGGGACGAGGCAAACACCGCCGCACAGAAGGTCTACGCCACGCTGGGTGCCCACGTGCTCTGCGACATGGGAGCCGTCAGCATCGACCTCTGGGGCCGCAACCTCACCGACACGAACTATGCCACCTTCGCCCTGCCCTATTCCGGCGGCTACATAGGCCAGCGCGGACTGCCCCTTCAGGTGGGCGTCGACGTGCGCATGCACTTCTAACCGTAACGGTGGCTTCTATCCCCTTTGCTATCCCACAAACCAAATTACGTTGCAATTCAGCATGAAGTGTCTCACAATTCAGCATGGATTGCAACGTAATTCAGTATGAAGTACGACCTAATTCAAGTATGTCTCTCAGAGAGGGGGTGACTAAGCCCTTTTTCCTTCTTCTGCTTAGCCGTTGAAAGCCGCAAGAATCTTGTCGGCAATCTGCTTCATCTCCTCGGCAGGCAACTCCAACTTCGGCTTGCGGAAGTCGGCATCGGCCTCGGTCTGCATGGGAATGAGGTGTATGTGGGCGTGGGCCACTTCGAGGCCGAGCACCACCTGTGCCACCTTCTTGCAGGGGAATGCCTTCTTCATGGCGACGGCCACGCGCTTGGCAAACTGCTCGAAGCGGGCCAGCTCGTCGTCGGGCATGTCGAAAATGTAGTCCACCTCTCGGCGCGGAATGACTAACGTGTGGCCCTTGGCCACAGGGTTGATGTCGAGGAATGCGTAGAACTCGTCGTTCTCGGCACACTTGTAGCTGGGAATCTCGCCAGCGGCAATCTTTGAGAAGATGTCCATCTTGTGTTTATTTACGATTTACGAATTTACGATTTGGCTGCGCCAACTATTCACTATAAACTATAAACTATAAACTATTCACTACCCTACGGTGATGTTCTCTATGCGCAGCTTGATGGTGCCGCGGGGTATGGTCACTTCCACCTCGTCGCCCACCTTGTGGTTCAGCAGTCCCTGGGCAATGGGGGTAGTGATAGAAATCTTGCCCTCGCGCAGGTTGGCCTCACTCTCCGAGACGATGGTGTAGGTCATGCGGGCCTTGGTGGCCATGTTGGTCATCTCGACCTTCGAGAGAATCTGCACCGAGTCGGTCGAGAGCCGCGAGGTGTCGACAATCTTTGCCTCGGAAATCTGCTGCTTGAGCAGGTTGATCTTCGACTCCAGGTGTGCCTGTGCCTCCTTGGCAGCCTCATATTCCGAGTTCTCGCTCAGGTCGCCCTTGTCGCGTGCTTCTGCGATGGCGGCCGATGCCTTGGGGCGCTCAATGCCCTCTAAGCGTTTCAGTTCGGCTATGAGCTTGTCATAGCCTTCTTGTGACATGTATGCCATAGTTTTTTTCTTTTAATTATGTGTTTTTTGTTTTTAGTTTCTTTCGCAGTAAGGTTAGGTCGGCAAAAACAAAGAATCCCGACAATGAAGTCGGAATCCTTGGCTCTTCACTCGTAAAACCTCTATTTTGCGCGGGCAAAGTTACGCTTTTTTCCTGAACTGTGCAAATTTTTTTGCATTTTTCTTTACAAGCACCCGTTGTTTTGCCGAAAAAGACCGCCACGACGGAGGGGCTGGCCGACGGAGGGGCTGTGAGATAATAATGTGGAAAAAATCGTCGAAGTTTCTTTTTTCTGCAAAAAAAACACTAACTTTGCGCCATAATTTCTTAACAGCGTGAATATGGATTTGACAATTTCAATGAACACGGTGCTGAACTTCCTCCACTCGATGGCACTTTCGACAAGCAACAAGCAGTGGCTCGCCGACCACCTCTATGAGGAAGTAAAAGCAGAGAAAAAGGCTGCGAGTGAGCGAAAGCAGAGCCAAGTTGGCTTGGCTTCTGCTGAGTGGGAGCAGGCTCGACCGGAGGTCAAAGCGGCTGCCACAACAAATAACGGCTGGCCGAAAATCCGTCGCGAGGATATGCGTATCTCGCCCGAAGTAATGAAGCTTGTCGAGGACATAGAGCCTCTGCCTGATGATTTCGACTACGACAAGGCACGTCTGGACTATCTACTTAAAAAGCACGGATGATGAAGA